>JAFGHM010000027.1 GCA_016930135.1 Thermoplasmatota archaeon | reverse complement strand
TAAGGAAAAAGTGTTGAAGGACTTGCAGAATGCCGTTCTGGGATATGATTCTGGAGCTGCCACGAAAGCGGCCAAGGCGGCGATAACAGAGAAAGTCGAACCTCTCGTCGCCATCGAGGAGGGACTGGTGCCTGCGATCGAGCAGATAGGGGACAAGTTCGAGAAGATGGAGATCTACCTGCCAGAGCTGATGCTTGCAGCCGATGCCATGAAGTCCGCCCTCGCCCTCCTGCTGCCTCTGATTCCCAAGGGTTCGAAAGGGACCAAGGCCACCGTCATCATAGGCACGGTTCAGGGTGATGTGCACGAGATCGGCAAGAACATCGTCTCGAGCATGCTGATGGCTGGCGGGTTCAACGTCATGGACCTGGGGGTCGACGTGAAGACGATCACCTTCGTCGAGGAGGCCAAGAAGGCAGGAGCCAGGATAATAGGCGCATCCGCCCTGATGTCGAGTACGATCGGCTCGCAGAAGGACATAGTGGACTACCTGGTCTCTTCCGGGGACAGGAGGAAGCACGCGGTCCTCGTGGGCGGAGGCCCGACGACCAAGGAGTGGGCTAAGGAGATAGGAGCGGATGGCTGCGGGATGAACGCCCTCGAGGCGGTCAAGCTGGCCAGCAAGATCGCCAAGGCAGGGTGAACCGATGGTCCAGATCCTAGACGTCATGGAGAAGGCCCTGAACGGCAAGCCGATGAGCGAGACCGACTACCAGCTGCGACTGTTCGCCCCCAAGATACAGGAGAAGGTCAGGGAGTACAGGATCAAGTACGACCCGGAGCACCCCATCCCGGAGGACAATGCACTCGCAGATGACCTTTTCCAGGCGGGTCTGGAGCTGCTGGTCGATGTCGGCGCCTTCTGCACGAGCAGCGGAAGGGTCATCTCCTTCACGGAGTCGGAGGTCATGGAGGCCGTCAAGCGGGCCCCGTCCAAGCTCTACTTCGGCGAGGGAAGGGACAGAAAGGCCATGGTTCCGAGGAAGGTGGAGGACAAGACACCGCCGTGGTGCCTGCTCGGCGCGGGTGGAGGAGCGTGCTCGAGCGACAGGTCCTTCCTCACGCTGGTCGAGGGATACGCAGAGATACCGGAGACGAACGGGATCACGACTCCGGCCATCACGAGGGTCGGGGGCATGAGGGTCAGGCCTGCATCCCCGCTTGAGGTGCTTGCAGCCATGAGGAACGCCGTGCTCGCCAGGGAAGCGTGCAACAGGGTCGGACGCCAGGGCATCCCGATCATGAACTCACTGGCGACTGCAGAGAGCGACATCGCCTTTGCGGCCGCGCTGCATCCCAAGTTCGGCATGAGGCAGTCGGACGCCTACATGATCTGCTGCATGGATCCCATGAAGGTGGACTTCGCCAGACTGAACAAGGTAGCCGTGGCCCTCTCCCTTGGCGGACACATAGGCATGTGCTTCGGGCCACTTCTGGGGGGCTACTCCGGTGGCCCGGAGGGAACAGCGGTCTCGAACGTCGCCCACCACATGATGGGCCTGCTGGCATATCAGTCGAGCTGGCTGCTGCCCTTCACAATACATCTGAAGTATGTCGCGAGCAGCCCGAGAGATATGCTCTGGGTCATCAGCTCAATGGGCCAGGCGATCAGCAGGAACACGCACATACTGAGCCTCAACCTCAACTACACGACTGCCGGACCTTGCACCCCCATGTGCCTCTACGAGACCACCGCAGCGGTGACCGCAGCTGTTACCGCCGGCCTGTCCATCGAGTCCGTGGGTGTGGCCACAAACAAGCACGAGGATAGGACGACCCCTGTCGAGCCCAGGATATCCGCGGAGGTGGGCCACGCGGTCGCGGGGATGAAGAGGAAGGACGCGAACGAGCTAGTCAAGAAGCTCTTGGCCAAGTACGAGTCGAAGCTCGACGCTCCTCCACTTGGAAAGAGCCTCTACGAGTGCTGGGATGCCGATGCCAGGAAGCCAACGAAGGAGTACCGGGGCATAATCAAGAGGTACAAGAAAGAGGTGGCTGGCATGGGCCTGAGGGTCAAGGAAGAGGAGTAGTCGGCGGGAGCTGAGGTGTCTCCTCGACCGGCACTTTGACTCAGAGCGAGAAAACAGTCTGGGGTCGATCCTACCCGATGGTCAGTTGCGCCATCTGCTATCCTGTCCAACAGTATTATATAAAGATACCCAGTATATCTGTTACCACGGATGGGATGCGGCAGTGAGTCCAGCTGTCAGCTCAGGCTCCTCCATGGTGCCTGAAGCCAAGCCTGGCAATGTCTACCTTGTCGAAGAGCGAAGGCCAAGGACGACCTTCGAGATGTTCGACCAAGCTCTATCTTCTGGCTACGCCGGCATGGTGGTCACGCGCGACTTCCCCAAGAAGCTCTTAGGCGAGGAGGAACTGGGGAACTGCAGGGTCCTATGGCTCACTAACCTGGTTGGGGAGTCGAGGATCAACCCCACTGCCATCGGCATCCTGATGGGGCAGATGCGCTCCTTCATCGAGGGCAACCCTCGAACCGTGGTCGTCGTGGACGGACTCGAATACCTGATATCGCTGAACACATACGACCGGATGCTCCAGTTCATGCATCAGCTGAGGGACGTCGTCGTCACGAACGAGAGCATACTGCTGGTCCCCGTGGACCCAAGAACCATGACTCAGAGGGAGCTGGCATTGATGGAGAGATGCATGGAGCCCATAGTCCCGAAGGCCGAGGGCGAGCAACACGACGATTCGCTCATAAATGTCGGGGATGTGGGCGTGCTCAGGCTTCTCGACACCGGCTCGAGATAGCCTCTTTTCGGTTCAATCATCGTCAGAGTAAACTCGTTAATGCACTTTAGGATTCAATCTGAGAGGAGCCCCTCGAGCCACGAACGCATGTGACCGACGTCCTTGAAGACAGCGATGCTGCCGGCGGCGATGAGATCTTGTTCAGACACATCTCCCGTCATGACGCCCACGAAGGGTGCTCCCGCATTGGCTGCGCATTGAGCGTCCATCGGGTGGTCCCCCACGAACAAGGTTTCGGCCGGACCCACCCCAAGGGCCCTCGCAAGCTTCAGGTAGCTTTCCGGGTCGGGCTTCGGCTTCGAGGTCGAATTCCTGCACTCTATCTCGTCCACGAGCTGGTCCATGCCGGTCTTCTGCAGCGCGGCAGTGGCATATCCCCTGCAACCACGGGTCAGGACGCCGATCTTGACGGCCTTGGTCCGCAGGAGGGAGAGGATATCGGATGCGCCTGGGATTGCGGTAGTCTCAGAGACTCTCTCAAGCTCGACGATGTCCATTATCGTGTCCAGATCTGCCAGCCTCTTCCTGATTCCAAATTCCGGCACTCCCCTGGAGCGCAGAGCGGCCTCGTACCTCCTCAGAGTGGGGACGATCAACTCCTCCATGCTGTAGTCCGACCTCGGCTCTCCATCCTCGACGATCCTGTCGATCACGAGCCGCTTGAACTTGCCGTAGTCCACCGTCGAGACTATGAGCGTGTCATCGAGGTCGAAGATGACAGCGCTTGGCTTTCTAGAAAAGGTCTTCTTCTTGGCGGACATGGCACGCCCCCGGGCCTCTGCCGGAATCCCGTACCTGCTGTTAAACCTTTACCCCCTTGACAGGTCTGCAGGAGACAGGGTGTCGTTCATCTAGTGGTCATCGCCGCTCATGCCGCAGAATCCATCCTGGCAGGGTCCAAACGTCGTTATCACCGCTGATTCCAGGGACAACACATATATGAGGCGTGCCCAGCCATCCTCTGGCCGAGAGATTGGAAGAGGGAAAAGAGTTTTTCTCTCTGGACCTGGTCGGCAACTCTCCTCCCCCCCTTTCCCCCTGACCGGTTCCGTGCCCTCGATCCAGTCTCCCATCCTGATTCTTCACTGTCCAGCCTGTGCGATGCCTGCATTGTGAGCGGGAGAGCTCATCTGAGTTCCTTCTCGCCTCTGGCCACGATCTGCTGGAGAGCCGTCTTGGTATCTGTAGGCAGGGGGACAGATGGGGCCGACCCGAGTAGGGCCTTCGCCTTCTCGTTGGCGCGTCTCACGGGGTCGACTGCGCCCTTCCTCATCCACTCGTCATAGCTCCCGTACTCGAAGACCATGGGCTGCCAGGCCTCCCTCAGGTGCGTGAGCGTGTGCCTCTTCGAAAGGTATGTCCCGCCTATCCCGACCTCCCTGATAAGCCCTGGAGCTAGGGTGTCTTCGTTCACCTCTATCCCCTTCGCCATATGCAGGATCTCAGTGACGATGTCATAGTCGAGCAGCAGCTGCTCGAATGAGAGCACCGTGGAGGCGTCCAGGAGCCCGAAGCCGTTGACCATCTCCGCGCCTTCGCCCACCGCGAGAAGCGTGGTCAGGCAGTGCTCGGTCGCAGCCTGGCTTCCGGGGAGCGCAGCGTTGGTCCCGAAGGTGCCCGCCTGGGTAGGTATCCCGTAGTGCCTGCCGAGGTCCACCACGGCAGAGCAGAGCAGCGCCGCCTCGGGCGAGCCCGACACGTACGCCCCTGTCCTGGGCTCCATCATGGAGAGCACAGAGCCGTATATCACAGGCGCTCCTTTGCGGGCACACTGGATCAGGGTCAGCATCGCGAGCACCTCAGCGTTGCTTACAGCGAGGGTTCCTGCGAGGGTGACGGGGCCGGATACGCCGGCCTCGACCATGCTCATCATGATCACTGGCACGCCCGCCCTGGCGAACTCCATCGCTGCCTCGCTGCCCCCTCCATCCAGGTTGAGGGGAGGCACAGAGCAGATGATCGCTGATAGCGTCGGACTCCTTCTGAGCTCGTCCCTTCCTCCGGCGACCGCGGCCGCCATCTCTATCTGCGCCCTCGCCTCAGCCGCGGTCGTGGTCGATTCCGAGACCACGAACTTGTCTGTGTTTGAATAGGCCGCCTCCATCTGGTGCAGCACGTGAGCGTGGAGGGGCACGTCCTGGGGGGCAACAGAGGGTGTGAAATAGCCAACGCCGGGGAGGACGTTCGCCAGCCTCGCACAGTCGACTATGTCCTGCTTCCTAGCGGCCCTCCTCATGCCGCTCTCGATATCGATGGTCTGGACGCCACAGCCATCGAATGTGAAGTACAGGTGCGAACCGTCCAGGAGAAGATCGAACTTGGGGTTCCTCGCACGCAATCTCAACCCTTTGGGGGCAGTGGAGAGGGCCTTTTCGACAAGGTTCCTCGGGAGTTTGGCGATCATCCTATCGTTGTCGGTGCTCGCCCCGTGTTCCCGGAGCAGAGCGAGGGCGGACTGGCTGTATATCCGGATCCCGACCTCTTCGAGCACTCCGATAGACTCATCGTGTATCCGTTTGAAGGCCTCCCCGTCGACCAGTTGTCTCGCGACCTTCCTATTGCTCAACCTCTCGAAATCTGCGGAACTCAACATACCCCACCTCGGCGTTGGGGGAATCGGGACATGCCTAAAGGCTTTTCCGGCTGGTGAGACGCGCAGCCCAGACAGATCCCAGAGGGAGCACGATGTTGAATAGAAGTCGCTAAATACCATCATCCCGATGCGTTCAGTTGCAGCCGGGCCGGTGCTCCTGGTATCACTGGTCAAGTGCGCAATCGTCATCGCTTGGGAGAGTGAGTCTAAGACTTGACGGCGGAGAAGGGGAAGACTTCGACGGACCCAGGCATGGCTAAGCTGAGGGCCGAGATCATCAAGGTCTCTAAGGATGTCAAGGGCCAGATGGGTCTCTACATGAAGCATGTGGAGAGCGGCAGGCAGATATCCATCGACGGTGACAAGATATTCCCCCTCGGCAGCGTTTTCAAGATACCCCTCATGGTCGAGGTCTTCAGGCAGGCGGAGGAGGGCCTGATATCGATGGACGAGAAGCTAAGACTCGAGGGCCGCAACTACTGCATCGGTTCGGGCGTGCTTCAGTACCTCAGCCCCGGGCTCGAGCTGACCGTGAAGGACCTCCTCACCCTGATGATCATCGCCACGGACAACACGGCCTCGGAGATGCTCTGGAAGCGGATAGGCATCCAGAGGGTGAATATGCTGATCCGGGAACTGGGTCTCGCCAAGACATCCATCTATCTCCCTTGGCGGGAGGGGTTCCTGCTGACGATGGGGATGGGCCCGTTCAAGGGAAGGTCCGTCCAGGAGGCCGCGAGGATATGGAAGGGCCTGAGCGACATAGAGCGCATGAAGATACTCAACGAGATAGACCGCGAGTACGCGAACCTCTCGGTCGAGGAGTTCAGGCGGCGATACGAGAACCTCTACGGTCTCAAGGAGGAGAAGAAGTTCAAGACCCAGCGGGAGTACGACCAGGTCTTCGACAACCTGGGCACCCCGAGGGAGATGGGCCTCATACTCGAGAAGGTGTTGAATGGCGAGGCGGTGTCCTCCGAGTCGGGCACGCAGATAATCGCGCTGATGATGAGGAACGTGTCGGATTCCTCGGCATCGCACTATCTATCCGACGATGTCGTCGTGGCCTCCAAATCCGGCATAACCGCAGGGACGGTCAACAACGCGGGCATCATATACGTCAGCCCCAAGTCCCGGGTTGTCCTCTGCGTCTTCTTCAAGAACCTCGTCGAGAAGAGCCCCGAGAAAGCGCAGCTGGCAGAGGCGAAGATCGCCAGGCTAGTCTACGACCACTTCTCCAAGGCCCCGGTGTTCTGAAGGCGGCTGGAGTTAGCTCACGCCTTCCAGATGACCTCTTTGTCCCTCAGCTCCGTTGCGAGACCGCCTCTTCTCCCCATCTCCTTGAGCGCTATCGTGAACGGGACGATCGTGACATTGGTCTCGGCTAGTATGGCCTTTGCCAGCTCAGATGCCTCGGCCCTCGCCTCTGCCTCCGAGACCACAGCATCGTCGTATATCACCGCGACATCGACCTCCTCTCCTGGCGCGTGCTCCCCTCTTGCTATGCTCCCGAAGAGCCTGCACTCACGAAGCCAAGGTCTTTCACCCAGCCCCGAGGCGAATCTCAGCGTTGCGCTCCTCTGAGGGTCTGTCTCGGGAATCAGCCTGAGGGTCCTCAGCTTCTCTCTGTCGTCCGTGATTCTCACGATCAGGGCGTTCCCCACCTTCCTCGTCCTCACAAACCCCGCCTTTTTGAGCTCTCGTACCGCCCTCCATGCCGTCATCGTCGGGACACCCGCGATCCGGGAAAGCTCGTTCACGCTGAGGTCCTTGTCCGGATATGACCTCAGAGCCCGAATCAGATCGATGCGACCGCTCTTAGCCAGTATCGACAGAACCTCCTTCGACAGCATGTCAATCATACCTAATGCGATATGACCATATCCTACATGATATAAAACTATAACGCATAAGTATGGCCAGTGAGAGCCGTGGATGAAACATAAGTGCTTCCGCGACACCCCATCGCATGGAAACCTATATTGGATTCGTCCCTGATTTCGAGCGGAGTCGGGAGGTCGGCATGGAGAACGCAGATGTGGCAGAGGTCTTCTACGAAGTAGCTGACCTGCTTGACCTCCAGGATGTTTCGTTCAAGCCAGTGGCGTACAGGCGCGCCGCGAGGAACATCGAATCCCTGGACGAGGACATCACGAAGCTGGTCGACGAAGGGCGCGTGAGAGACATCCCCGGAGTGGGCGAGGCCATCGCTGACAAGGTTGAAGAGCTCGTCAGAACCGGGAGACTCGGATATCTGGAGAAGCTCAGGTCCCAGGTCCCTCCGGGCCTGGTCGAACTGCTAAGGGTCCCTGATGTGGGCCCTAAGACGGCGAGAGTGCTGCACTCCGAGCTCGGGATATCCTCCCTTGAGGAGCTGAAGCAGGCTGTCGGGGCGCACAGGCTCAGGGGGCTCAAGGGCTTCGGCGAGAAGACCGAGGAGAGGATCTTGCAGGGGATAGCCGCCTTGGAAGCGAAAGGACAGCGGACACTCCTGGGCGAGGCTCTGCCGATTGCCGAGGCCTATCTGGAATACCTCAAGTCCGCGAAGTCCCTGGACAGGATAAGCATAGCTGGCAGCCTGAGGCGCGGCAGGGAGACCGTCGGCGACATAGACATAGTCGTGGGCGACGACGAACCCGCTGCGATAATGGACGCCTTCGTCTCGTATCCCGAGGTTCAGGATGTCCTGATGAAGGGTCCCACGAGGTCGAGCGTGCGCTTGAGAGGGGGGCTCCAGGTGGATCTGAGGGCTGTGGAGACGCGCAGCTGGGGGGCCGCCCTGTGCTATCTCACTGGTTCGAAGGAGCACAACGTCTACATGAGGCGGGTGGGCGTGGAGATGGGCCTCAAGCTCAACGAGTATGGCCTTTTCGAGCGCGCCTCAGGCAAGATGGTGGCGGGCAAGACGGAGGAGGAGCTGTATGAGGCCCTCGGCTTCGGATACATCGAGCCCGAGCTGCGCGAGAACTCAGGTGAGTTCGACGCCTCCAAGAAAGGGGCGCTCCCAGAGCTCGTGAAGCCCGGCGATATCAAAGGGGATTTCCATGTCCACACAGACTGGAGCGACGGCGCCAACTCTATTCCGGACGTGGCTCGCGCCGCATCGGACAGAGGCTACGAGTTCGTCGCTGTTACCGACCACTCCCAGAGCCTGAAGATCGCAGGTGGCCTTAGCCCGGAGAAGCTCAGACAGCAGATCTCCGAGATAAGGAAGCTTGAGAGCGCTTCGAAGTTGGGAATCAGGGTGCTCGCAGGCACCGAGGTCGATATCAAGGCGGACGGTTCTCTCGACTTTCCGCCGTCTCTGCTCAAGGACCTGGACATCGTGATCGGGTCCGTCCACTCGAGGTTCAAGATGGAGAAGGCCGAGATGACGAAGAGGGTTGTGCGCGCAGTCGAGTCCGGGCAGATGGACATCCTGGGCCATCCGACGGGCAGGCTGATAGGTGAGCGCGCAGCGTATCAGCTGGACATGCAGCAGGTGCTCCAAGCAGCGCGCTCGTCGGGCGTCCTGATGGAGATCAACTCGTTCCCGAACAGGCTCGACTTGGGCGACATACACTGTCGCATGGCGAAGGAAGCGGGTGTCCGGGTCGCGATAGGCACCGACTCACATCACGTCGAACATATGGGCTATATGAGGCTTGGAGTGATTACCGCGAGGAGAGGATGGCTTGAGCGGGGGGATGTCCTGAATACATCGAGGGTCGGGGATCTGCTCAGGACGCTGAAAGGCAGGAGACCATGACGGACGCGAAGGACAGGGTCGTGAAGAGGATGAGGGAGCTGATCGAGCTCATCTCGCACCACGACATCAAGTATTATGTGGAGGACAACCCCGAGATCTCCGATTACGAGTACGACACTCTCTTGAGGGAGCTTCGAGACCTGGAGGAGAAGCACCCGGAGCTCGTCCTTCCGGACTCGCCCACCCAACGCGTGTCCGGCAAGGCCCTTGAGGAGTTCCCACAGGTGGAGCACATGGTCGCCATGCTCAGCCTGGATAACTGCTACAGCGAGGACGAGCTCAAGGAGTTCGATGCGCGCGTCCGGAAGCTACTCGGAGGCGAGCAAGTCGAGTATGTCGTCGAACTCAAGATAGATGGCCTGGGCGTGGCGCTCATGTACGAGGACGGCCTGTTCGTCAGGGGGGCTACCAGAGGAGACGGCAGGATAGGCGAGGAAGTAACCCAGAACATCAAGACGATCAAGAGCATCCCTCTGAGGCTCAGGCCTGGCGGCATAAGGACGGCGGAGGTCCGGGGAGAGGTCTACATGTCGAAGGACGGCCTCCGCAAGCTCAACAGGGAGCGCGAGAAGGCAGGCGAACCCCTTTTCGCAAACCCCAGGAACGCCGCTGCAGGCTCCATCCGTCAGCTGGACTCCAAGGTGGCGGCTTCGCGTCCTCTGGACATCTTTCTGTACACCTTGAGCTACAGCAAGGATTCCATGCCCGGGACCCATGAGGGATGCCTTTCGCTGATGAGGTCGAGCGGGCTCAGGACGAGCCCCCAAACGAAGAGGTTCGAGCGGATCGAGGATGTCCTGGGGCACATAGCCTCTTGGGAATCCAAGCGGGACGACCTCGGGTACGAAATCGATGGCATAGTCGTCAAGGTCAATTCGCTCGAGCAGCAGAGGCGCCTCGGATACACGGCGAAGAACCCGAGGTGGGCGATCGCCTACAAGTATCCCCCGAAGCAGATGACCACGAGACTCCTGGGGATCGATATCCAGGTCGGCCGTACGGGGACCCTGACTCCCGTCGCGGTCCTCGAACCCGTCCAGGTAGGAGGCGTTACTGTCACTCACGCCACTCTCCACAACGAGGACGAAGTGAAGAGGAAGGGCCTCCGGATAGGAGACCATGTGCTGATAGAGCGTGCAGGCGAGGTCATCCCTCAGGTGGTGAAGCCGATCGTCGAGCGGAGGACGGGCGCCGAGAAGGAGTTCAGAATGCCCACCTCCTGTCCAGTCTGCGGTTCAAAGGCCGTGCGCGAAGAGGGGGAGGCCGCCCGCAGGTGCATCAACGCATCCTGCCCTGCCCAAGTGAAGGAGAGGCTCCGGCACTTCTGCTCAAGGGACGCCATGGACATAGAGGGCGTCGGGCCGGCTCTGGTGGACCAGCTGGTGGGCAAGGGGCTCGTTCACGACGCTGCCGATCTGTACGACCTGCGCAAGGAGCAGCTGCTCGAGCTGGAGGGCGTCGCTGAGAGATCTTCCGAGAACATCCTCAATGCCATCCGTGCAAGCATGGACAGGGAGTTCTCTCGGGTCCTGTTCGCCCTCGGGATAAGGCACGTGGGCAGGACCACGGCCAACGACTTGGCGGAGGCATTCAGAAGCATGGACAAGCTCATGTCGGCGGCGCGGGAAGAGCTCTCCGTCGTGGAAGGCGTAGGGGACGTCGTCGCGGGCGCGGTGCGTGATTTCTTCGACAATTCTAGCAACCGTAGGCTGATAGAGCGGCTGAGGAAGACAGGGCTCTCTATGCAGGCGTCTGGAAGGGCGGGAGGCACCCTCGAAGGCAAGGTCTTCCTCTTCACGGGCGAGCTGAGCTCGATGACCCGCTCTCAGGCTGAGGAGAAGGTCCGCGAACTCGGCGGGAAGGTGTCGCCTTCCGTAACCAAGGCCACGGACTACGTGGTCGTCGGAAGGGACCCGGGTTCGAAGCTCGACAAGGCGAAGAAGATGGGCAAGTCGATTCTGGACGAGAACGCCTTCGTCCGGATGACGGGCGGAAGATAGCCTCGTCTTCTGGGACGGACCCCGAAGCCCCGTGTTTCGGCCTCTGATACCCAGGAGGCACTGTTCTTATAGCCGGCCGGCCAAAATAATACTGCAGACACTGACTGACGGAGTGAAAACGAGCATGGCAGGCACATCGGTTCCGAGAAAGGACACCGGCACCCAAGGGTCCTCAGACACGGCATCGGATGTCTATCGCAGGAAACTGCAGAGGATACTCCGGAGCCGGGACAACAGGACGACTGGGCTGTCGGGCGGCGTGGGCTCGGTTGAGCCGCGCATGAGCGAGTCGATGAAGCAGGCAGCTCTATCACCCAAGCTAGTCAACCCCACCCCGGCCGTCGAGGACGAAGGCCCTCTGTTTCAGTGCACCGAATGCGACATGATCGTGAAGGAGTCGGACCCATACTGTCCGTTCTGCGGCGCGATATTCGCGGACGGACCGCTGGCAGAGGAGTCAGAGCCCGAGTCGGTCAGCGAGAAGCAAGAGACTGAGCAGTCGACGATCGACAGGCCTGTTAGAAGGGAGCCGATGGTCAGGCCCGAGAAGTTCGACCTCTTCGGTCTCCTGGGGCAGAGAGACTCCTCGCGCGACCTGTTGCATAAGGAGGCGCTGAGGGGCTTCACTGGATCTGCAAGGCTTCTCGAGGAGATCGAGCACCTCATATCGGATATCGGCGCTCTCGGTACCGACACGACAAGAGCACGCAGGCTGATTGGAGGCGCTTGGGAGGCTGCAAGGGACGGCAACTGGAACCTCGCGTCCGCACTGGCGAGACAGACAGAGGAGATAGTGGCCCCGAGCATACCGACCCTTGTGCGCTCGGAGATCGCAAAGGCCAGGGAGATATTGACTCAGGCGAAGGGACTCGGCATCGAGATATCCTCTTACGTCCTGATGATCAAGAACGCCATGCAGTCTCTGAGATCCAACGATCCAGACGAGGCTCTTAGAGTGACCAAGGCGCTGATGGATTCCCTGAGAGAGGACTCGGTCTCCTGGCGTTAGCGCGCGGTCGGATCTCGGCCCTGCCACGTCAGAGGCTATTTATCTTGACAACCACCTTTTTGTGATACGATGCTGAGCGATTTCACGGCCCTCGACTCCCTTGGGTTCGAGGCGCTCAAGAATGCACTCAACCAGAGAGTGGTCGTCAACAAGGTCACTCTGCTTCCCAGCGGCGTCAACAGGGTGTGGGTCGTCGAGACAAACGTGAGGCCCGTCGTGGTCAAGCGCTTCTTCACGGGCAAGGCCGGGACCGAGTTCGAGACGCTGCTCAGGGCTAGGGCTCGGGGCATCTTCGTGCCGCTTCCTTTCTGGAAGGACAAGGAGTACATTGTCGAGGAGTACATCGAGGGCGAGGGCTGCGACCGGCTGATAAACCACTTGTTCAGATTCGACATCGCGGACAAGATCGGCACTTGGCTCGCCGACTTCCATGAACGCCTGCTCGATGATAGGGGTCACACGATCCTGGGCGACGCGATCCTAAGCAACTTCATCTGTTCGGAGCAGAACCTGTTCTGCGTCGACCTCGAAGACGCTCGACTGGGGGCTCCCGTCGAGGATTTGGGACAAGTCTCCGCCTGCATCCTCGGGAGCGAGCCGTTCTTCACGCCGATAAAATTCGACCTCTGCCTGCGTCTGCTCTCGAGCTACGAGAACGCATCCGGGACCGATGTCAAGGAGCAAGTACGACCTCACATATCGAAACGCCTTCGGTCCGATGCCAGGAAGAAGCCGCTCTTCAGACGGACTCTGGTCGCGGCTGCGAGAGGGCTGGAGCGGGGTTGGCCCGAGATTCACTGAAATCGTCGACACGGTCTCTGTGGACTACTGCGGAGGCTGCTGCTCCTCAGGTGGGGACGCGGCCTCTGATGCGGCGACCTCTTCAAGCCTCTTCTTCGACCTCGCCCTCATCTCCTCGAGCTTCTTCGTGACCTCGGCCAGCCTGTCCACCTGCCCGCCAATGAGCTCCCTGCGCTTGTCGAGATGATCCCGCATCTTCTCTATCTTGGCCTTCTCGAGAGCGACCTTCTCCATGTCGGCGGTAAGGCCCTCCCTCCGTTGGTTGTAATCCTCGACCTTCTCTTTGAACGCTAGCTCCTTCGCCTCGATCTCCTTCTCAGCGCCGGCAACGGCTGTCTGCCTATCTCTGAGCGTATTCTCCTTCGCCTCGAGTTCGGCGAGCTTCTCGGCGACGTGCTTCCGCTCAGAATCGAGTCGTTGCATCTCCTCGGCCACCTTCGCTTTGGCGTTCTCAGCCTCTTCGTGCAGCGCCTTCTCCCTCTCGGAAATGGCGATCCTCTTGGACTCAAATTCCTGTGACATCGCAGTCAGTTCCTCACGCATCCGATCTAGGCTCGCAGCTTCGTCCCGCAGCTTCGAGTCCCGCTCGTCCATTATCTTTGCCCGTTCGTCCAGCCCCTCGCGCTCGCTCTTGAGGACTGCGCTCGTCCTCTCGAGATCCTGCTTCGCCAGTGCATTTGCCTCGGAGTCAGCCTCCGCGCTGGCTTTCGCCTCGGCCACGGCAGCCTCTTTGGCCATGAGAGCCCTGTCCTTCTCGGCCAGGCTCGCCTCCCGCTCGGCCAAGGTCTGTAGTGCCTTCTCGTGAGCGGCCTGAGCCTCCTTCAACGACTGCATCTTGCGCGCGGTGTCCTTCTCCTTCTTGTCGAGGTCTCTGAGGAGCGATTCGACACGAGCCTCTCCCTCCGACACCTTGGACTCACGGTCGCGGACCGTCAGTTCCCTAGTATCGAGCTCAGCGGTCCTGTCGGCGAGAACCACATTGTCCTTCCCGATCCTGGCTAGCAGTGCGGACAGCTCGCGCTGCTGCGCCTCGGCGTTCTTCTCGGTCTCCGCGCGTCTCTTCTCCAGCTCGGCTTTCTCTGACTCGAGGCCTTCCTCCTTCTCCTGCAGCTCCTTCGTCCGCTTCTCGAGCTCCTGGGTCTGGGAGCTGACCATCTCCTGCTTCGACCTCAGCTCCGCGACGGCCCTGTCCAGCTCCTGCTTTCTGTTTTCGAGCTCAGCTTCGGTCTTCTCGATTTCGTTTGCGCGCCTCTCAAGTGCCGTTCGGCCTTCGTCGAGATCCGCTCGACCCTTCTCCATCTCGGCAGCGAACGCCTTTCTGTCCGCTCCCAGTCGAGATACCATGGATTCGAGATCCGTCCTTCTTGTCTCGAAAGCAGCCTTCTCGCCCTCCAGCTGCGTCCTCTCCTCTTTGAGATGTTCCGTTTCGGACTCGAAGTCCCCCTCCTTTGCCTCCAGTTCCTTCGTGCGCCTCTCGAGCTCCTGTGTCTGCGAGCTGAGCGTCTCCTGCTTCGTGCTCAGCTCCGCGACGGCCCTGTCCAGTTCCTGTATTCTGTTTTCGAGGCCGACTTCAGTCTCCTTGATTACGCGCTCGCGCTCCTCAAGCGCCGTCTGGGTCTCTTTGATCTCGGCCCGGCTCTTCTCCATCTCCGCCGCGAACGCCTTCTTATCGGTCTCCAGCTGAGAGGCCATCGATTCGAACTCCGTCTTACTGGTCTCAAGAGCGGCCCTCTCTTCGTCGAACTGTCTCCGCTGCTCCTTCAGCTGTTCCGCATCGGCCTCCAGAGCCTTCCTGTCGTTCTCGAGCGCCTCCAGCCTCTGCTTGGTGTCCTCGATGTCTTTCTCCCATTGGGCCTTTCTTTCCTGCAGGTCCTTTATGTTCGTGTCGAGGGACTGCCTCTGCTCCTCGAGAGCCCTCTTCTCCGTGTCGTACTTCATGAGGCCAGACTCGTAGGACGAGAGGGAGTCCGCTATGCCCTCCTGCATCGTCCTCATGAGCGCCCTCTTGGCCTCCGATACCGTCTCGAAGGCCTCCTGGGCCTTGACAAGCATCTGTTCCCTTTCCAGCAGGAGCGAGACCCGCTCGTCTATCATATCGTGCCGCTCCTCGACCTGCCCCTCGAACTCGCGCAGCTCGTCCTGCCACTTCTCCATGTCCCCCTTGAGGTTGCCGAGGTCCATCCTGAGTTCCTCGAGCGCCACGCCTTCGAGCGCAAGCCCCTTCCTGTTCATGTCCATGTCCTGGGAGGCCTTCCTCACGTTCTCCAGCTCGTTCTTCGCGCGCTGCTCGTTCTCCTCCGCGACCTTGATCCTCGCCTCAATCGCCGTGCCGAGCGACAGCTCGACGGAGTTCAGCATCTCCCTGAAGAACCCGAGATCCTCGTCGTCCGGAGGTCCCTTGGTTATGCATATGAAGTGGAGTTTGTCACCTTTCACGACCGTCGCCGTGTTCTTGGCGATCTCGAAAGACCCCTGGGAGCCCGCGCTTCCGATCGCCTGCACGGCCGGCTTGACCTGGTCGAACGAGACATCTGCTTTGGGGCTGAATATGAATTCCTTGACCAGTCTGCCACTGCTGTCTACCAAGAAACCTTTGGTCAACTTCTTTCCGAACATCAGACCACATCCGAATGGGGGACCGCGGAAATGGGTTCTCGGAGAGCGGGCTCGCAGATAGCAGCGAACAGGTCGTTAGAGCCGCCCACAATCCTTCAGGTGTCCAGGTTGTTATCTGGAAGCGCCCAGATAAACCTTTTCTACACATTTCGGTCTCTGGGAACGAGCCGGGCCGCCTGCTGGCCGGGCCTGGCGCCTCCTCAGGGCCTCAGGGCCGGTACCTTTTCAGGAGAGATGCGTTCGTCACGACGGAAATGGAGCTGAAAGCCATCGCCCCAGCTGCGATCATCGGGCTCAGAAGCCAGCCCGTCAGTGGATAGAGCACACCAGCGGCTATGGGTATCGAAGCCGTGTTGTAGAACAGAGCCCAGAACAGATTCTGCCTTATCTTCCTGAAGGTCTGCTTGCTCAGCTTGATCGCGTTGGCCACGCCTCTGAGGTCCTCCCCGACAAGGACGATGTTGCCAGACTCGAGTGCGATATCGGTCCCTGAGCCGAGCGCGATGCCGATGTCGGCCTTTGCCAGGGCGGGGGCGTCGTTGATCCCATCGCCGACCATTGCGACGACTTCCCCTGCGTTCTGGTACGCCTCCACAGCTCCAGCCTTGTCGGCTGGCAGGACCTGCGCCCTGAACTCGTCGATGCCCGCCTGGCTCGCTATCGCCTTCGCGGTCCTCTCGTTGTCCCCCGTCAGCATGACGACCTTGAGCCCGATGGCCTTCAGGCGCGAGATGGCCTCTCTGGCATCCCGCTTCAACGTGTCTGCGACTCCCAGCAGCCCGATGAGCTCTCCGTCTGCCGCGCACGCCATTGCCGTTATGCCATTGGCCTCCATGTCCTGCATCTTGGCCTCAAAGATCCCAGTCTTGATCCCGAGTCTGTCTAGCATCCTGCGGTTCCCGACCGAGACCAGCCTTCCTCGAACCTCCGATGTGATCCCCTCGCCGGGGACGACGCTGGACTTCTGGGGCGTCTCCAGCGATGTTCCAGACTCCTCGGCCGCTGAGATGACCGCCCTCGAGAGCACATGCTCTGAGCCCTTCTCAGCGCTGCCAGCGAGGAAGAGCAGCTCCGATGTCGTTCTACCCTCAGCAGGTTCCAGCCTGACGACCTTCGGTTCACCTCTGGTCAGAGTGCCGGTCTTGTCGAAGATCACCGTCGTCAGCCTGTGGGCGGTCTCGAGCGCTGAGGCGTCCTTTATGAGCACGCCCATCTGAGCCCCTCGTCCCGTCCCCACCACTATCGCGGTCGGCGTCGCCAGGCCGAGGGCGCAGGGACATGCGATGACCAGCACAGCGACCATGACGGTCAGAGAGAAGGTCAGCGCGTCACCGATATCCCAGAGCTGCGAACCCAAGAAGTACCAGAAGAGGAAGGATGACAGAGCCACTGCAATCACTGCTGGCACGAAATACCCCGATACAGTGTCCGCCACCCGCTCGATGGGCGCTTTCGTACTCTGGGCATCCTCAACAAGCTTCACGATCTGAGCGAGCGTGGTGTTCCTCCCCACCCTGGTGGCCTTGACACGGAGGACGCCTCCAATGTTGACCGTGCCTCCTGTGACCTGGGAGCCATTGACCTTCTCCCTCGGGATCGATTCTCCTGTCAGGAGGCTCTCATCGACCGCGGATTCGCCGCTCATGACCTCTCCGTCCACAGGGATCCTCTCCCCTGGCCTCACGATGACGAGGTCGCCTTCGACAAGCTCCTCCGCGCCGACCTCGACCTCCGCCCCTCCCCTCTCCACGGAGGCCTTCGGAGGCTGAAGGTTCATGAGCTTCACGATGGCCTCAGACGTCGCTCCCCTGGACCTCAGTTCGAGGTATTTGCCTGCGAGGACCAGCGTGATTATCACCGCGGAGGTGTCGAAGTAGACGTGCATGGATCCAACGGCGTCCGGGAACAGAGTGACTATCAGGCTGTAAGCCCAGGCGGCGGAAGTGCCCATCACGACCAGCGTGTCCATGTTCGCCCTTCGGTTCCTCAGCGCCCAGTAGGTGCCCCTGTAGTACCTCAGGCCGGCATAGAACTGGACTGGCGTTGCGAGCGCCAGAAGCACGAAGTTGCGAAGTGACTCGTCCATCAGACCTTTGGGCCAGAAGTCGTAGCTCATGCTGATGACGGCAACGGGTATGGCGAACGCCGCGGCAACCACGAACGCCCTGAAGCCCTCCTTGAGATCCTTCTTCCTGGCGATCTGCTCGGCCAGCACGCCCTGGACTTCGAGGACTTTGTACCCCGATTCCTCGACCGCGCTCTTCAGCTGCGCTTCGGAGGCGATTGCCGCATCGTAGTCCACGGACGCCCTGCCAAGGGCGAAGTTCACCTTCGCATCTTTGACGCCGGGCACCGCCTTGAGCGCATCCTCGATTGTCATGGCGCATGTCGCGCAGTGCATGCCCCCGACCGTGAGGGTGAGCTCGTCCTTGGCGACGTCGTACCCAGACTCCCTGATGGCCCTCTCAACGTCTTCCATGTTGACAATCGAAGGATCGTAGACAAAGGTCGCCTTCTCGGTGGCAAGATTGACCCTTGCGTCTGTAACTCCATCCAGAGCCTCCAGCGCCTCGCGTACGGTCTCGGAGCATGTGGCGCAGTGCATGCCCTTCACTCTGACGGTCGCCTCTCGGCGCTGCATGTTCGGCTTGGCCAATGTCAACCTTCCCTTCGGATGACCTGAGAATTTAGTCGGCCTCTCATATCAGTTGTCCCGTTGTTCGCTGGGACCTTCTGGCGCCCTTGTGCCCGTGCGGGGAGGGGGGGGCTCTCTATCTTGAACGAAAAAAGAATCAGATACTAAATGAACAGTTCCAGTATGACTAATAAGATGTATCGTCTGCATGGCTCGTTCAAGAACCCTCCGCGGGTCAGAGCATCGTCTGCTTCGAAGCAGCTATGCGCCTGGCGATTTCAATCGATGGCGAGGACACCCGCAGCCTTTGGAGCGCTCGTCTTCTCATGTCAGCCCTCATTGGATGTCCCATGCGCGAGCATCCTTGAACTCGGGTCTGGTCACTTGTGCTCACGTGTCGGTACCCGGAGGACATGTCCTCCCACGGCGACGGTTTTATACGGCACTCGGCGATAATCGGGGATGGTCATGGCCAGGATCAAGGTGCGAATGTTCGCGACCGTCCGGGAGGCCGCCGGAGCCTCCGAGGTCGAGCTGGAGGCATCGAGCATGGAAGAGCTCCTCGAATCGCTGGGCCAGCGGTTCGGCCGCAAGATGAGCGAGATGTTGTCTCGGGCGAGCGGCGGCGAGAACAGGCTCGTGGTTCTTGTCAACGGTAGGAATGCGCAGTTGGCAGGAGGTCGCCATCTGCGTCTCAACGAGGGCGACGATGTGGCTCTCTTCCCTCCGGTGTCCGGGGGATAGGACGGAGTCCTGGCTCCACGTTCTTGGCGGCAATCTTTATATGAGCCCACTCTATAACCGCGCCCTGGAATCCGGATGGAGAGCGCCCCGAAGCCGAGCAAGCAGAGAGACCCTCAGAAGATTATCATGGCGATCCTTGTTGCCGCGATCATCCTGTCAGTCGCCGCAGTAGGCTATGTGCTCTACGAGCGCAGCCTCGTCTCGGAGTCGCAGGAACTGAGGGCAATCGCCTCCGGGGACACGGTCACTATGAACTACATCGGCAGGCTGGCTGACGGACGCGTGTTCGACACCAGTCTTCTCGAGGTCGCTTATGATGACGTCATCTACCCGAAGTCGCTCACATTCACTCGCAGGTCCAACGACTCCTACGAGTCGTTCCTCATGACGGCAGGTCTCTACGGCCCTGGCGGGACCATAAAGGGCTTCGCGCTCGGGGTCTTGGGGATGTATCCGGGGCAGGTGAAGACGGTAACGGTCGAGGCCGAGGACGGATACGCGATAGATCCGGACCGGCTGATGACCGTCGATCTCAATCAGGTCATCCCAGCCACCGAGACGATGTCCGAGGCCAGCTTCCGAGGCTACTTCGCCATAGAGCCCATACCTATGCGGGTAGTGCCGCACTATCTTTGGGAGTGGAATGTGAGGGTGATCAGCGTCTCCGGAGGTTATGTCACAGTCAGGCACGAGCCGGTCGTAGGCCAGGTTGTGACTCCGTTCGGCGACCCTGAATCCGGCACCGACCCAGCAGGCTGGTATGTCAGGGTCGAGGCGCACGACCCCCTCGCGAACGGAGGGGAGGGGACAGTCACGGTCCGGCATCTCATAACCTCGTCTGATGTGTACAATGTCAAGGGAACGGATGCGGACGGCAACACGTTCGTGCTTTGGGACTTCGACGAGGCAAACGAGACATTCCAGGTCCATAAGAGCGACGCTACGACCGGGTACAACGCAGAGATTAGCGGGCGAGACCTGTTCTTCGAGATCACTATCCTGACCGTTCTGCCTGCGTAGGTTTGGGCTCCTCATCAGCTCTGATGCCGAGCAGCCTCTCGGAGACCAGTCTGACATACCTGTCGATAGTCATCTGGATCCTATCCACCCCGGAGAGCATCGTCGCGGCCACTCCCACGAGGAACCCGGCAAAGACGTCGGGCGGCCAGTGTATCCCGAGATAGAGCACGGAGAAGATGATGGCGATTGTCGCGATTCCGAAGAAGTATGCAACCCTCCTGTACCGGAACCCAGCGAGCGCGAAGACAAGGAAGGTAGTCACCGAAAGGCTGACATGCCCGCTCGGGAAGTCGTTGTCGAGGGGGTCTATGCTGAGCACCATCCTGCCCCAGTCGACGCTTATGTAGAGCAGGGGGGTCATGCCGGACTCCGGGTGCGAGCTCGTCACGCTGACCGGAAAGAAGGCGTAGAAGGGGGTGAGTATCAGACCGTTGAACAGCATTGCGATCGCGTACCTCCTCATCGTGGCCCGGTCGTCCTTCGCGAAGAGCAGCACCGAAGGGAACGCGGTGACATAAGCGAAAAGCCAGACGTACACGACTATGAACAGGTCCGCCAGAAGTCGGCTGTTCAGCCTGTCCTGCAGGACCCTTATCGTCCCACCGCTTAGGCTGAATATCCAGTTCGTGTAGACGACCTCGTCGAACCTGCTAGTCGGGTCAGATATCCTCCCCTGAAGGTACTCGATCACCTTGACCACAATAGGGAAGAGCAGGATCAGCACGACGTACAGGACGTTGTACCTGAATGACATGAGTGCCTTCATCACGAACAGGTTCCTCCACCTCACGGTTATCAGGATCCCGACTACGATGGCACCGACGAGACTGAGAAAGAAGACCGCGAGGAAGGCAGTGTAGGATAGATCCATCCTGTCCCTCCGATTGCATCGGCTGTGACGATAGAAATACTTTCCTAGGCCGAGGTGTCGGAGCCGGAGAAGCCTGTGAGCTGGTCCGCCCTGGCTCGCTCCGAATGGAAGCTTGGCAAACCTCTTTATACGCTCCTATTGTTGCCAATTGGCTGACCTGTGTGCTCATGTCTGTAGCGTCGGGCATGGGCACAAGGCCGAGGCTCCTGAGGCTATGTGTCTGGGAGGTGGCATGACTGATCGACCCGTTCTACAACGGCATCCTCGGGTTCATGGTCATCCTATGGCTCTGGAACGTTCGCCTCAAAGGCATCTCGAAGCTGGTGGACATCCTCAGGAAGCACCGCGTCTGGGTGGCGGCGTTTCTATGGGCCGTCTTTCTTGTGTTCTCAGCTGCGTTCGTGACCAACTTCGGCTATCTCGATGAGATACACGATATAGACGAAGCTGTGGAGGGCGGTGCGGCGGCTGTCGAGGAGGGCGTCAACCCGTACAGGGAGCCCGTTGTGCCTCGGTTCAAGGAGAAGTACGACGAGAACACCACCTGGACCATGGGAACATACAACTACCTACCGCTGGACCTGCTGGTCTACTCGGGTGGGAGGTATCTGCTCGGAAACCTCGGGTCGCCCGTATGGTTCGTCGCTGTCAATCTCTTCTTCTCGGGCCTCGCCTTGTACCTTCTGCAGAGCCTTCTGAGGATTCGATGGTTGTCCTATGTTCCGTTCGCAGGTGTGGTGATGCTCTTCTACTCGTTCGACAACGCATCCCTCACGCTGCTTCTCATGGTCCTCTCCGTGTTCGCCTACACTCGCCTCGGGAGGTTCCCAGCGGTGACGGGGATTCTGCTCATGTCGCTCGCCGCCCTCACCAAGGCGTACGCGGTGGTACCTCTGGCAGTTATGGTCCTGTTCGAGCTCCAGAGGGGGCTCACGCAGAAGGACTGGATGAGGACCGGCAGCGCCGTTGTCGCATCGGGCGCGGCGGCCGCAATCGCCTTCGCCATCATCATGCCATTCGGATTCGCCAATGTAATGGACTCGGCGGTCTTCTTCCACACGAGCGATGAGGCGAGGGTGGGGACGTCGTATGGGGGGACCGTCCTGGCCGAGATCGCCTCAGAGAGCGACTACTTCTCATACATCGCAGTGGCCGTGGTGGCAATAGCTCTCGTGGGGAGCATGTGGATGCCGGACCTGTACGACAGGATCATGCTCGTCATGGTCGCCTTCCTGCTCGTGTCCGTGAAGAGCAGCCTGGGCACCCTCACCGTCGCGGGGCTGTTCCTCTCGCTGAGGCTCAGGGAACTCGCCGATAGAAGGAAGGCTGGGCTACCGAGCAAGACTGTTCGATCGTCCTCGCCGTCCGCGAAGGAGGACGACAGCGCCGGGGCCGGACCGAGATAGCGGGCTGCCTCAGGCCCTGAGCAGCTCAGAGAGTATCTTCCCCGCCTTCTCGTACGCCTTCTCCAGCTGCGCCGTGCAGGCGTCCACCGAGTACTCTCTCGCGGTTGAAACTGCGTTGATCTTCATGGTCTCTGCACGTGCAAGGCATCTCAGGATCGCCTCGGCGCACGATTCCTCATCGAACAGACAGCCGTTCTTGCCCTCGGTCACGAACTCAGGGATCGCACGGTATCTCATTCCAACCACCGGCGTCCCTGATGCGAGTGCCTCCAGGACTACGAGGCCCTGCGTCTCGAAGGTCGAGGCGAGCAACAGAGCATCTACGCTTGCGTAGGCCTTCGGAAGCTCGTCGTCCGGGAGAAAACCTGCGAAGACGACCCTGTCCGAGATGCCCAGGTCGCGTGCGAGGCCCTTGTAGTGCTCTGCGGCCGGCCCCCTGCCCACGACGAGCAATCTGAGGTCGGGCAACCTGGGCGCGAGCTCGGCTATCGCCTTGAGGCCTATGTCCAGCCGCTTCTCCAGCGACAGCCTCCCCACATGCAGGAGGACGGTCTTGCCATCAAGACCGAACGTGCCGAGGAACGACTTGTCGTACTTGTCCGGATGATAGCGTGTGCAGTCCACTCCCGTGGGAACGACCTCGCACGACTTCATTGCGACTCCGTTCCCCAGGAGTTCCTCCTTGATAGGGGCCGAGGGCGCTATCACGACCTCCGGCCGTTTCAGCAGGTTCCTGAGGTATATCCAAACCAGCCTCTCCATGATCTCTCTGGGTATTGGCACCGGGGAGTAGTACTTGATCGCCTCGTTGGCCATCGTGTGGAACGTCAGCACGTGAGGGATCTTCAGTGCCCTTGACGCAGTGAGGCTCAGTATAGCCATCGATGCGAGTCCGTGGCAGTGGATGATGTCGATCTTCTCCGAGCGTATGAACTCCAGCATGTCGGAAGGCGACAGGACGACCCGGTATCCAGGGTAGCTCTTGAACTCGCGAGCGGGAAGATAGTGGACCTTCCTGCGGTAGTCCATCTGCCGTCCGGGGTCAGGTGCGACCATGACGACTTCGTGTCCTCGCCGCTCCAACCCGCTCGAGACAGTCTCCATCGCTACGACCGCCCCGTCGACTGTGGGATGGAAAGAGTCTGCGAACATGGCTATCTTCAAGCAGTCACCTCGCCGGGACGCGTTGTATGATCATTCTGAGCTTGGAGACGACTTCCTGGGGATCCTTCCCAAGGACTCGGATCATCGGCTCCTTGCCCCTTCCTCCCTCGTCGAATATGATGTCCGGGACCTCAGCACGACCCTCTATCGCCTTGTGCACGCCCCAGGTCATCGACGAGACGCCCTTCGGCTCCTTCGTCCTGTCGAACGTGGACACGCGCAACCTCGCCTTCCTGCATGCGGCGAGGTTCGCCTCTGAGTACTTGATGTTGAGGGCACAGCGTGTCTCAGGGTCGTGTGAGGACGCGGCGAGCACTATCCTTGCGACGTGCTTGGAGACGCCGAACCTGGCGCATCCGACCTTCCTGGCATTGGTTCCAACGCGAGTGATTCGGCCGTCGAAGGCCGCGACTTCCCCCTCGTCGAGCGCGCCCAGAACGGCATAGCCCATGTTGGAGCCGACCTCAGGCAGAAGCTGGCTGTCCATTAGCGATTCGAGGATTCTGCCAGCCCTTTCCAGCTCCTCCAGCATCTGCGGCTTGCCTGCCTCGATCCTCAGCACTGCGAGCGGGTTGGCGCAGGGGACTCCGACGCCAACTGTCTCTCTGGCAAGGATCGCCTTGAACATCATGCCCTTCGCCTTTCTGACTGCGTCCTCGAGCCCCAGCCCGAGCGCGAGGCCACCAGCGATCATCGATGCGAAGGCGCACCCCGTGCCATGAATCTCAGTCTCGATCCTGGGGGAGGATATCTTGACGGTTCTCTTCCCATCAATCAGATAGTCCGCCGCCTCGGATCCCCTAAGGTGCCCTCCCTTGACGAGCACGGCCTTCGGTCCAAACTCGAGAATCTCTCGCCCCGCAGCCTTCGCTGATCTCTCGTCCTTGACCTTGACTCCCGAGAGCCTCGTGGCCTCTGGAATGTTGGGTGTGACAAGAGTGGCCAAAGGCATCATACGGGTGACGAGGGCGTCGACGAACCCTTCCGCGTGCAGACTGCTTCCGGTCGTCGAAGCGAGGACCGGGTCGACCACTATCGGCGCCCTTGACCTCTTGAGCATCCCAGCCACCGTCTTCACTATGCCCGGGCTGAAAAGCATGCCCATCTTCACGGCGTCGACCTCAACGTCCTCGAGCACCGACCTGAGCTGGCTCGCGACCTCTGAAGCGGGCACTGGGAAGATCGACGACACTCCCTGGGTGTTCTGGGAGGTGATCGCCGTCACGACGCTGCACCCGTGGACCCCGACGGCCTCGAACGCCTTGAGGTCAGCCTGGAGGCCAGCCCCGCCGACCGAATCCGAACCGGCGATTGTCAGCGCATTGGCCATGGCTCTCACAATGGAGTAATGCCGATAAATGACTTGTGCCAACGCGTCTTCAGATGCGCACTGGCATTAGGGTTATATACGCGGTAGCCAATCGGAACGCCCGCAATGAGAGCGGACTCAGGCCACATCATTTTCAAGGATAGGTTCAGGTGGAAGGACCTATCCAAGTGCATGGAGGAGATGCTCGTGGTCTTCCTCGACGAGACGGACCAAATGCCGGACGAGGATGAGATCCTCCAGATGTTCTTCAGGATCAACCTGATGGACATCGAAAAGAACAGGAAGCCCGAAGGCTACAACAGGCGTGGAAGGTTCAAGATGGTGTTCCCGATCACAAGTGGCAGGAAGCAGTTCTATATCCGCGCCGATTCCAAGACTGCCGAGATCGTGAGGATAACAGAGCGTCTCAGCAAGATCCTCAAGAAGGCAGGGGTGCCTCACACCGTCGAGTACGACAAGCTCAGGTGCGCACAGGAGTGACGGGCGCCTGACTGTTCCAGGGACGGGGAGCATGACCGAGCAGAGAACGAGGGCACGCATCGACAGTGCGACCAAGGACAGGTCGGCCCTCGACGGGATGCGCCGGTCCTTCAGGACCATCCTGGACAGGCAGCGAGAGAACGCGCACCGGATACCCGACATAGACTCTAGGAAGGACAGGCTGAGGAAGATCAAGGAATCCTCGGTCGGCAACGACGAGCTCTTCTGCCAGGCCCTGGCGACGTTACATGACAACGGCTTCAGGGTCATAGTGGCGAAGACCGCCGAGGACGCAATCCGTGCTGTGAGCAGAGAACTCGAAGGTCAAGACTTCGTCGTCAAGTCGAAATCCAATGTGACCAAGGAGCTCCATCTTGCGGAGAGGCTCGCGGAAGGGGGCATCGACGTGGTCGAGACAGACCTCGGGGACAGGATAATACAGCTCGCGGGTTGCGAGGCTGCACATCCCACAGGCCCAGCATGCCATCTCACGAGAGGACAGATAGCCGGCCTGTTCAGCGAGCACTTTGGGAAGAGGGTCTCGGACGGTCCGAAAGAGCTGACCAGTCTGATGCGCGACGAGATCGCCGGATTCCTCTCCAAGGCAAGGGTGGGCATCACGGGCACTAACGCGATAACGGCATGCGAGGGCGCGGTCGTGGTCGTCCACAACGAGGGCAACGCGGCCATGTGCGCGATGAGGCCGGACAAGCACATAGTCGTCACGACCCCCGACAAGGTCGTCCCCAGCCTGGAAGACGCCATGAACGTCGTGAAGCTGCAGACGTACCTCTCAACGGGCAAGATCGTCAGCTCATACATCAACGTCATAACGGGCCCGAGCTACACGGCTGACATAGAGAAGCAGTTGCACAGAGGGATGCACGGCCCCAAGGAGGTGGTCATCGTCTTCGTCGACGATGGCAGGCTCTCGGCCGATGACAAAGAGGCCCAGTACTGCATAGGCTGCGGAATGTGCCTATTGCACTGCCCCGTTTACAATGTCCTCGGGCCGGAGTTCGGACCGGCCGGGCACAAGGGAGGGCAGGGGGTCTACCTCGCAGGCTCGAGGGGCAAGCTGGACGAATCCTTGGATGCAGGCCTGTACCTCTGCACGTCGTGCGGGTCGTGCGCGGAGGTCTGCCCCGCCAGCATTGACACCAAAAAGGGATTATCATCTATAAAGAATGAGTTTCGGATGTTAAAAAAGGACATCTCGCCCGAGCGGGCAGCGATCGTGGCCAGCGTCAGGAACTACGACAATCCGTGGCAGGCGCCGAAGCGCGCCAAGGCCAAGTGGTCCGAGGGGCTCGGACTAAGGCCCAAGGGAGAGCTGGTCTTCTTCGCGGGCTGCTCGACATCCCTTGTGATGCCTGAGAACGCTGCACGGACCGTGGGGCTTCTGCGCGCATGTGGGACCGATCCGGCGTACCTCGGCCCGTCTGAGAAGTGCTGCGGATCCACTGTCAGGAAGCTCGGGGAGGAGAACCTGGCCAGGCAGAAGGCCGAAGAGTGTTTGTCCGACTTCCAGAGAGCAGGTGCGAGGACGGTCGTGACCTCGTGTCCCGGATGCGCCTCGGCATTGAACCACTACACCGATCTCGTTGAGAAGTACGGCGTCAAGATACAGCACATCTCCCAGTTCCTGGATGAGCACTTGCCCCCGTCGGCTCTCGCGCCCTTCGACGGCCTGGGCCGAGTCGTCTATCACGACCCCTGCGATCTGGGACGCGCGCTCGGGGTGTACGATCCTCCGAGGAGGCTGCTCGAGACCGCCACCGGAGCTCGGGTCACGGAGATGGAACGAACACGTGAGCTGAGCGCCTGCTGCGGATCCGGCTCAGGGGTCAAGAGCGCCTACCCGTCACTGGCTGCGGAGATCGGCCGGGACAGATTGGCCCTGGCGAAGGCGGCGGGTGCGGACACGCTCGTCACCGCATGCCCCTGGTGCGTCCAGAATCTTCGGGATTGCCAGGAGGGCTCAAGCGCAGTCCGCGTGATGGATCTGGTCGAGGTCCTCCATTCCGCGCTCAAACCCGTGCACTCGGAGACAGAGGGACGGCGCTCCACGAGGCGCTAGTCGCTCCTGAGAGAGTGCTCGCACACTATCGAGTATGCGGGCCCCTGCGGGCTCAGGACGCTCTTCTTCAGGAGGACTCTCTCCACGGGATACTCTCCATAGTCGGTGGCCGCGTTGCCCCGAATGATCTCCTGAACGTTGGCAAGGTTCCTCGGACTCCTCGTCCTTGCGAGGGTCAGGTGCGGCACGAACCCCTTTCTGTCCCTCTCGAATCCAAGGGTCCTCAGGCTCTTGTCGAGTTCATCTGCGACAGTCTTCAGCAGCTTCCCGTCCTCGATCCCGACCCAGACGACCCTGATGTTCGAGAGAGAGGGGAACGCCCCCATGCCCACGAGCCTCATCGTGAATGGCTGAATCCCCGCTGCGGACGATCTCATCCGGGAACGGATCTCCTCCACAAGCGAATCATCTGTGTCCCCGAGGAACTTCAAGGTCACATGAAGCTGCTGAGGCTTGACTATCTTGAGGTCCGCGCGAGACTGGGCCAGCTCACGGACGACCGCCTTGAGATCCTCGCTCGGCTCGATGTCCACGGCGATGAAAGCCCTGAACTTCACGAGCGCCTTATTGTCTTAGCCAGCTCATATGTCTTTCACTGCCGAAGGCCCTCACGGGGCGGCTCTCGCTCCTCTTTCGAGTTCTCGGATCTTGCCCCTTACCATCTTCACGCCCACGAGTGCAATGATGAATGCCGTGACAAGCCCGAAGAGGTACGCCGATGCTCCCAGCTCACCTTCGTAGAGAAGGCCAAACGATGCTGCGAGGTTGAAGAGACCGTGTATCAGTGCTGCCCCGAAGTAGTATGGGACCCAGCTCTTCCGTTGACGGACGCTTCTCGCGATGCCAAGGCCGAACAGCGATGAGGCGGTTGCGTGCAGCAGGGCAGACGAGAGGCTTCGCACGATTGTCGTCGCGATGAAAGCCTCAGCGCCGTTGCCGAAGTACGCGCTGCTCTCGTAGAGGAGGTTCTCAGTGGCGGCGAACCCCAGCCCGGCAGCGGCCCCGAAGACAATGCCGTCCTCTATGTCAGAGATGGACTTGCGCTTCCTAAACACTCCGAGGGCCTTCGCGAGCTCCTCGACCAGGGGGGCGATTATGACTGCCAGGATCACTGACGTTATGGTCGGGTCCTCCCCGAGTATCTCGTAGACTCTCTCGATGTTCGTGTCGAGGAAGACCATCAGCAGGAGTTCCAGGACAACTGCGATCACTACCGAAAGAGTGGCTCCCAAGATGAATATCTGGAGCAGCCTTCCGTACGGCTCCCTGCCGTACCTCTCGGTGTTCCTTATCCAAACCATGTACAGAAGGGAGGGGACGAACGCAGCGAGTACGAACACAATCAGCTCGAAACCGCGCAGGTCCAAGGGCTCACCGCGGTTGACAGAATGTATTCGGTATTTCTAGTTGGCGAACAGGGAATTGAACCTGGAAACGCGGTGAAAAGATGGAGCCCGCACCGGCTCATCCAGCTCGTGATGCGGGACGCGGGAAACGGTTTCTACTTCTTCTCCTCGAGCGTAATGGCATTGTTCGGGCACTCATCCACGCAGGCGCCGCAGTCGAGGCACTTCTTCTCGTCGACCACTGCCACATCGTTGACTGTGATTGCACCCTCAGGGCACACGTCGACGCAGGCACCGCAAGCAACACACTCATCCTTGTTGACCTTGGCTGGCATTCGAAGACCTCCATATGTCCTTGGCCAGCCTGAAAACCTCCCTCAATATAAACATTCTCAACCAAACAGGCCTCTATCGCGATTTTAACTTCATTCGAATGATAAAAATCTGGTTGCTACCAGAAGCGGCTAGCTGAGAACACGGGCGGACCTGCGTTCTGCATGTGATTAGGCAGGTTTTTTGAGACCACAACCATATCGAGCCTGCGTCAACGATGAGAAACGAGGCGATGGGCCGATGGCTGTTCGATGATTGGGGGCTCCGCAAGGGCTACCTCAGGGTGAGCGAGGACGGCCTCGAGGAGATCTGCGAAGGTGCGCCTCCTAGCGATTCTCTGAAGGCGCTGGTCATCCCAGGATTCATCAACGCGCACACGCACATAGGTGATGCATTCGCATACCCCGCTCCGAGAGGCCGTGTGGAGGAGATCGTCGCGCCTCCGGACGGGTACAAACACAGGGTGCTCCGGTCTGCGCCGCCTGAGAGGAAGCTCGCGGCGATGCGCGAGGCGGCGACCTACATGGCAAACACGGGCACATCGGGATTCATCGATTTCCGCGAGGAGGGCGTGAAGGGCCTTAAGGAGTTCGCCGAGTCGCTGTCCGGCCTTCCGGTGCGCTCGGTCGTGCTCGGACGGCCCAGCGGATTCGGAGACCCGCGTGGCGAAGCCTCTTCCGTTCTCGATGCTTGTGACGGATTCGGTCTCAGCGCAGCCAGGGATTTCGAGGTGGGGCTGCTCAGAGAGATGGCCTCCTTGACCCGCGCATCGGGGAAGGCATTCGCCCTGCATGCGAGTGAGTGCGTACGGGAGGATATCGATGCTATCTTGGATTTGAAGCCAGCCTTCCTGGTCCACATGACTGCGGCCGAAGATGCGGACTATGCGCGCTGTGCCGAAGCGGGTGTTCCCGTAGTCGTCTGCCCTAGGTCGAACGAGTTCTTCGGGTTCAGGCCTAGGATTTCCGAGTTGAAGCGGTCCGGCGTCACCGTGGCCCTGGGCACGGACAACGGCATGATCTCTGTTCCAGACATGATCGAGGAGATGAAGGCCGCGTTCAGGCTGGGCCGGCTGTCCGGTGCTCTCTCACCAACAGACGTCGTCGAACTGGCAACATCGGGCGGGCGCAAAGTATTAAATGCGACGGGCAAGATACTCACGAATAGCGCACCAGATTCAGACCTCGTGGTCATACGCGTGTCAGGCGACGACCCCATGCTGGAACTCGTGACCGAGGCGAGGTCGGAACGCATCCATGCGGTGGTCCGCGGAGGAAAGGTGTGGAGGGCGGAGACTTGCAGGAGATAAGGAAGATCCTGATAGCGACGGACGGCTCCGAGTACACCAAGGAGGCGGTCTCAACGGGGCTGCATTTCGCGAAGATGCTCGGAGCCGAGGTGACTGCCCTCTACGTCATCGACCAGACGTCCTTCGTGAGCTTCCCCATCGATTCGTCTATCGTGAGCGTCTACTCCCTTCTCGAGAACGAGGGCAAGCGCGCGGTAGAGGATGTCAAGAAGGAGGGCGAGTCCTTGGGAATAAAGGTCGAGACTGTTGTCGCCGAAGGGTCCCCCACGCGCAAGATAGTCGAGACTGCCGCTGACTTCGACCTGGTCGTCTTGGGGACTCTGGGCAGGTCCGCCCTTTCCAAGCTGTTCATGGGCAGCGTTGCTGAGCGCGTTACGAGGTACGCCCCATGCCCTGTCCTCGTCGTGAGGAGCAAGAAGAGGTGATCGGTCGATGAAGGTCAAGGAGATAATGACCGAGAACCCGATCGTGGCGGAGCTTCCCGGCACTCGGACAGAGGTGCTGAAACGGCTGGTCAAGAACAATATCACGGGAATGCCGGTGATCAAGTCCGACGACGGCTCGCTCGTGGGGTTTGTGACCAGGCAGGACATCTTCGCGAAGCCAGATGAGGAGCAGCTCGCCCTCGTCATGAGGCGGGACGTGCCCACGGTCGGCCCGAACGCGAGCGTCAAGGATGCCGCGCGTCTGATGGTCGAAAGGAACCTCAGCCACCTTCCAGTCGTGGAGAAAGCCAAGCTGGTCGGGCTGCTCACGCCGACGGATCTTCTCATCGTCGTAGAGCGGGACAACCCTCAGGTCACGGTCGAGGAGATCGTGCGCTCCCCCTGCATACCCACATACGCGGGCGCCCCCCTCACTGTCGCACTCGCGACGTTCAAGTCCGCCAAGGTGCTTGCGCTTCCGGTCCTGGACGACGACGCGAAGCTTGTGGGAATCATCACGGACAGAGACATATTCAACCAGACCGTGATCGACAGCGCTGTCGTCATGAGCGACCTCGGCATCGGCGACGACGAGGACAACTGGACCTGGGAGGGCCTCAGGAACGTAATGAAGCTCTGGTACGAGGTGTCGCGCGTCGACCTCCCGAAGCTCACTGTGAAGGAGATAATGGTCAAGAACCCCATGACTGTCTTCAGGAAGACCCTGGTGGGAGATGCCGCGAGGATCATGAGGAAACAGGACTTCGGGCAACTGCCCGTGAGGGATTCGAAAGACAACCTCGTTGCGATGATTTATGACTTGGATGTGGTATCCACGCTCACGAAGTGATGCGAATGGATCCCCAGGAGCTCCTCTCCCTCTGCAAGCGCAGAGGCTTTCTCTGGCCGGCCTACGACATATACGGCTCCGTCGCGGGGCTGTACGACTACGGCCCCTTGGGCGCCGCCCTGAAGAACAACATCGAGGACCACTGGAGGCGTCTTTACGTCCAGGGGGAGGGGTTCCAGGAGATCAGCTGCCCCATCGTGGCTCCCGAGCCGGTCTTCAAGGCCTCTGGACACGTCGACGCGTTCTCCGACATGTACGTCGAGTGCACGAAGTGCGGTGAGACCTTCAGGGCGGACCACCTCGCAGCCGGCCTTCACGCCAACCCTGCAAGCCTGGGCGAAGATGAGCTCGGGAAGATGTTGAGGGAGAGCGGCGTGCTCTGTCCGGAATGTGGGGGAGGACTCACGGCCCCCAAGAGGTTCAACCTCATGTTCAAGACCTCCATCGGCGCGGGCCGGGGGAAGACAGCATACTTGCGCCCGGAGACGGCCCAGGGGATGTTCGTCAACTTCTCGCAGGTCTACAGATATGGCCGCGAGAAGCTCCCAGTGGGAGCGGTGCAGATAGGCAGGGCCTTCAGGAACGAGATCTCCCCCCGGCAGGGGCTGATACGCCTCAGAGAGCTCAACATGATGGAGGCGGAGCTGTTCGTCCATCCAGAGGACAAGAGCTGGCCCAAGTTCAGGGATGTGAGGGCAGAAGTCGTCCCGCTCGTTCCGAACAAGGGCCCTCCGTCCTCGGTGGCTCTGGAGGAGGCCGTCAAGGCGGGCGTGATAAGGAACGAGGTGCTGGCATACTTCATGTGGCTCACCTACAAGTTCGCGCTGGACATCGGCCTGGACCCCAAGCGGCTCCGGTTCAGACAGCACGAGTCGACCGAGATGGCCCACTACGCGTCCGATTGCTGGGACCTGGAAGCCGAGATAGGCTACGGCTGGACAGAGCTCGTGGGCGTCGCTGACAGAGGCTGCTTTGACGTCAAGGCTCATCTGGACCATTCGGGCGCGGACCTCACGTCCTTCGAGAGGTATGACGAGCCGAGGGAGGTCGAGATGGAGGTCGTCAAACCGAACTTCGGGGCGCTGGGGCCGCTGTTCAAGGACAAATCGAAGTTGATTGCCGAGGCGCTGTCCAAGCTGCCCGCGGAAGCGGCGAAGGACCAGGACAAGGTCACAGTCGACGTCGAGGGTGAGGCGCTCGTCGTGCCATCGTCCTGCTATGAGGTCTCAAAGCGGAAGGAGAAGGTCTCCGGAAGAAAGCTGGTGCCGCATGTCATCGAGCCGTCGTACGGGGTCGACAGACTTCTCTTCTCACTTCTCGATCACGTCTACTCGAAGAAGGACGAATACATCGTACTGCGCCTCAAAGGGCTCGTGGCACCGATCAAGGTCGGCGTGTTCCCGCTCATGGCGAGGGACGGCCTCGGTGAGATCGCCACGAGCATCTTCGATTCGCTCGTGAAGGCAGGCATAGCTGCGTACTACGATGATTCGGGCTCGATTGGACGCAGATATGCCCGCATGGACGAGATCGGCACTCCGTGCTGTGTGACCGTTGACTACGACACGAAGTCCGATGGCACGGTCACCGTCCGAGACAGGGACTCAGCGGAGCAGGTCAGGGTTAAGAAGGAGGAAGTCGCTGAGGTCGTGAAGGCGTTGATCTCGGGGGCCTCCTTCGAGTCGCTCAGAAGCCCGCAGGACTAGGAGACAGAGAAGAGAGATGCGACCGTCATCTAACGGAGACGCCGCTGAACACCAAGAGAGCATTGAGGCTCAGGATCTCTCTGCCGAATTCCGGAAGTACATCGGAAGACAGGTCAGCTACGCCACTCACGGTATCCACAGGTATCCCGCGAAGTTCATCCCGCAGATCCCCAGGTTCTGCCTGAAGTCGCTCTCAGAGGCAGGCGACGTCGTGCTCGACCCTTTCATGGGTTCGGGGACCACGCTCCTGGAGAGCTATATCATGGGCAGGAGCTGCTACGGAATAGACATCCACCCGCTGGCGCGCCTCATAGCGAAGGTCAAGACCACGCCTCTCGAACCCGGGCCTCTCGAGCGCGAGGCCGAGGAGCTGATCCGGAAGATAAGGGAAGATGACGAAGTCAATGACGCCTGGATCCCGGAGATCCCCAACAGAGACCACTGGTTCCGGCCCAAGGTGCTCCAGGAGCTGGGGACAATCAAGAAGCACATATGGGAGATGAGGCCGGGTCCACAACAGGACTTCTTCAAGATATGTTTCTCATCGGTCATCCGCAGATTGTCCAACTCCGACAGCGACTCGCTCATACCGGAGGTCACGAGTTTCAGGAGGAAGCTGGACCAGCAGGGCAAGACCTCCTTCGATGTGTTCGCCAAGTTCGACAATTCCGTCAGGAGCAGGCTCGTGGACGTCAGGGATCTGTGGAAGATATCCCGGGATGTCATGGACAGATATCGTGAAAGGCCTCGCGTCGACATCATCGGACGCGATGCTCGGGATATCGACCTCGAGGACTCATCAGTAGATCTGGCGGTGACCTCTCCACCATATGCCAGTGCAGTGCACTACGTCAGCGTGCACAAGCTTGAGATGTTCTGGCTCGACATGATCAAGGGCACAGCGGATCTCGATGCAGAGATCATAGGGTCTGCGCGCGCATACTCGTCCGAGTATCGCGATTGGCACCCCAAGTCGAGGATACGCTCCCTCAACGAGGTCCTGGGCCAGCTCACGGAGAAGGACAGGAAGAGCGCGTACGTCGTCTGGAAGTACTTCGACCAGATGAGGATGAACTTCAATGAAGTCAACCGTGTGCTCGCTAGAGGCAGCAGCTACTGCATGATTGTCGGAGAGAATACCTTCAGGCGCGTCCGCATTCCGACCTACAGGATACTAGCGCAGGTCGCGGCCGACTCCGGCTTCGAGCTCAAGACCACGTACATGTACGATGTGATAAACAGGCATCTCGACATACCCAGATGGAACGACAGCAGGATCGAGAGGGATTACATACTCGTTCTCAGGAGGCGTAAGTCAGCTCAGAACGAGGCCCTCTGAACCCCGTTCTGCATCGCAGTGTACAATAATGCCGATATGCCTGCCATGGACTTGACGAATGGCGTCGCAGATTATTATATGCGGTCCGATATGTTCCATTCAGAACACATGCTGGCACACAACGTTCAAGGTTGGACAGCTCACACACGGTATCGACCATCCAGAAGGGCGAAGAACATTCATATAGCATTACACCCATTTATATGCCAGAAGGAGGATAGTACATTGCCCCCTGCGCAGTATTCTTCATTCGATAGAGGATATGACACACGGCATGCGCGCGAAATGCAGAGGCGCGAGGCCATTCTCGGCAGAACCATTTACCGTCGAGGCCCCTCGGCAACGTGGCGCAAGTATGCAGCGATCGTGATGGTCGCAATCATGGCGGCCTCAGCATTCGTTTTGGTTGCCCCGAAGGTGGGCGAGCAGCTGGCCCCTGAGGACGATGTCCCTGCCTACATACAGGCTGGGGAGCGAGAGGTGACATACACCATTTCGCATATTGGCGAGTCCTATCTGAAGGACAGCAGCGAGTCCGCCATGGGCAGGCACGGAAGCACTCCCGGCCTGAGCGAGTTCTGGGAGCAGAGGCAGATCAACTACGGCGACACAGTCATTCACGATGCCTTCCCTTACGGCATAGGTTACAACCCGAACTCCGCATACAATACCTACAACAGGATCAATCATGCTGGATACATAATGGTAAGCTTCGCGAGGTTCGAGATAGATGCGAAGAACGTGACGACCATCGCGACCGGCCCCGAGAAGGACCCGATACTCATCCCGATACTCAAAGGCGGC
>JAFGHM010000026.1 GCA_016930135.1 Thermoplasmatota archaeon | reverse complement strand
GGGAGCATCACCCCGAGGTTGCCAAGCCCGGGCGAGACCCTCTCCATGGATTCGAAGGCGTCCGGCTTCTTGTGAAGAAGCACTATCGGTCGCTGAGGCGATGTGATCAGCTTCTCCTCAAGTCCGTCGACGACCGTGTACCTTCTGGCCGTGTCCAGGTCCCTCATCATCACGGCATATGGCTTGTCGCCCCGCCTGTATATCTTCCTGAGGCGGGCTGCGTTCTCGAAGGTGCATATGATGTGCATGCCTCCCCAGCCCTTCAGGAGCCCGACGCTCCCGCCGTCTATCTTCTCCGCGAAGGTCTTGAACGGGTCTCCGGTGAGCCTCCTCTTCCTCCCATCGTAGAGTTCGTACCTCGGCCCGCACTTGGGACAAGATATGGTTTGTGCGTGGAACCTGCGGTCTTCTGGTGTGGAGTATTCGCGCATGCAGTCGGGGCACATCGGGAAGTCCACCATGCTCGTCCTCCGCCTGTCGAAGGGGAGGTCGGCGATCACGGTGAAGCGCGCCCCGCACTCCGTGCAGTTGGTGAACGGGAAATGACGCCTCTTGTTGCCGCTCTCGCGGAAGTCCGAGACGCAGCTCCCGCAGATCGCGGTGTCCGTGGGGATAAGAGAGACCCTTCTTCCGTCATGGCTCTCGGATATCGCGAAGTCTTTGAGATCCTCCTCAATGTCCTCGAACTCCGTCCTGTCGATACGTGCGAGTGCGGGCAAGGCTCGTTTGAGCTCCTCGAGGAACCTCTCTGCGTTCCGGTCGACGTGTATCTCTACGTTCGAACCGTTGTTCAGGACATAGCCTCTGAGCCCCATCGCCTTGGCGACCCTGTAAACCGTCGGCCTGAACCCGACGCCCTGAACGATGCCGTACACGGTGATCTTCATGGCCAGTCCTCTATAGCCCGAGGGCCTTGACCAGGTCGTCGATTCCCTTTCCACGGCGCGCATCCATGATGATTATCGCGGCACCGGGGTTGATCCTGCGCGCGTCCCTCTCCAGTATCTTCGGGTCGACCTCCATCGCGAGCGCGAGGTCGATCTTGTTGATCACAATCACATCTGAGAACGCGAATATCGCAGGGTGTTTCCTGACCATATCGTCACCTTCGGTGACGCTTATGACCACGACTCTCTTGTGCGACCCGAGCGGGAAGTCGACCGGGCATACGAGGTTCCCGACATTCTCGATGAACAGGTAGTCCAGCTTGTCTAGGGGCAGGTCCTCGAGCGCATGGTCCACAAGGTGCGCGTCCAGATGACACTCCTTCCCGGTGTTTATGTTTGCCGCGGGGATACCATGAGACACGAACCTCTGGTAGTCGTCGTCTCCTGAGACGTCCCCCGCTATGGCCGCCGCGCGCTTCCCCTTCGCCCTCAGGATGTCCACGAGCCTCTCGATTATCAGGGTCTTCCCGGAGCCTATCGCCCCGAGGAAGTCGAAGGCCACTATCCCGTGCTTCTCGAGCAGGGCGCGGTTGTCGTTGGCTATTCTACGGTTCGCCGAGAGGATGTCCCTCTCGAGGTCGACCGTCACTATCTTGTGCATGGCTGTCGGAATCAAGACCTGGAGATTAATCCTTTGGCCCTGAACCGCCGTCTTACCCGGCCTGGAGAACACCTTCTCCCTGGACTATTCAGATATCATGGAATTTCTGTATCTCCAGCCGCCTGCCCTCGGGGTCCCTCAGGAAGAAGTGGTAGATCCTGTACTTCGGGTTCTCCTTGGGCGGGCCCTCAGCCAAGTCCTTGAGGTCCTCGTATCTGCCATCCACCTCTTCCGTGGAGCTGAAATAGAACGTTATGATGCCGCAAGCATCCGCCCTTTCCCTCTGGCAGAAGCCAAGCATGAGGTTGCCATGATGTAGGATGGTGCAGTCCTCCTGTTCAAGCCAGACCTCCATGCCCAGTCTCGCTGTATAGAAGTCAACTATCTCGCGAAGCCGCCGAGTTGAAAGAAAGACAAGTCCGGACATGCCCTCTTGAGTGAAATGGCAGGATAAAAAGGTGAGATACGGGAATCCACGAGACGCCATTGATTGGACGGTTCTCGACCCCTCGGCTCACTCGCACTCCTCGATGCCCAGCCTCTTCGCGCATCCCGCCATCTCCCTCAGGATGGGCACGCCCTCCTTGGGCCCGCGGGCGATCAGCTGGTCTCCCACCTTCATGACAGTGTTCTCGTCGGGCCCGTAGATGTAGCTCTTGTCCCTCCTCATGGCGACTATCCACATGCCGGATTCCGACGCCAGCCGCACCTCCCCGAGCGACTTGCCGTTCAGTGAGGAGGTCTTCGAGACCCTTACAGCGGTGATGATGATCTTCGAATCCCTCAGGCTCAAGCGAAGGACGGGGTTCTTCTCTATGTCCCTGAGGACGACGTCCGCCATGGATGCCCCGGCATCGGCAATCATCTCCATGGCCTGGGCGAGCCTTACCATAACGAAGTTCCTGTGGGGATCGCCCTTCTGCTCCACATCTTTCAGGGCTTTCAGCACGACCTCTCTCTCTATTGCGTCGGCGATGTCCTCGAGGCAGATTATCTCGTTCGCGATGTCCTCGTTGTCATAGAGGAGCGCAGAGTACGCCAAATCGACCATGAGCTCAGAGGTGTCCTTCAGCTCGAGCAGATCCTTGGTGATGTTGCTGAAGCCGAGGTCCTCTGTCGGGGTAGGTCGGGAAGACCGGCCTTCGTCGCTCATTTGCCCTCGACCTCCTGCTTCCCTCTAGCGACTTTGAAGAACTTGCTGTAGCCGTCCTCGGTTCCTCTGATTATGGCTATGTCGTTCCCCCTGACGGTGGAGCGGGGATCCGGATCGAACACCCATCCGCTCCTGCGCTTTATCGCGATTATGTGAGCTCCGGTTGTCGTCTCTATCTTCATGTCGGCTATCGTCCTGCCGACGAGTTCGGACTCAGGAAAGACCCTGACCGCGTTGAACTTCTCGTCCGCATTCCTAAGGACGAACGGAAGGAACGGCCTCGTGTCGATCTCCTCGCTGATGAGGTCAACTATGTCGCCTGCGGCGTCGGAGATGTGCTGCGCGGCCTCCGCTATCTGTAGAATCCCCGTCAGGCTCTCGGCGTCGTGTAGCGACCTGCTCGCAATCATCGCGGTGAGGCGTATCTGGTAGTTGAGCTTGTCCATCTTTATCTCGAGGTCTCTGACCTCCTCCGCCATTTCCTTCGAGTCGAATATGAGGGCCGAGTAAGCGAGGTCCACTATGAGGTCGGAGATGTCCTTCATCTCGGTCAGCAGCTCGCGGACGCTCCTCGGCTCGTAGTGCAGCTCCTCGAACTCCTTCGGTCTCGACTTCCTGGGTCCACCCTTTCTGCCTTCTTTCTTCAGACGCCCACCACCTGCAGTACAAGTATTATGCACATTATGCCCGCGATATCGCCCGAGCTCGCGGTCAACGGGGCGACCGAGTTGTCCGGATCCAGCCCGAACCTGAAACTGTAGACTGCGGACAGCATGCTTATCGCGAGCACTACGAAGCTGAGAAGAATGCCTGAGAATGCAATCAGGACACCTAGCTTGACCAGGTTGATCGGCATCTGGACTCCCAGAACGGGCGCTACTATCATCGAAACGAATGCTAGGGAGACATAAGTAATTATCCCAAGGGTGACCCCCGTCAGGAGCTCGTCCTCCAGGTCATCGCCCTCGAGGCGGGGCGATATGGAGCCGAGATGAAGCTCCGAGGATAGCCTCGCGCCGAGGATGGTCCCCAGGTTGCCCCCGATCCCGTTCACGACCGGAATGGAGAAGAGCACGAAGGGAATGATGATTATCGACGAGGCGAGGTTCAGGATCTGCCCCGCTAGGATTCCCAGTAGGAGCGCCACGAGGAGCACGGGGATCGACTGCTTCACCGTGGAGCGTATGACGACGCGGTCGAGGATCTCCTTCACGGAACCACCCCGCTCGCTATGACCACAAGGAACAGGACGCCCAGAGTGATGATGTCGGCAGCGGTGGCAAGGGCGGGGGCGGCTACGTTGTCAGGGTCGGCCCCGTACTTGGTCGCGTAGAATACTATCGAGAGAGTCATCAGGCTGAGGAGCGTGCCGTCGATCAGCCCGGTGGCAGTGGAGATGAAAAGGAAGTTGCCGAGTGAGATATGGTCGAGGCCCAGCATCACGCAGCTCAGGAACGCAACAAGCCCCGCCATTGCTGACAGGGAGATCGAGAGGACTATGGCGGTCGACATCTCGGACTTCGACCTGTCGTTCCACGCGTTCGCCGAGGAGATGAAGCCCATGTGGGTCGCCGTCCCCAGTCTGGAGGCAAGCGCGGAGCCGATGTTCCCTCTGAGGCCAATCATCGACGGGATGAGCACTATCAGTCCAGGCGCCTCGTTCAAGTAGTTATCCATGCCGCCGAAGATCAGGCCAGCTATCATCTGCCCCAGGCCTGTGACGAAGAGGAAGGGATAGCTCTGCCTCAGCACGGACCTCTTGATCCTCATCGGGGCCTGATTCCCCCGACGACTACAAAATCCTACGCCATTGTATGTGCCATGAGGCTGGCGTCATTCCGTTCACGCTGGTCCTGGCGGATAGAAGGCATGGTTGAGAGCACCATGCACGCCCTCTGCTTGTCTGATATAGATGGGAGTCCGCAAATAGGATTATGACCAATAGCCCTCCTTGTCATTGCGCGAGGGAGAGGATATGGGCCTTGGCGGGAGATTGACGGAGATCCATTGGATCAGGAAGCAGGCGGACAGGGAAGCCAAGAAAGACGTTCTTCCGTGGTCGGAACGCGTCGGGCAAGTTGTGGGTGTCGGGGTGTTCCTCATAGTCACGCTCTTCTTCATAATCCATCAGACCAGACCGACCGGGTTCTTCACGGACGACTTCAGCACGGTCGGGTCCGTTCTCCTGTATGCATTGCTCGTCTCGGGAATAATCCCCTTATCGGTCAGGGCTTTGCTGGGCAGAAAGAACTCGGCAAGACCTGTCGATGCCGCTGCGACAGCCATCCTTGTCATTGGAGAACTCTACTTCCTTGCGAGATTCACATTTGATTTCTCGCACTTCGCGGATCCCTTCCCCAACTCGCTTGAGTTCCTGCTCGATTGGATCTCTCCGACACTGGCGAAGCTTCTCCTGATCCTAGGGGTGGTCGGGGGCTCGATATTCTCGGTCTATCACGCCCTAATGTACTTCGCGGTGAGGGAACTGCTGTCAGAACCCGAAGTCGAATCTCAGACCAGGAACTAGTGACTATTGGAGCACCCAGTTCCCTGGATTCAGTAGCCGTCTGGATTCTGGTTCTGTAGTGACGACTCTGGTGGCTGTAAGAGTGGGGGCAGAGGGATTTGAACCCCCATCGACGGGTTTCCTCCACGCGGAGAGCGACTCCGCGCGTTCACGGACATGGGTCATCG
>JAFGHM010000121.1 GCA_016930135.1 Thermoplasmatota archaeon | reverse complement strand
AGCAGAGCGTGACAAAGTGTGTCGTGCCCTCGAATTGAAAAACAGCCAGTGACGAAGAGGTGCTCCCGCCGGGATTTGAACCCGGGTATCGAGCTTTCACCGGCCTGCCGTGAAATTGGCCGCGAGAGGCTCGAATGATTGGCCGGACTACACTACGGGAGCGCGGCGAGCACCTCCAAAAAGGTGGCCTTACATAAACGTTTGGGGACCATCCACCTCCGTGGCAAAGTAGATGCATTGGCCAGACATTAGCCGAGGCTGGCAGGTGTTGGCACATGAGGAGGCTGAACTCAAGGAAATCGGTCGCTTTCTTCTCCAGCAAGAACAAGGCCGCTTACAAGGTCGCGCAGAACGAAAGGGTGATAGTCGAGACAAGGGACTGCTTTTCAGGCCTTGTCAAGAGCTCCACGAAGAAGTTCGAGGACATACCCATGAGCAAGGTGAATCCGGCAACGGGCCCGATCGAGGTGGACGGTCTCGTTGCTGGTGATGTCCTTTGCGTCTCGATCGAGAAGATCAAGCTCGGCAACATGGGAGTGACGGTATGCTCCCCGGAACTAGGCAACCTCGCTCGTGATGTCCGAAGGTCCGTCACTAAGATCATTCCGATCAAGGGCGAACGGGCCCGATTCTCCGATGACCTGTGGGTCGACCTCAGGCCACACGTTGGCGTGATAGGCGTCTCCCCCGCAAATGGCGAGCTGCCTACCTACTATCCAGGCGACCACGGAGGTAATCTGGATACGGTGGAGATCGGTGACGGTTCAAAGGTCTACCTGCCGACCTTTGTGGACGGAGCCATGGTCGCCCTTGGAGACGTCCACGCATCGATGGGAGACGGGGAGGTCTGCGGGACGGGAATAGAGACGGCGGCCGATGTCACGGTCAGGCTGATGAAGGCCGAAGGTCTGGACATCGCGAGACCTATGATAGAGACCTCGAAGGAATGGATGTCCTATGCCGCTGCGAAGACGCTCGACGAGGCCGCAAGACTGGCGACATCGGACATGGTCAGGTTCATCTCCAATTCCCGAGGAGTGGGCTTCGAGGAATCGTACATGCTAGCCAGCGTCGCTGCAGACCTGAGGATATCGCAGGTCGTGGATCCTCTAGTGGCCGTCAGGATGGCGATCCAGAAGAAGTACCTCTGACAATCAGATGTCCTCGTCGCCCTCGCGCCAGTCGAGGCCGGGAGTCCTGAAACCTATCTTCGCAGCTGGCTGGAACTTGCGCTTGTGCGATGAGAGGCGGACCATCCTGGATATCCGTTGGACCTCTCTCACGCCCACCTCGGCCCTTTCGGAGATCTTCTTCTGGTCCAGGCCGAGCTCGATTCCGAGAAGAATCGCGTCGAGGCACTCGTAGGAGATGCCCATTTCTCCCTCATCTGTCTGCCCTTTCCACAGCCCCGCGGACGGAACCTTCTTGATCATCTCGTCTGGGAGGCCCAACGCCTTTGCCAGTTGGCGCACCTCGGTCTTGTACAGGTCGCCTATAGGTTCGAGGTCCGCACCCCCATCCCCGAACTTCGTGAAATAGCCGATGAGCAGTTCGCTCTTGTTGCTCGTGCCGACGACTAGCCGCCAGTCTGTGTTTGCGTAGTGGTATAGCACGACCATCCTGCATCTGGCCTTGATGTTGGCCAGAGACTTCCTGTCGATCGGTCCCTTGATGGCCTTCTTGTATGCCTGGATCGGGCCTGTGATGTCCACGACCTTGTACTTCACGCCCTCGAGGTCGCACAGCTCCTTCGAGTCAGCGAGGTCTTGCCTCGGGGAGTCCTTCTCTGGCATGAGCAATGCCAGGACCTTTCCTTTCCCGACAGCGCGCACGCACAGTCGAAGACAGACAGCGGAATCGATTCCACCGCTCACACCGAGGACGAATCCCTGCGCACCGAACTTCCTGAGCTTCTCCGCAAGGAACTTCTCTATGATCTGTTCGGTGCCGTCCTTGAGCTTTGGCAGTATCATCGTGCTTGAATGCCAACCTCTGGATATATCCGTTATGGTTCGCTCCCATGCAGTCGAAAGGGGCAACTCTAATCTATCCAGAAGGCCCTCCGAGAGCCCATGAGCAGGGTCCAGGTCACGCTGGCCCAGGTCACCTGCCAGCTGCACGACAAGGCAGGCAATCTAAGGCGCATGAGGGGCATCGTCAGGAAGGCCAAGGGGAAGATAGTGATATTCCCCGAGCTGAGCCTCACTGGCTACCTCCCGAGGGACGACCTCTTCGGCCAGGCGGAGACGGTCGTCGGACCCACTATCACGTCCGTCCTGAAGCTGGCCAAAGACACTAGGAAGGATATCGTTTTCGGATGCCCGATGAAGGATGAGCGCGTCCCGGGACTGGTCTACAACTCGTGTCTGCTGGCAACCGGTCACGGCAGGCTCTATAGGTACGACAAGATGTACCTGCCCACGTTCGGCCCGTTCGAGGAGAGGGTGTTCTTCGCGGAGGGGAAGGACGTCGTGGTCGGGGAGGGAAGGCATGCTAAAATAGGCCTGACCATCTGCTACGACATGTTCTTCCCCGAGCTCGCCAAGCTGGAGACGCTCCTGGGCGCGCAGCTCCTGGTCAACATATCGGCCGCGCCGACCACTTCTCTGCCGTTCTTCAGGCGAGTCATTCCAGGCAGGGCGGTCGAGAACGCAATCTATGTCGCCTACTGCAACATGGTCGGAGTGCACGGCAGCCTCGTGTTTGGCGGCGGGAGTGTTGTGTGCGGACCAAGGGGTGAAGAGATCGAGGTGGGCAAGCCGCTCGATGAGGACATCGTGGAAGCGGAGATCGACCTTTCCGAGATAGACGTCGCCCGCAGGTTCAGGCCGACCGTGAGGGATACCAGGGTTGAGATTCTGGATGAAATGGGGGCCTTGCTGAGATCTGGGAAGAAGGACTGAGAGGCGTGCTGGCCATGGCCGGATATTCTTAAATACGAACATCCTTTTTGAGGTACGCAGGCTGAGGTGGCCCAGACCGGTAAGGCGCGAGCCTGGAGCCTTTGCGAAGAAGCCAGCAAGCTCGTGGCGCTCACGCGCCTCGGGAGTTCAAATCTCCCCCTCAGCGCCTCCAATTCTTGAGATCGAGCACCATCAGGTGCTCGCTGTAGAGGAAGTCCCCTTCTCTGACTGCTTTCGGGATGTTCCCCACCTTTGCGAAGCCCAGATTCCTGTAGAGCCTCTGGGCTCGCCTGTTGTACTCGAATGTGGAGAGGTCCAGGAATTCGATCCCCTTGATCCGTCTTATGGCAAGGTCGATCGTTGCCCGCATCAGGCCCTCCCCTATTCCCTTCCCCCTCGCCTTCTTCACGAGCGCTATGCCTATCGCAGCCCTGTGCGAGTGCTTCATCCGGCGTCTGGCCGCGTCGCAGTTGCCCAGTATCTCGCCCTCGCATTCCACAAGTAGGTCCACCGCATCCCTTCTTCTGATCATTCTGATGATGTCGTCGAGCCAGGCCTTCTCCGCCTTCAGTGTGACTCTCTTGTCCATGACTATGCCGGACATGTCTTCATCGATGACAGAATTGATGAACCTCATCAGTTGGCGGGCATCGTCCGCCCGCGGCTCGCGAAACGTGACTTGTGTGCCGTCGTCAGCCACGAAAGGTATCCGAACCATGGGCAGGGCAGAAGTGTGGTCGCAGAAATAGGTTCGCTATCTAAGTCGGAGGGAGCAATCGTTAAGAGGGCCTATTCGTCTCCAGACGGCTGTCGGGTGGCCGATTGTCCAGCGATTCGAAGATGAAGAAGTCCGTCATCCCCTCTGACAGGCGCAGGATCATCGAGGCGGAGGCATCCTGGATAGCGAGCATGCTGCTCTTCTTCGCGACCGTGTACGTGACCGTCAAGATGGACATCCTTTGGGTCGTCTTCGGCATCGCTGCGATATCCCTCTACATCCTTCCCATCGTTTCCATGAGAAACCCTTTCAGGGCTCTTCCATGGGAGATGGCGCTGCTCCTCGCCGCCCCACTCTTGTTGCACATATCGGAGGGGTCAAGGACGCTCATGGAGGAGATAGGATGGTGGAACGATCTCACTTCCATAGCGTTCGCGTTCTCCCTCACGACCATCGGATTCATGCTCACTGTGGAGCTGCAGATGTACACAAGGGTCCGGATGAACCGGCCGTTCGCCATCCTCTTCGTCGTCCTGTTCACGCTGGGCATATCAGGTTTCTGGCACATAGGCCAGTGGGTCGACCAGAAGTTGTACGGGGTCGAGCTGCTGACTTCGAATGGCGCTGCCATGATGGGTCTCTTCTGGACGCTCGTCGGTGGGGTGTTCATGGGCTTCGCCTACGACGCATACATCCGTACCATGCCCAAGGGGCGAAGGGAGAGGCTCGGGTTCATCTATCTGTGGGAGGTGACGGGACGGAAGAAGAGAACCTGAAGCTCCTCTCGCGGTTCATGCAGGCGGGGATGCTGGCAATCGGCCTGGCGGGCATCGCAACTGGCAATCTCACATGGATCCCTTCAGCGTTCATCTCGCTCCTCGTGAGCGAGGTGCCTTCGTTCCTCGCCAGAGACCTTAGGCTGGTGCTCCCGGTTCGGTTCAACTTCCTGATCGTTTTCGCTCTCTTCTTGCATGTTGTCGGAGGGTTCTACGGGTTCTATGATCGCGTTTCGTGGTGGGACAACATCACACATGCGATGTCGGCCTCGCTTGTGGCATCTCTCGGGCTCGTGTTCTTGGTCTCGATAGACAGATACTATGAGTCGATACAACTTCCGAGGCCGTTCATCGCGTTCTTCATAGTCATGTTCACAATGGCCTTCGGAGTCCTCTGGGAGCTCGTGGAGTTCGCGACCGACGAGCTCACCGGCAGCCTCATGCAGTACTCGCTGGACGACACGATGCTGGACCTCATGTTCGACGGGTTCGCGGGCTTCTTTGTCGCTGCAGCGACAACGCAGTACATCTTCAAGCGAACACCCCAGGAGAAGTTCGCGGAGTCCTTCGATGTCGAGGCGATCAGGGACAGGTTCAAGGAGATCAAGGGCAAGCTGAAGAAGGAAGACGAGAAGAAAGGCTCCTAGAAGATGTGCGTCCTCAGCCGCCTCTCGGCCTCCCGCAGATCATCCACGGTGTTGACGTTCCAGAAGCTCTCGAGGTGCGGGTCGAGTGCCCGCAGGTCCTCCTCCTCAACATGCACCATGTGCAGTAGGGCGTATGCCTCTGAAGGTCTCTTCACGCCCTCATCTACGGCCTCCTCAAAGGCTGCCAGACAGTGCCTGCGCCTGTATGCGCTGTGGAGTGGCTCGAGATATCCGCCCACGCGAGGCACAGCGCCGTCCTTCCCCTTCGCGAACATGACTATCGCCTGACAGACATCGAGCCTCAGAAAGGGCGTGTCACACGGGCTCACCATCACGTAGTCTCCCTTCGCCTCCCTGAGGATCGTGATGAGCCCGGCCAAAGGCCCTGCCGAGGCCTCCTCGTCCTCGACCACTCTCTTGTCATCTCCGAGGACCTGTCTGTACTCATCTGCCATCCCGGGAGCGACGGCGACCACGACCTCGTCCGCCAATAGCTCCATGGTCTTAGCCACGAAGTACACCATCGGGACGCCTCCGAGCTTCATGAGGCCCTTCTCCTCGCTCATCCTGCTGCTCGCCCCGCCCGAGAGTACAGCCCCCGATATCATGTCATAGGAGGAGAAGACCGTCTCGGCTATTCAACGTATCCCGAAACGGCGGCCTGGCCTACAATCACAAGTCGGCCAAAAAGGTTATTATCGGCCAGCCTTTACGCTGCATGCCTGGTGTTGCTGATGGCCAAGATATCCATGGCCCAAGGGGCCGGGGGCGAGCGGATGCAGGAGTTCATCCGCGAGTTCGTCCTCCAGGAACTCGACCACGACTTCGGTGAGATACCGCTCTCTCTCCTCGACGACGCGGCCATCGTCGACGGGATTGCATTCACCACGGATTCGTACACGGTCAAGCCGATATTCTTCCCGGGTGGAGACATAGGCTCCCTAGCGGTCGCAGGGACTGTCAACGACCTCGCAGTGATGGGCGCGGCCCCGGTTGCCCTCTCGTGCGCCATGATAATCCAGGAAGGTTTCTCGAGTGACGACCTGCATAAGATCATGCGCAGCATGAACTCGACCTCCAAGAAGGCAGGCGTGAGGATCGTGACGGGAGACACGAAGGTTGTCGAGAAGCAGGCCGTGGACGGCATATTCATCAACACGAGCGGAATCGGCAGGCGCTACGAACACCTCGATGGCAATATCGCGAGGATAAGAGAGCACAGGCCATTCAAGTGGAATTGGCCCAACGACTCGGCGGTCGCACCTGGAGATATCCTGATCGCATCTGGTTCGATAGGCAACCACGGAGTTGCGATCCTTTCTTCAAGGGAGGGGTACGGTTTCGAGACCTCGGTCAAGAGCGACGCCGCCCCGCTGAATCACATGATATCCGCTGCGCTGGAGGTCGGAGGAGTGTGCGCAATGAAGGACCCGACCAGAGGGGGGCTCTCCAACCTGCTCAACGAATGGGCGGACAAGTCGCATGTGGGCCTGAGAGTGCGAGAGGAGGACATCCCTATGGACGGGCCTGTCATCACGGCCTGCGAGATGCTGGGGATAGACCCCCTCGAGATAGGCAACGAGGGCAAGGTGATAATGGCTGTGGTGCCCTCCATGGCCGAGGAGGTCCTCAAGACGGTGAGGGCCTTCCCGGAGGGCAAGAAGGCGAAGATCATCGGCGAGGCGACCGAAGATGTCAGTGGCGTGATGATGGAGACCCACACCGGAGGCAAGAGGGTCGTCGAGCCACCGATAGGCGACCCTGTGCCGAGGATATGCTGAGCCCGAGCCGGTCCTAGGCCAGCTCCTTCTCAACGCGTTTGACGATCTCCGGCAAGGCCGCCTCGACCTTCGATGAGAGGCTCTCGCTCACGTTGATCAGGTCCTCCGCCTCCACGGCCACGAAGACGACCTCCTTGGGCATCCTGTCGGGGACGACCTTCCTGCCCATCGCCAAGGCCGTGGCTATGTTTATCCCGTGGGGCGAGGACCCGTGGACAGCCCTCTCGAAGTCGGCCTCCTCGAGGATGCGTATCTGGCCGGGAACGCCTCCCCTGGTCTGTATTGCATCGACTATCACGACCTTGTCGAAGTCGAGCACCATGTCGAGAAGCTCGAGCCCGCTCGCGGGCAGCTCCTCGACCTCCACGCCCGGCAGGTTGCGTGCCTTCAAGGCCCTCGCGACGTGTATCCCGACTCCGTCATCGGACAGTATCGGGTTGCCGACGCCGAGGACGAGCTTCCGCATGGATCTCCAGAACCCCTAGCCAGTATAAAGAATAGATGAGAAAGCGATGTGTGAGGGGCGGCCCCCTCACTCTGTGGTTTCAGAAGTTCCTCATGGTCTTGACGACCGAGCCGTTTCTGCGCTTGACTGTTATCTCGAGTGCGGGCGCGCCCGTGAGCGCGTGCGTGCCGCAGGAGTTGCACGGGTCGTAGCACCTGAAGGCCATCTCGACCTTGTTCAACAGCCCGGGCGATACCTCGCCGTTGTGTATCAACGCTTTCGCGGCCTGCACGACGCTCGTGTTCATGGCAGCGTAGTTGTTGGTCGTGGCGACGATCATGTTGATCTTCGTGCAGAGGCCGTTCTTGTCCGAGGCGTAGTGGTGTATGAGGGTGCCCCTTGGCGCCTCGCATATCCCCACACCCTCCTTCGGCTCTCCGTAGGGCCCCCTGATGTCGTCGCTCATGATGCTCTTGTCGCTCGCGAGCTCGAGCATCCTCTCGGCCGCGTGCATGATCTCTATGGCCCTCGCCCAGTGGAACGCGAGCGTGTGGTGGACCGGGCCGGTCACGCCGAGGTCCTTCATGGTCTTCTTGAACACCTCGTACTCGGCCTGTGCTAGTGGTGTCGTGTAGCCGGTGCAGACGTTGATCCTCCCGAGGGGCCCTACCCTGTATATGCCGCTCTGCGGGCCCGTCACGAAGCCCTTCCAGCCGATCTTCTTCAGGTAGGGCATCTTCATGTATGTCCAGGGCTCGACGTGCTCTGAGATGACGTCCAGGTACTCGTCCGGCTTGAACTTCAGGACCTCCTTGCCCGTCTGGTCCACGACGCGCACGTCGCCATCATAGAAGTTGCTCTTGTTGTCCTTGTCGACCATGCCCATGTAGTAGGTCTCGAGGTAGTACGCGTCCTTGTTGAGTATCAGGTCGAGGTAGTCCTTGTTCCCTAGCACGAGGTCGTGGAACAGCTTGATCGTGAACTTCCCGAACCCGACGCACGACTTGGCCATCTCCTCTAGCTGTGCCTGCTCCTCAGGGCTGATCTGCTTCGAGACGCCGCCCGGAAGCCCGAAGACGGGGTGCGTGGCCCTCCCGCCTATGATCTCCTGGACCTTCTGGCCGTGGGACCGGTGCTTGATGACCTCGGCCCCGATCGGGACGCCGACGGCGTCCACGACACCCAGGATGTTCCTCTTGCTCGCAGGGGCTGAAGGCCCGAGGACGAAGTCGGGGGCCGCGAGGGCGTAGAAGTGCGCTATGTGGCTGTGGGTGTACTGTCCCATGTAGAACAGCTCCCTCAGCTTTATGGCAGTCTCGGTCGGCCTCGCGTCGAAGACCGCGTCGAGCGTCTTGGTGGACGCGATGTGGTGCGCCGCCGGGCAGACGCCGCAGAGCCTGTTGGTCAGCACCGGCAGCTCCATGACGTGCCTGCCCATGCAGAACCTCTCGAAGCCCCTCAGCTCGGGTATCTGCATGTAGGCGTTCTCCACGTTGCCCTGGTCGTTCAGGAATATCGCGATCTTGCCGTGCCCCTCGAGCCTGGTTATGGGGTCGATCGTGATTTTCTTCTCCTTGGTCTTGGTCGTCGTGTCGTTGATTATAGGTCCTGCCATCGGTGATCACCCCTTCTTCTTCCTCTCGGTCACGACCCGCTTCAGCGCCGATTTCGGCAGCGTGAACGCATAGAAGGTCCCAAGCGGGT
>JAFGHM010000025.1 GCA_016930135.1 Thermoplasmatota archaeon | reverse complement strand
GTCGTCATGACCTCTGCCAACCCGCCCGGAGAGCCGATGTGCATCGAGAACGACAAGGCGTTCGAGCTCGGGCTCGACTACTACCTGCTCCACAACCGGAGGATCATACACAGGTGCGACGACAGCGTGGTCAAGGTCAACTCGAGGATGACCAACTTCACGAGGAAGTCAAGGGGGTTCGTCCCCGTGCCCGTAGACGCGAATCACAAGAACTCTGTGATTGGCGTCGGAGCACAGTGGGACGTGACCGCCTCCGTCTCTAGGAACGGGGAGATATTCCTCACGCAGTACGTCGGGGAGTCGCAGCAGTATCCGACCCTGCAGTATCTGGGGGATGCGCTCCATCACCTCATGGGCCTGCTGGGGACCAAGTCCGTCCAGGCCATAGGCCTGGACAAGCACCCGAAGTACTCCACGAGGATAATGGCCAGGAGGCTGGCCAAGGAGTTCGGGGCAGAGCTGGTGGAGACGCAGCACTACCACGCGCACGCGGCCGCGCTGAAGATAGACCGTGGAATCACAGGCCCGCTGGTATGCCTCACGTTGGACGGCACTGGATACGGCGATGACGGGACCTCCTGGGGAGGGGAGACGCTCCTGGCAGACTACGGCCGGTACGATAGGCTCGGGACTCTGGAGGGCATCCCTCTGCTGGGAGGGGACCGCGCGGTCGTGGATCCCAAGCGGGTAGTGACCGCCATCCAGCTCAGGCTCGGCCGCGAGGCCACGATGGTGAACGACGATGCAGCGGACCTGTTCGCCAAGATGCTGGACAAGAGCGTGGCCGCCTCCAGCATGGGGAGGGTGCTCGACGCGGTTGCGTGCATCGTGGGCGTGTGCTGCAAGAGAACCTACGAGGGCGAGCCAGCGATCAAGCTCGAGAGATGGCTCGAAGCGGGCAGGCAGACAGCCGAGTTCGAATTGGAGTTCAAGAAAAAGGGGTCGGTCGACACGGCCCTCACCATGCCGATGTTCGAGGATCTCCTGGACATGGGGCTTGATACGGATACGAGGCGCGCGGATGCAGCCGCCTCGTTCGTCAAGACCCTTGTGACCGGGATCGCGGATCGTGCCTGCGGATACGCCGAGTCGCAAGGCCTGGAACAGGTCGGACTCTCTGGCGGTGTCTCGTTCAGCGGCCCCATAACCGCATGGGTCAAAGAGGCCGTCGAGGGCAGAGGCCTGGAGTTCGTCGGGCACGAGCGCATTTCGAACGGGGACGGAGGCATCTCCACTGGCCAGAACGCCATAGCTGGGTGTTTACTCGGCTAAAGCTTTATAATCATCCCTGCCTACCCGATTCCCGATGTGCCTAGCCGTCCCAGCCGAAGTGAAATCGATCGAAGGACACATGGCGACCGTGGATTACGGCGGCGTCAGCAGGACCGCCAACATCTCTCTCGTGGACGCCAAGGTCGGGGACTTCGTCATAGTACACGCGGGCTACGCGATACAAGTCATGGGCAGGGAGGAGGCCGAGAAGACCCTGGAGATGTTCCGCGAGCTGCTTGAACTCGAGTCAACCGGGGCGTAGGCCATGCATGAGTTCTCAGTCATGAGCCAGATTGTCGACAGCATCCTCGAGGAGGCGAAGAAGAGAGATGCCAGAAAGATCGAGCAGGTCGACCTCGAGATCGGAGACTACACGATGCTCGGGCACGAGCAGATGAGGTTCGCCTTTGATGTGCTCGCCAAGGACACTATCCTCGAGGGGGCGGAGCTGAACATCACGACCAGGCCCGGCAGGGTCGAGTGCTCCTGTGGCTACGAGGGCTCGCCTTCAGTCTCAGAGGACTCGCCTCACAAGGTGGTTCCTATACTCGAATGCCCGAAGTGTGGCGGAGTTGCGAAGATCGTCGCAGGCAGGGAGTGCATCATAAGGAACATCAGGCTGGTGGTGCCCGATGTTTAGGCTCCGAGACAGGGAGATGTCACGCGCGATAATCGACAAGCTCCGAGCCATGGACCTCTCACTCAGGATGATGCACGTGTGTGGTACCCATCAGGACACCCTGGTCAGGTTCGGCCTGGACGGCGAGTTCAAGCGAGTGGGGGTAGACATAAGGCAAGGCCCTGGGTGTCCGGTCTGCGTCACAACTCCGAGAGAGATTGAAGAAGTACTTGCCCTCGCGCGCGCGGGCATCACGATAGCGGTCTTTGGTGACGTGCTCAAGGTCCCTGGGGCCACCGGGTCGCTCAACGAGGTCAGAGCTGAAGGAGCCGACGTGAAGGTCGTGTTCGGGGTCGATGACGCCGTGTCTCTGGCCAGGCACACCCAGAAGGAGGTGGTCTTCATGGGGATAGGATTCGAAACCACCGCGCCCACGACGGCCTCGGCAATGCTGTCGTCGCCCCCGCCGAACTTCTCCGTGCTCAGCTGCCACAGGACGGTCCCGCCAGCCCTGGAGGCGATCGCGGGCATGGGGGAGATACGCCTCGACGGCATGATCCAGCCTGGACACGTGAGCACGATCATAGGCACCAAGCCTTACGAGTTCCTATCTGAGAGGTACAGGATACCGCAGGTCGTTGCGGGGTTCGAGCCCCTTGACCTGCTGATGGGCGTGTATATGCTGGCCGTCCAGGTCAAGGAGGGTAGGGCGGAGGTGGAGAACGAGTACACGAGGGTGGTCCACGCCGATGGGAACCCGACAGCTCTCAGAGCGATTGAGAAGGTCTTCGAGCCCTCGGACGTGCAGTGGAGGGGCTTCCCGACAATACCCGGGAGCGGACTCGCGATCCGCAAGAGGTTCGAGGCGCACGATGCGAGCAGGCGCTACGAAGACCTGCTGGCCCCTGTGCACGAACGCGAATACAAGGAGGCGGAGGGCTGCAGGTGCGGCGAGATTCTCCGCGGGATCGCCGTTAGCGAGGATTGCCCCCTGTTCGCGAAGAAGTGCACTCCCAACACACCGATCGGCCCCTGTATGGTCTCAAGAGAGGGCAACTGTTACATCGCCTACAGATACCTCAAGAAGTGAAAAGGCATCAGGACGACGGCCGTCTCGCACTGGAGGTTCATGCTCCTGGCCGAAGCGAGCAGCCGAGGAGGTAGAACCGCGCGAACCTGAAGCGGCCGGGCATTGACGAACGGAAGGCCGCTTCGGACAGGACAAGCCACCGATGTCGGCGCATGCAAATCGGTTCCAGAGGTGATTCGGCCGATAGCCCCCTTTCGGACAGACGGTGGGGGGTATTCGACGGGTTCCAGAGAATTGGGTTAATCGAATTTCGAATTTCGTGGGCGATAACTGATAGAAAATCAACACGATTCGAACGAATACATGACGCTTATGCTCATAATCGGCACGCTTTTCGAAAAGATGCAGCGAAACGTATATGAAGGGGTTGTTTCTTACCGAGAATTGTAAGACCACTCAATGGACCGAGTGGATGCGCCAGATGGACCAAGCTGGCGTCCTGTCGCGGGGTCACTCGGGCCGGTCGAGGGATCGTCTAACCTGGTTAGAAGGGGAGGTGAACATGACCGAACCCGCACCGCAGGACAAGACAGTCACGAAGGACACGTCCGCCGAGCCAGACGGGGGCAGGAAGGCCCCTAGGGTGGGGGTTTTCGTATGCGATTGTGGAAGCAACATCGCTGGCGTCGTTGACTGCGGCAAGGTCCGAGAGGCCGCGGAGAAGCTCGGCGACGTCGTCGTAGCCAAGGAGAACAAGTACACCTGCTCCGACGTCGGCCAGGCGGAGATCATCAAAGCGATCAAGGAGCATGGAATCGAGAGGGTCGTCGTGGCGGCCTGCTCACCCAGGCTTCACGAGCCGACCTTCAGGAATTGCATACAGCAGGCGGGTCTCAACCCGTACCTCCTACACATGGTCAACATCAGGGAGCAGTGCTCGTGGGTCCACGGGCATGAGAAGGCCAAGGCCACCAAGAAGGCCCTTGAGCTGGTCAAGATGGGCGTTTCGAAGGCCGCGAGGCTCGAGCCGCTGGAGGCCAGGGAGGTCCCCGTGGAGCCGAGCTCGCTGGTCGTGGGAGGAGGTGTTGCCGGCATCCAGGCCGCCCTGGACCTGGCCAACATGGGTTTCAAGGTGTACATGGTGGAGAAGGAGCCGAGCATAGGCGGCAAGATGGCCATGCTCGACAAGACCTTCCCGACCGGCGACTGCGCAATCTGCATACTCGCGCCCAAGATGGTCGAACTCTCGAGGCACCCGAACATCACGCTGCTCTCGTATTCCGAGGTCGAAGAGGTCAAGGGGTACATAGGCAACTTCGAAGTCAAGGTAAGGAAGAAGGCCAGGTATGTCCACGAGGAACTCTGCGTTGGGTGCGGGGTATGCGCCGACGCCTGCCCGGTCAAGGTGGACAACGAGTTCGACCTCGGTTTCGGCCAGCGCAAAGCGATATACGTGCCCTTCCCGCAGGCGGTCCCGCTCAGATACACGATAGACAAGGAGCACTGTATCCACTTCAAGTCGGGGAAATGCCTCCTGTGCGCGAAGGCCTGCGCGAACAACGCGATCGACCACAAGATGAAGGACGAGATCGTGAACCTGAAGGTGGGCACGATCATAGTCGCCACTGGCTACGAGACGTACGTCCCCTTGAGGAAAGGGGTGTACAAGTACTGGGAGTGCGACAACGTCATAACCGGTCTGGAACTCGAGAGGCTCCTGAACGCCTCTGGTCCGACCGGAGGACATCTGGTCAGACCTTCTGACGGCAAGCGCCCCGAGAAGATCGCTTTCATACAATGCGTCGGCTCACGCAACAAGAAGATCGACAGGAACTACTGCTCACGCGTCTGCTGCATGTATGCAATCAAGAACGCGCAGATCATAATGGAGCACGAGCCGAACACTGAGATATCCGTCTACTACAACGACATCAGGGCTTTTGGGAAGGGCTTCGAGGAGCTGTACCACAGGGTCAGGGAGGAGTACGCGGTCGAGTTCATCAGGGGCAGGCCGGCGAAGCTGAAGGAGGACCCGACCACGAAGAGAATCACGATAAGGGCCGAGGAGACGCTTCTGAACATGATCACAGAGAGGGAGTTCGACCTCGTGGTCCTCTCCACGGGACTCATCCCTTCTGAAGGGAGCAAGAGCATAGGCAAGACGCTCGGGCTCACCACGACGCCCGATGGTTTCTTCGCGGAGGCCCATCCGAAACTTAGGCCTGTGGAGACCGCTCTCGACGGTGTCTATGTGGCGGGGTGCGCCCAGGGCCCGAAGGACATACCTGACAGCGTCGCCCAGGCAAAGGCCGCGGCGTCATCGGCGGCCGCCCCGATGTTCGCGAAGAAAGTCACCATCGAGCCTCTCACAGCCTCCGTCGACGAGGACCTCTGCGTCGGTTGCGGCCTGTGCGTCGAGCTCTGCCCGTACGGCGCCCCCGAACTTGTGACCGTGGAGAAGGGCGGCACGAAGGCCAGAATCATCGAGGCGCTCTGCCACGGCTGTGGCACCTGCGCGGCGTCGTGCCCCCAGAAGGCGATCACCTGCAAGCAGTTCACAGACGAGCAGATCTACTCGGAGATATTCGCCGCCCTCGGGGCCGAGGACAAGAAGGGCGAAGGGCGCAAGAAGGCCGAGGCGGGGGTGAGCTGATGGCCGAGGTTGAGAAGGTCTTCATAAGCGGCCTGCACGAGGAGCTCGCGGAGGACAGGGTCATCAACGAGAAGGACTTGGACCCTGAATTCGCGAAGGAGATAAGGAAGTACGGGGGCAAGAACGTCATGACCTGCCTGCAGTGCGGGAACTGCACAGGCGTGTGCCCGATCAGCCTCAAGATCGACTACAAGACCAGGAACATCATAAAGTGCTGCCAGTTCGGCCTGAAGAAGTACACGCTCGGCACCAGGTGGGTCTGCGCGACCTGTTACCGCTGCTACGAGCACTGCCCAGCGGACCTGAACCCAGCGGAGGTCATGATTGCGCTCAGGCACATAGCGGTCAGGGAAGGCATCGTCCCGCCTTTCGTGAAGATCGCCGCAACCAATCTCGTCAAGTATGGCCAGAGCGTCAAGCCCGATCCCGAGATAGACAAGATCAGGGTCGAACTGGGCCTGAAGCCAGTGCACGCGGACCAGGAGCGGCTCACTGCAGTCGTGAGGGAGATACAGACCCTCGTGCACGCCACCAAGTACGACAAGCTCATCGGCATCCAGGAGGAGGTGAAGCTTTGAACTCATACCTCTACTTCTTTGGATGCGTCATACCCAACCGGTACCCGGGGGTCGAGTACGCTGTGCGATGGGTGACGGGGAAGAACGGCTTCGACATGGATGTGAAGGAATGCGACGAGTTCTCGTGCTGTCCGGTCCCCGGCATATTCTACTCCACTGACAAGGATACCTGGCTCCTGCTGGCGGCCAGGAACCTCGTCCTCGCGCAGCCTGACAGGAGAGATATCCTGACCGTATGCAACGGATGCTTCGCATCTCTGCTGAAGGCGACAGAGTACCTCCAGGAGCCGAAGAACATGGGCAAGGTGAACCGTATCCTGGCCCAGGTCGGCAAGAAGTACACGGGCATACCTGTCAGGTCAGAGGGCAGGAGGAGGATTTTCGAGCCCGTCAAGGTCAGGCACTACATCGAGGTCATGGCCAACGACCTCGGCATTGACGAGATAGCCAAGCGCACAAAGCATCCGCTCAAGAACCTGAGGGTTGCGGTGCACTATGGCTGCCACTACCTGAGACCGACCGAGCGCACTCAGATCGAAGACCCGAACGACCCGGTCCTCTTGGACAAGATAGTCGAAGCGTGCGGCGCAGTGAGCGTTGACTACGAGGACAAGCACGACTGCTGCGGCGCGGGGGGCGGAGTGAGGTCGCACGTGGTCGATCTGGCGAACTCGCTGACACAGGACAAGTGCAGGAACATATCGGCCGCGGAGGCGGACTGCATCGTGACTGGATGCCCGTTCTGCCTCCTGCAGTTCGACAACGCCCAGAGGAGCTTCGCCAAGGACGGCATCCCCGTGATGCACGTCTCGCAGCTGCAGGCGCTGGCGATGGGGATAGACCCGATCTCCCTGGGCTTCGACACACACCACGTATCTGCCCACTCATTGCTCAGAAAGATCAGGGGGTCATGAGGAGGATGGAGGCAGCCACCCACGAATCGGGCCGTGAATCGGCCTATGAGCCAAAGATAGTCGCCTTCTGCTGCAACTGGTGCTCGTACGCTGGGGCGGACCTCGCGGGCACGACCAGGCTCCAGTATCCGCCCAACGTCAGGATAATCAGGGTCATGTGCTCCGGCAGGGTGGACCCGGCCTTCGTGCTCAAGGCGTTCGCTTTAGGCGCGGACGGGGTCATAGTCGCTGGCTGCCACCCGGCCGACTGCCACTACATCAGCGGCAACGAGAAGACCGCGATTAGAGGTGACTTCCTGAACTCGTTCCTAGAGGAGGCGGGCATCGAGAGCTGCAGGTTCAAAGTCGAATGGATCGCTGGCTCTGAGGGACGTAAGTTCGCCGATACCGTGAAGAAGATGGTCTCGGAGCTGGAGAAGCTAGGGCCCATAGGCCAGGAGGCGCCCCCGGATGAGTGAGAAGATGGTGGGCGCGGTTCTGATCGTCGGCGGAGGGCCTGCGGGCATGCAGGCGGCCCTCGACCTGGCGGACTCTGGATACAAAGTCTACATTTTGGAGACGACGGCCAGCATAGGCGGCACGATGGCCCAGCTGGACAAGACCTTCCCGACGAACGACTGCTCGATGTGCATCCTGTCCCCGAAGCTGGTCGCCACAGGCAGGCATGAGAACATCACGATGCTCACCCACGCCGAGCTCAAGAAGGTCGAGGGCAAGGCAGGGGATTTCAAGATCACGCTATCGCGACATTCAAGGTACATAATAGAGGAGAAGTGCACGGGCTGCGGAGTCTGCGCGGAGCACTGCCCCGTCGAGGGCGTCAGCACCTTCGACAGGGAGATGGCCCCCTCAAAGGCCATCTATGTGCCCTTCCCACAAGCTGTTCCACTCATCTACACCATCGACCGAGGGCTTTGCATAGGCTGCGGAGTGTGCGATAAGTTCTGCGAGGCAAAGGCAATCCAGTACTCGCAGGAACCTGACAAGGAGGAGGTCCTGGAGGTCGGGGCCATCATACTCAGCCCTGGCTACGATGTGTTCGAGGCCGGCAAGAAGGTAGAGTACGGCCACGGCTCGTTCGCGAACGTCCTGACGAACATCGAGTTCGAGAGGATGCTCAGCGCCTCCGGACCGACCGAAGGGCACATCATACGGCCGTCGGACGGCGATGTGCCCAAGAAGATAGCCTTTGTGCAGTGCGTCGGCTCCCGAGATGTGCAGACCGGCAACACCTACTGTTCGTCATACTGCTGCATGGCCGCTCTCAAGCAGGCGGTGATCGGGCAGGAGCACGTCCCTGGCCTGCAGACCAAGATATTCTTCATGGACACCCGCGCTTTTGGCAAGGAGTTCGAGGAGTACCTGTTCAGGGCGGAGAACGAGTACGGCGTCCAGATCCTCAGGAACACCAGAGTGCCCAAGGTGGAGGAGGACCCTGCGACCGGCAAACTCATGATATACTATCACGAAGGCCCCGAGATCAAGGAGGAGGTCTTCGACTTGGTGGTCCTCGCGGCGGGAGCGAGGCCGCCGGCGTCCGCTGCGGCGGCCGCCAAGATCATGGGCATTCAGCTGAACAAATTCGGCTTCTGCGAGACAGACGAACTCTCGCCTGTGGAGACTTCGGTGCCAGGGATCTTCGTTTGCGGGGCGTTCTCTGGCCCGAAGGACATCCCGGATTCGATCGCACAGGCAAGCGGAGCGGCTGGCAAGGTCGCCGCCCTCCTGTCCGAGGAGAGGGGCAAGCTCGTCGCAAAGAAAGAGTACCCTCCGGAGAGGGACGTCTCGGGCAAGGAGCCCAGGATAGGCGTGTTCCTGTGCCACTGCGGGATCAACATCGGCTCCGTGGTGAACGTGCCTGAGCTCTTGGAGTACACGAAGACGCTCCCCCACGTGGTGTACGTCGAGCGGAACCTGTACACCTGCTCCGGTGACACGCAGAAGAAGATCAAGGAGGTCATCGAGAAGCAAGACCTGAACAGGGTCGTGGTCGCGAGCTGCACGCCGAGGACCCACGAGCCGCTCTTCCAGAACACGATCAGGGAGGCGGGCCTCAACAAGTACCTGTTCGACATGGCGAACATCAGGGACCAGTGCTCCTGGGTGCACAGGCTCGAGCCGGAGAAGGCCACAGAGAAGGCGAAGGACCTCGTCAGGATGTCCGTCGCGAAGGCCGCCAAGCTCGAAGCGCTCCCGCAGCCGAAGATACCCGTCACGCGCGCAGCACTTGTCATCGGGGGCGGCCTGAGCGGCATGACCGCGGCCCTGGAGATAGCCAAGGCCGACTTCGATGTCCACATAGTGGAGAAGGACAATGCGCTGGGAGGGCATCTGAAGAGGATCTACCACACGCTTTCGGGGGTCGACCCGCAGGAGACCTTCGAGGCGCTCAAGAAGGAGATCTCGGAGAACAAGAGGATCAAGGTGCACCTCAGCGACGAGGTGGCCGAGGTCAAGGGGTACATCGGCAACTTCGAGTCCACGCTCAAGAGCGGGGAGAAGGTCAAGCACGGGGCCATAGTGGTCGCCACCGGAGGCATCGAGTACGAGCCGAAGGAGTACGAGTACGGCAAGCACAAGAAGGTCATCAGGCAGACCGAACTGGGAGAGCTGCTGCACAAGGGCAAGTTCAAGGCCAAGAACGTGGTGGTGATCCAATGCGTAGGCTCCAGGAACGAGGAGCACCCGAACTGCTCGCGCATATGCTGCTCGACTGCCATGGCCAACGTGGTCAAGATCAAGAAGGAGCACCCGGACACCAACGTGTTCGTGCTCTTCCGGGACATCAGGACTTATGGTTTCGCCGAGGAACACTACAACGAGGCATCAGCGCTCGGGGTTATTTTCCTCAGATACGACCCGGCATCCCCTCCGAAGGTCGTCTCGAAAGGCAACGACCTCTTCGTGGAGGTTGACGAGACCTTCATAGAGGAGGCGGTCAGGATCAAGGCGGACTACCTCGTCCTGAACGCCGCAGTGCACCCGAATCCGGATAATCAGGAGCTGGCCAAGCTCCTCAAGGTCCCGCTCAACAAGGAGGGCTACTTCCTCGAGGCGCACATGAAGCTCAGGCCGGTCGACTTCGCGACGGACGGCATATTCCTGTGCGGGATGGCGCACTCCCCCAGGCTCATAGGGGAGAGCATATCGCAGGCCCTGGCCGCTGCTGCCAGGGTCAATACCGTCCTCTCCAACGAGTTCATCGAGGCCGAAGGCGTCGTCAGCGTGGTCGACGAGGACAAGTGCATCGCCTGCGGCAGGTGCGAGGAGATCTGCGAATACGGCGCCCCGAGCCTGGTCGAGGTCAGGCCCGGGGTCATCAAGTCCAGGATCAACGAGGCGCTGTGCAAGGGCTGCGGGTCGTGCGTGGTGGAGTGCTGCTCCAGGGCCATAAGCCCGAAGCACTTCAGTACGGAGCAGATACTCACGATGATCGAGGCGTGCCTCAGAAAAGACCTCGAGAAGGAGGATGCGAAGGCATGACGGACGAGAAGTTCGACCCCAACATCGTCGCCTTCTGCTGCAACTGGTGCTCCTACGCCGGGGCCGACCTGGCAGGGGTCTCGAGGATGCAGTACCCTCCCAACGCCAGGATCATCAGGGTCATGTGCTCCGGCAGGATCGAACCTTACTTCATATTGAGGGCGCTCGAACTCGGTGCGGATGGCGTGCTGGTGACGGGATGCCACATCGGGGACTGCCACTACCTGTCCGGCAACGTCGAGGCCGAGAAGAGGATGAAGATGACCGAGGAGGTCCTCGAGATGCTCGGCCTCGGCAAGAAGAGGATGCGGCTGGAATGGATATCCGCTTCCGAGGGCCAGAAGTTCGCCCAGACGATGAAGGACTTCACGGAGCAGGTCAGAGCGCTGGGGGCTAACCCGCTGCCCAAGCTGCCGCCGAAGAAGAAGGGGAACCCGGCCAGCATCAAGGAGGCCATGAACAGGATCATAGAGGACACGGGGGCCTTCGACTGCGTCGAGTGCGGCAAATGCACGACCGTCTGCCCCGTGGCCAAGTACAACCCAGAGTTCGCTCCGAGGACAGTTGTCCTGAAGGCGTCCGAGGGAATCGTGGAGAACGTCGCCACGAACAGGGACGTCTGGACTTGCGTCACCTGCGAGCAGTGCAACGCGATGTGCCCGTACAAGGTCGACTACTCCGGGTTCATCAGGGGCATGAGAGCGGAGGCAGTCATGTTCGACAACGTCCCGGCCTGCTCACAGGGAGGGCTCATCCACGCGATCATGCGCATCCAGGCCAACAGCGACCTGAAACAGAACAGGCTCGGCTGGATGACTCCCGACCTGAAGGTGGCCGACAAGGGCGACGTGTTCTACTTCACCGGCTGCGTCTCGTACCTCGATACCATCTTCAAGGAGCGCAACCTCGGGCTGTCTGGCATACCCCAGGCAGTAGTGAGGCTAATGAACAGGGCCGGTGTTACGCCGGTGGTCAGCAACGACGAGGTGTGTTGCGGGCACGACCTCAACTGGACCGGCGACGAGGAGGGCCTCAAGAAGCTCATGAAGAAGAACGTCGACCTGATCAAGGCCTCCGGGGCCAAGAAGGTGGTGTTCTCGTGCCCGGAATGCCTCCGGACGTTCAACCTCGACTACCAGGACTTCCTCGGCGATTTCGACTTCGAGATGCAGCACATCTCGGAGTACGTGGACGACCTGGCCAAGGAGGGCAAGCTGAAGTTCAAGAAGGGCGCCCGGAAGGTCACCTTCCAGGATTCGTGCAGACTCGGGAGGCACTTGGGCATATACGATCCGCCGAGGAACGCCCTGAAGGCCGCGGACGCGCAGGTGGTGGAGATGGAGAACAATAGGGACAAGGCCCTGTGCTGCGGCGTAAGCGCCTGGGCGACCTGCGACGAGACCTCCAGAAAGCTCCAGGTGGACCGGCTAACGGAGGCCAAGAAGACCGGCGCGGAGTGCCTCGTCACGGGCTGCTACAAGTGCCTGATACATCTCAGCTGCGCCATCGAGAACAAGACCCAGGTGCCCAAGGAGCAGATAGACATACCAATCAAGGACCTGAGCGTGGTCATCGCAGAAGCATTGGAGTGAGGAACGGAGATAGGATGAGCCCACAATCGAAAACGACGAAGAAGGAAGACGAGAAGGCCCAGCCGAAGGGCGATGAGAGATATCTGCTGGTGGAGCTGTCGTGCAAGGACCTGAAATGCGACCCATGCACGTACCCGAACTGCCAGAGGTTCGTCAGGACGGTCCCTGCCCAGAAGAAGGTGCCCTTCGAGACCAGGATGACGAAGATGTTCGAGGTCAAGAAGCCC
>JAFGHM010000120.1 GCA_016930135.1 Thermoplasmatota archaeon | reverse complement strand
GGAATGCTCAGGCTCAAGGACCTGTGCAACATAGAGCTCACGGACGGCGTCGCGAAGTACGCCGGCAACGACCTCTCGGTCCTCAAGCAGGGCGTCCAGATAGTCCACTGGGCTCCTTCGGGTTCGCCGCAGGCTGAGGTCCTCATGATCGACGGATCGGCGCTAAAGGGAGTCGCCGAGAAGGGGCTCGCATCCGCGGTCGGGAAGGTCGTCCAGCTGGAGAGGTTCTGCTATGCGAGGGTCGAGCAGGCCAAGCCAGTGATAAGGTGCGTCTTCACTCACAGGTGAGCATCAGACGTCCCAGAAGGGGACTATGTCACATGCGAGACAGCTGTGGCACATGGTCTTGAAGCTCAGAGAAGTCAGTCCGTACTCCCGCAGAATCGACTTCTGCTCATGCGCTAGGGACAACATCCTGTTCGGGGTTACTGGCGGCAACGGGCCGAGGGCGTTCTCAAGCTCCGTCACGTTGTACTCGTTCTTCCTGAGAGCCCTCAGGGTCGCTACGGCCCCCATGTTCGCAAGGACCTTGACACCCTCGAGGATGTTCTCGTCGGTCTCTCCTAGGCCGTATATGATGTTCGAGCACACGCGGTTCCTCCCGAACACCTTGCCCGAATGGTTTATCGCATGCAGTATGTGGTCATAGTCCCTCTTCGGGCACACCCTCTCGAATATGTCTCTGTCGAAGGACTCGATGTTGAGCTTGATCTCGTCCGCGCCGGCCTCTCTCAGCATTTCTATCTCGTCCGGTCTGGTGGCGTACGGCTCTACACCTATGGGCACATCCGGCAGCAACCCTCTCACAGCCCTCACGAGACCGGCCATCCGCTTCACGGTCATGGCCGGCGATACGGGTATCGCGCTGGTGAAGGCCACTGACTGGAATCCGTTACGCTGCGACGCCTCTTTGATCATCTTCAGTATCTTCTCGTCCGTCAGGTTCTTCGTCAAGATCCCTTCCAGCCTGGGTGACGCGCAGAACTTGCACCCCATGATGCAAGTCTGGTCGATGTTCACGAAGGCCTGATTGGGTGCATGGAGAAGGGTCGGCACCAGCTCGACCTCGTCCAGGAAGACATCGCTGCCCTTCATCATGATGAGCCTGCCGTTCTCATGGATGAGCTGGAAGTCACCCTCTTCGCGCGAGATGAGTTTCTGGGCCCGCGTGTTCCCGAATCCGAAGACGACCGCAGTGCCGCCCGCTCCCGGCCCCGCTGTCGACCGGCTCGGCAGAAACGGGAGCCTGTAGTCTGCAGGTATCCTTACGGCCCCACCTGCCAAAAGCTCAGCTTTCTTCCAGGCGGTCTCCGGCCTCACTTTCGCTTCCATACGGCACCATCTTGCGTGTCCTGTATCTCGATGCCGAGCTCTGAGAGCCGCTTCCTGATCACATCCGCCTGAGCGAAATCCTTCCTCTTCCTGGCCTCTTCCCTGACCAGGAGCAGCAGGTCGATCAGCTTCCCTGACAGGTCCTCTCCGAGTCTCTCTCCTGCAAGCACGTCGAACACCTCATTGAACTTGTCGAATACACCAATGATATTCTCCGCGCCCCTACTGCCGAGCCTGCCTTCGCTCAGCAGCCTGTTCGCCTCGTGCGACAGCTCGTACATGACCGCTATCGCCTCCCGAGTGCTGAAGTCGTCGTCCATTCTCGCCTCGTACTCCTTCCAGGCTTTGTCGCATATGTCTACAGCATCGTCCTCGCCTGAGGCATTCTTCGCAGCCGAGATCATCATATCGTAGGTGTTCTGCAGCCTGTCGAGCGCCTTCCCGGCCTCCTCCAAGGATGTCTCGTTGTACTCCAGGGGCTGCCTGTAGCTCGCGTTGAGTAGGTAGAACCTGACGACCTCCGGCCTGTACCTCTTCATTATGTCCCTGATGAGGAAGAAGTTCTTGAGCGACTTCGACATCTTCTCCTCATCTATGGTCAGGAGACCGTTGTGCAGCCAGTATCTGACGAAGGGGGCGTCGTTGTAAGCCTCCGACTGGAGTATCTCGTTCTCGTGGTGCGGGAATATCAACTCGGTGCCTCCGCCGTGGATGTCAACGGTCTTCCCGATGTGCTTGAGGCACATCGCGGAGCATTCTATGTGCCATCCCGGCCTGCCCTTGCCCCAGGGGCTTTCCCAGGCGACCTCACCCGGCTTCGCTGCCTTCCAGAGGGCGAAATCCATCGGATCTCTCTTGTCCTCCCCGGGCTCTATCCTCGCGCCCGTCTGCAAGTCATCTAGCTTCTGCCCCGACAGCTTCCCATATTCCTTAGCTCTCCTGACGCTGAAGTACACGGACCCGTTCGATTCGTATGCGTAGCCCTTCTCCACCAGTCCCCTGACCATTGCGATTATGTCAGGCATGGTCTCGCTCGCCTTCGGATACACGCTCGCTCTCTCGATCCTGAGCATGTCCATGTCCCTGTGATATCCTTCTATCATCTTCTGGGACAGCTCGAGCGCAGGGATTCCAAGCTCGTTCGCCCTGGCGATTATCTTGTCGTCCACGTCGGTGAAGTTGGTCACGTGCTTCACATCGTAGCCGCGGTGTCTGAGCCATCTCACGATGACGTCGAAGTTGATGGCCGACTTCGCGTGCCCGAGGTGTGACTCGTCGTAGACCGTCACACCGCAGACGTAGATCCCCACCCTGCCCTTGATGAGGGGCTCGAAAGGCTCCTTCTTCCTGGTCAGAGTGTTGTACAAAACGAGCGCCATGGCCCTCCGCGACTCGAATGACTGGGGGGCTATTAATGCTTCTCCTCGACTGGGCAGGACAGCTCGGGTGACCTGCCATTGGGAGACGAAGGCATGCGTGTCTTCTCGTGCTTGATTCCGAGCTGCTTCTCTATCTGTTCGAGCCTGTACTCCATCTCGGAGAGGCTGTGGCACAGATCGACGAACGCGTTCACAACCGGATCAGGAAGCTCGTCATGGTGCAGGTCTATCTCGGTCGTCCCCGTCCTCTGCACTATCTTGGCGGGCACTCCCACGACAGTGCAGTTGGGCGGCACTGATTTGATGACGACGGATCCAGCACCCACCCTCACGTGGTCTCCTATCGTGATCGGGCCGAGTATGGTCGCTCCCGCCCCGATCACCACGTTGTTTCCTATGGTCGGATGCCTCTTCTTCTTCTCGGTGTGAACTCCGCCGAGGGTCACTCCTTGGTACATGGATACATTGTCGCCTATCTCAGAGGTTTCTCCGATGACGACTCCCGTGGCGTGGTCGATGAAGAACCCCTTGCCTATCTTGGCCCCCGGATGGATATCCGCGCCAGTGAGCACCCTCGAGAAATAGCTCACCATCCTGGCGGTCTTGTACCTCTCTCTCAGGTACAGCCTGTGGGCGATTTTGTGCAGCCTGACCGCATGAAGCCCCTGGCTGAACAGGAGCGCCTCAGCTCGGGTCTTAGGAGCGGGATCCCGTTCCAGTACAACATCGACATCGTCCTTCTCAACCGAGGCCATCACGGGCCCTCTCCAAACAGGTCAGTACTCAAATACCTTTCTCCAGTATCTGGCAGGACCACCACCACGACCTTGCCAGCACCCAGCTCCCTGGCCACCTGCAGCGCAGCCCAGGCTGCGGCCCCTGACGAGATTCCCACAAACAGTCCCTCTTCGCGTGCCAGTCTCCTGGTTGTCTCGATGGCATCCGCCGTGGCGACCCTGATGACGTCGTCGTATGTCTGCCTGTCAAGCACGTCCGGGACGAACCCAGCGCCTATGCCCTGTATCCTGTGCTGGCCGGGGTTTCCCCCTGAAAGCACTGGCGAGTCCTGAGGCTCGACGGCCACGACCCTCACCTGGGGGTGCTTCTTCTTGAGCGCTCCCCCAACGCCCGTCAGAGTGCCACCCGTACCTACTCCTGCAACGAACGCGTCGATGCTCTCGACCGCCTTGAGTATCTCCTTCGCCGTCGTCTTCTTGTGTGTCCAGGGGTTCGCCTTGTTCTTGAACTGCTGCGGCATGTACGAGTTGGGAGTTGAGGCGCAGATCTCCTCGGCCTTCGCCATCGCCCCCTTCATGCCTTCCGCTCCGGGGGTCAGGACGACCTGGGCCCCGAATGCCGACAGCATCCTCCTGCGTTCGACGCTCATGGTCTCGGGCATCGTCAGGACGAGTCTGTATCCCTTGACCGCACACACCATCGCCAAGCCGATGCCCGTGTTCCCGGATGTGGGCTCCACGACAGTCGTGTCCCTGTTTATCTTGCCCTTCCGCTCCGCGACCTCTATCATGCTCTTGGCCACGCGGTCCTTCACTGAGGACATCGGGTTGAACGACTCGAGTTTCGCAAGGACGGTTGCGGAATCCGCAGGCACCACCCTGTTCAACCTGACCATTGGGGTGTTGCCCACAGCCTCTAGGACGTTATCCATTACCTTGGGACGGCCCATTCTCACCACATCGGACGGGCAATGAAACGCTGTTATATATCTCGGTTTTGTCTGGTGTCGCCCATAGTCGGCCCTCGGAAGGCCGAGGCGGCTGTCGGCTCTGGGTAGGCAGCTGTTCTCCTGTGCAGCAGGATCCCGCCTGTCAAAGAGGAGGATTCGTTGTGCCACTACTTGTCGCACACGTCGCATCCATCCAGGTTCGAGGTGATCCTGTGCATCCTGCAGAACTCCTCGTCCCGCCTGATATCCTTGCAGGCTAAGCACAGGACGCCATACCATTGAGACTTGTCCTGGCCTTCCGAGATCCTTCTTGCGATTTCCTTCGCGTAGGTCTTGATCTTGGGGAACCCTTCCGTTATCTTCCTGTCCCCGGCCCTCGTCGAGCTCAGGTACTGGCTCACAGAGGCCTGCGTTATGCCGAGTTTCTTTGCGATGTCGGACTGCTTCATCTTGTACTTGCGGGAAAGCTCCTTGACAACCGATGCCCTCAAGGACGGGAGGATTTTCCCGACCACTAGTTCGCATGGGGTCTTCATCGGACTCACCGTTGTTCGAGGATTCGATTGGGCGGCCAGTTTTCGTAACGCCGTTACGGCACCATATCCCAAGGACGTGTATAAAACCTACACACGACGAATCCCCGTCCTCGGAGGGGTTGAAGAGATCGGGCACGTGGGGCCGGGGAGGAGATTTGAACTCCTGTTTACGGATCTGCAGTCCGCCACATGGCCGCTCTGTCACCCCGGCACTGAGGGTGCTCATCAATGCCTAGCAACCTATTAATGGTTTTGAGCTCCAGCATCCACCTTCTGCAACAGAATAAATAGTCGCCATCCGATGGCATCACGATGCAGTTCTCCGCCGTGAGCCCCTACAACGCCGCCTCCAGGGTGAAGCTTCCGGAGAAGATAGTCGTCTACGACAGCACCCTGAGGGACGGGGAGCAGATGCCAGGCGTGCACTTCACAACCGAGCAGAAGCTGGTGATCGCCCAGAAGCTTGCTGACATCGGCGTCCACCAGATAGAGGCCGGCTTCCCCGCCGTGTCCGACCAGGAGAGGGAGGCGGTGAAGGCGGTTGTCGGCCTTGGCCTCGAATCAGACATACTCTGTCTTGCTAGGACGGCTCAGAGTGACATAGATGCAGCAGCGGACTGCGATGTGGACATGGTCCTGCTCTTCGTCGCGACGAGCGACCTGCACCTCCGGTACAAGCTCAAGATGACCAGAGATGAGGTCCTGAGGAGAGCGGTGACGTCGATCGAGTACGCTCATGCAAGGGGTCTGAAGGTGAGCTTGAGCACGGAGGACAGCACCCGTTCCGACGCCCTCTTCCTGAAGGAGGTCTACAGGGCATGCGAAGAGGCTGGCGCGAGCAGGCTGGGCATCACCGACACCCTTGGGTGCGCCGGCCCTGAGGCCATCTCCTTCCTCGTCAGGAGGATGCGCGAAAACACGGATCTCCCGTTGTCCGCTCACTTGCACAACGACTTCGGGTTTGGGTTGGCGAACTCGATTGCGGCTCTTGACGCGGGTGCGGAGGCGATCGCGACAACTGTGTGCGGCATCGGCGAACGGGCGGGAAACGTCTCGCTGGAGCAGCTCGTCATGGCTCTGAAGCACATCTACAAGCGGGACATCGGGATAAGGACCGATTCTCTGACAGACCTGGCGAAGACGGTATGTGAGGCCGCGAATCTGCCTCTGCCCGCCAACCAGCCGTGGATAGGCCAGAACGCCTTCTCTCACGAGTCCGGCATCCATGTGGCCGCCGTGTTGAACTCTCCCATGACCTATGAGTGTGTGAATCCGGAAGAGGTGGGGAACAGGCGCAGGCTGGTCCTCGGCAAGCACACGGGAACTGCTTTGGTCAAGGCCATGTTGGGCGAGCGCAGCATAGACGCCAGCCCAGAGCAGATATCCGACATCGTCCGGGCCATCAAGAAGGCTGGCGAGGAGCACGGTCGAGTGTCAGAGGATGAGTTCTGGGAGATGGTCGATGCCGTCATGGCACGTGATGAGAAGAACCCTGACTGTTCTTGAGCGCGCAGCGAACGCAGAAGCGTGTCGCGTGTCTTCTGCAACTCCTATATGGACACTCTGCGGCCGCTCGGATCTAGTTTCGTCTTCCCGAGTTCGCCGAAGGTCCTGAGTTCCGAATCAGGGAACACAGGGCCGTCCTTGCACACGTGCCTGCCATCGATGGCACACGAATCACAGATGCCGATTCCGCACTTCATGTATCTCTCAAGCGAGGCCTGGACCGGCGTCTTGTGCCGACCGGCTAGCGCCAGCACCTCCACCAGCATCTTCTCAGGGCCGCATGCGTATATGCAGTCGAACTTCTTTCCAGAGAGAACCTCCTTCGCAAGCTCGCTCGCGAGGCCCTTGAACCCCGCGCTGCCGTTGTCGGTCGAGATGTGCACCTTCACTCCCGCATCTGTCATCCTGCCGTCGAACAAGACCTCCTTCGCCGTCTTGGCACCCAGGACGAGCTCAGCAGACGCTCCTTTCGTCATTGCCAGTTCCAGGAACGGAGCGAGTGGGGCGATCCCCAGCCCTCCGGCGACCCCCAGGATCCTTTCGCCCTCCAAGGTGAAGCCCCTGCCATACGGGCCCCTGATCCCTATCCTGTCCCCCGGCTTCCTGGATGCTAGGGCAGTGGTGCCGGGACCGAGGATGCGGTATGTCACACCGAGCCTCGGGATTGTGTGAGAGGCAGACATCGGGAACTCGTCGACGCCAGGGACCCAGACCATGACGAACTGACCTGGCTTCGAAAGGAGTTTCTCTTTGAAGAGGATGGTCCTGACATTGGGGATCTCATCCGTGTGTCCGTGTATGGTCAGCATCCTATGGCCGCGAGCTGTGGGCAATTCCAACCATCTCCTTGACCGAATTGAAGCCGTTCTCTGCCATGAATTTCATGAGCCCGCCAGTGATCTTCGAGAAGACCTCAGGGCCTTCGCTCCAGACCGCTGTCCCCACTTGAACCGAAGAAGCGCCCGCCATGATGTACTCGAGAGCGTCGGAGGCGTTCGACACCCCTCCGACTCCGACCACTGGCACTTTGACCGCCTCGAAGATCTCGTAGACGCACCTGACTCCCACGGGTCTTATTGCGGGTCCGGACAGACCTCCGACCCTGTTCGCCAGGACCGGCATCCTAGCCTCGGGCAGGATGCGCATGCCCTTGAGGGTGTTGATGGCCACGATCCCATCCGCCCCTCCCCTCTGAGCCGCTAATGCGAGATCCGCGATCGACGTGGTGTCCGGGGTCAGCTTCGCGAGCACCGGTATCCGAAGCCTCTTCTTGGCCTTCCTGCATATCGCTTGGACCGTGTCGGGGTCGGATCCTATCTCCGCCCCATATCCGTGGGCATGGGGGCAGCTGAGGTTAAGTTCGACCGCATCAGCACCGTATTTGGCCATGAGCCCGCACAGTTCCGCGAACTCCTCCTCCGTGCTCCCGAAAACGCTTGCGATTACGGGGGCGCCGCCCTCTCTCGCCTCTGCGATCTCTCGGCCGAACGCCTCCGCGCCAGGGTTGGGTAGCCCCATCGCGTTCAGCAGTCCGAATGGCAGTTCGACAACGCATGGATTCAAATGCCCGCTTCGGGGTTTCTTCCCGATCGACTTCGTGACAATAGCCCCCGCCCCTGCCCTGGCGACTGTGGCCATGCTCTTGCCCGTCTCACCCAGAACGCCGGCGGCAAGCATGGTCGGGTTTCGAAGCTTCAGCCCGCACAGGTCGACCGAGAGGTCAATCATCTACTCGGTCTCGAATAGCCTGGTGGCCTACAATATCTTTTCCCGGCTATTCATCAGCCCTTGGTCGCCTTCTTCGCCTCGTAGTCCTTTATGGCCTCCCTGAGGGCGTCGGCTGCCAGATTGGAGCAGTGCAACTTCTGAGGCGGGAGCCCCTCCAGTGCGTTCGCCACATCTCCCCTGGATATCACCTTGGCCTCCTCGACCGTCTTCCCCTTGGCCAATTCGGTGATCATCGAGCTGGTCGCTATCGCCGCACCACATCCGAAAGTCTTGAACTTGATGTCGGTTATGATGTCATCCTTGACCTTGATGTAGAGCCACATCACATCTCCGCATTGCGGGTTCCCCACCTTCCCTATGCCGTCTGCATCAGGTATCTCACCGACGTTCCTGGGGTTCGTGAAATGGTCCATGACCTTGTCGCTATACACGGCTGCCACCTTCTCCTTGCGTTATCGGCCTCGATTCGTTGAACGGCGATATCTCCCTGAGCCTCGACACCACTTCCGGGAGCACTCCCAGTAAGTAGACTACCTCCTCTTCAGTATTGTCCCGTCCCAGTGTGAGCCTGAGGCTCCCGTGGGCCTGCTCATGCGAAATCCCCATGGCCAGAAGCACATGCGAGGGGTCAGGGGAGCCAGTGGAGCAGGCGGAGCCCGTGGACGCCGCCACCCCTTTGAGGTCCAGCTGGAGTATCAGCCCTTCGCCCTCAATGAAATCGAACCTGAAGTGCGCGTTGTTGACGAGCCTCTTGGTAGGGTGGCCGTTGAGGTAGGCCCTCGGGACCAGCCTAGGTATCTCCTCAATGAGCTTGTCTCTGAGACCCTTCATCTTGCTGCAAGTCCTTTCGCGGTCCCTCTTAGCTATCTCAGCGGCGACTCCAAGGCCCACTATGCCAGGGACGTTCTCGGTCGAGGATCTTAGCCCCCGTTCCTGGCCCCCTCCTCTGATCATAGGCTCTATCTCGGTTCCCTTCTTCACATACAAGGCGCCCACGCCCTTCGGCCCGTGGAACTTGTGTGCGGAGAGCGATAGGAGGTCGACGCGGTCCGCTTTGACATTGATCGGCAACTTGCCGATGGCCTGTACGGCGTCAGTGTGGAACGGAATGCCGTGAGATGCGGCGATGCTCCCTACCTCCTTGTAGGGCTGGATAGTGCCGATCTCATTGTTCGCCATCATCACCGATATCAATACAGTGTCGTCTCTGACGGCCCTCTCGACATCTCCTGAGTCCACTATGCCATCCTTGGATACAGGGACAAGCGTCAGGTCGAACCCAAGCCTCCTGAGGCGCTCACAGGGCTCCAGGACCGCGTGGTGCTCGATGGCCGTCGTTATGATGTGCCCTTTGGACCTGCCCCTGTAGGTGGCCACGCCGCTGATGGCGAGGTTGTCCGCCTCGGTTCCGCTGGATGTGAAGAACACCTCCGACGGGTCGCAGCCGAGGAGCGAGGCGACGCTGGCTCTCGCTCTCTCGATGGACGACCTGGCCTCTCTGCCAAAGGAGTGCAGGCTGGATGCATTTCCGTACTTGTCGGAGAAGTAAGGCCTCATCGCATCAGCGACCTCTGGCAGGACTGAAGTCGTAGCGCTGTGGTCGAAGTAGATGCTCCTCCTCTTGCCGGCCGTCATCTGAACCGCAGGTGATTGCCTGAAGCTGTTTAATAAGTTTACCAGACCAACGCCAGTCGTCTGGATGCATATCGGTGACCCGGCTGCTTTGAGCTGGAAACGAATAATACCCTCAATCACCATCCGATGCCGACCCAGATGGATGCAGAGAAGCTGAGGAGAGATTTCTCGGTGCTGGCGCGCAAGAAGGGAGCTGGCGTGCCGATCTACCTCGACAGCGCCTGTCAGACCCTGCGCCCAAAGCAGGTGACCGACGCGGTGGCCGAGTACTACGAGTCCTACCCAGCCTGCGGAGGTAGAAGCGTGCATAGGTTCGCCACTGAGGTGTCCCTCAGATGCGATGCCGCCAGGGAGAAGGTGGCGGGCTTCTTCAATGCGGACGGCCCGAACGAGATCGCCTTTATGAAGAACACGACGGAGGGCCTGAACACGGTGTTATTCGGCTCGGGCCTGAAGTCCGGAGATGAGGTCGTCACCACGGACTACGAGCACAACTCCATCCATGTGCCACTCATCCAGCTGGCAAGGACCAAGGGCGTCAAACGGCGGACAGTCAAGTCAGCTGACGACGGCACCTTCGATCTCAACGCCTTCGAGGAGCTCGTCACCAAGAAGACGAAGATGGTCGCGATGTGCCTGACCTCCAATGTGACGGGACACACATTGCCCGCGAAGGAGGTCGTGGACATCGCCCATGCGAACGGGGCGAGGGTTCTTCTCGATGCGGCCCAGGCGGCTCCCAGCATCAAGCTGGATGTGAGAGCGCTCAAGGTTGACTACATGGCAGCCTCAGCACACAAGATGTGCGGGCCGTCCGGTGTAGGGCTGTTCTACTGCAGGTCCGATCTCTCCGACGGCCTCGGTCCGCTGATCTTCGGCGGGCACGGAGTCACTGACATTTCTGTCGATTCGTTCAATCTGCTCCCTGCTCCGGAGAAGTTCGAAACCGGACTCCAGAACTACTCCGGCATAATCGGCACGGGAGCCGCGATTGACTATCTGGATATGGTGGGACTCGACGAGATCAGGTCCCATGAGATAGAGCTGAACAAGAGGATCACAAGGGCCCTCCATGGCATCAGCTCGGTCACGCTACTGCCTCCTCTGGATCCGAACCTGAGGGGAGGTATCTTCAGCTTCAACATCCAGGGTCTGACTGGGCACGACGTTGCGATGATACTTGACAACTCCAGGAACATCATGATGCGCTCTGGCATGCACTGCTGCCACTCCTACTTCCGCGCACACGGGCTCGATGGCTGCGCGAGGGCCTCCGTCTACCTCTACAACACCCAGGAGGAGGCGGACATCTTCATCGAGGCAGTGGCCGGGCTCGCCCGAAGTGTCCCCCGGCGTCGCTAGAACGCTCTCTGGACGAATGCGAGGAAATTCGGCTGGTTCTCCAGCAGGACCAGCTCGGTAGAGACGATCAAAGGCTCCCCGGAGATGACGACGAAATCCTCTGAGGAGGAGTCCAGAAGCCTCAGGCCGGTCATGTTCATTGCGGCGCCCGTATGTTGCCATGCGTGTATGCCTGTCACGGGCTTTCCATAGGCGCGATGGCCTCCGCCTTCAGCGGACACAATGCCCCCTGATATGGTCATCTCTATGTCCTGCCCGTCTGCAAGGCACGGGACGGTCCACGTAAGAGAGCACTCCGAACGTGAGAGCACCGCCCTGTCAACAAGGTCACAGAACCTCCCGATGATCTGATCCAGCTCGTGCCCCGGGTCTGCGAGATGCGCCGGGTCCATGCAGCCCGAGAGCACCCCGACCATAAGCAACCCACAGACAGACATCGCGACCTTAGATATGATGAAGTCCACGTCATCCGGCCTCCGCTACGATGTAGAGCACGCTCTTGTCCAGGATGGACTCCAGCCTCAGTCGGAAGAAAGGGGTGTCCACGGTCAGAGCTTCTCCTGAGCCGCTCCTGAGCCATACAGTGGGCTCCAGTGCCGACCTCGAGAGGACAGCGCCGTTCGTGAAGCGGAGCACGGCGCTGGACATGTTGGGCCCGCCAGCAGAGTCCCCGATGGTGAGCCTATCGAACTGCAGGCTCCCGTCCCCTCTCAGGTCGAAAGTGAGCGTCCTGGCATTGCCAGGGCCTTGGATCGCCATGACCTGCGCGACCGCCATCATCTCGTCCAGCTCCAGGGCCACTCGCCTGACAAGGTCGCGGTTCCTGAAGGTGTCCAGGGCTCCAGCTGCGGGAAGGATTGACAGGCTGACAACGACAGCCACTATCATCAGCCTCAGCGGGATCGACTCGACCGCTCCACAGTCTCCAGTCAGTCGCATCGCATCAGCCCGGTATGACTGGGATCTCGTAGCTCGAATCGATTCCATAGTCGCCTTTGGCCACCGTGACGGTCATCGTTGTCAGGCGCGCTCCGAAATGCTCGACCGTTAGGTCGGTGAACAGCACCTGTCCCTGGGAATCGGTCGTCCCCCTGACCGGCCCGCCGCCAGCCGTGCGCACGTTGGCCCCCTCGAGCAGGACAGTCGCCCCCTCCAGCCTATCCCCCGTCTCGTCAGTGACTGTCACTGTCATGATGATTCCTGTCTTCGTGTATATCCCGTCCCCGTCGTCATCGTAGACCAGGATCTCTGACGGGCTCACAAGCACCTCCCCTATCGAGTGGGGCGCAGCTATCGAGTTCATCCAGCCCATGATAATGGTCAGTCCAAGTCCGGCCACGACCACCATGATGAGCAGCTGCAACGGAAGCCCCTCGATGCCCCCGGAGCGATCCCTTGCCAAGCGCGAATACATATGGCGACTCCGCATCCGAAATCCCTGCCTCGGCATCCTGCCATGGGCCATAACGGAGCGGCCTCTCTTGTCCCCCTCCGCTACAAGTAGGCTACATGGTCAGAGGCGGCCGAGCCAGGCGACCCGCACGCGCCGTCCCATGCGTTATCATCGCTGATTACCACGAAAGCATGCTCAAATACACTTGGGGGCCGTAGTTTTCCCGCATGCAGTCAGGCCATAGGCCTGACCATATAAGGAGACCAGATCAGATGGAGGCCTCCAAGTGTCCCAAATGCGGTGAAGAACCACACTTCCTCGAGCACATCGAGAAGTGGTACTGCTACGGCTGCAACACGTACATAGAGGACGGCACCGAGCACCTCTGCGCCGATACGGACAAAAAGGAGGAGTGCGTCAAGGTGCTCAAGGAAGATCTGGAGTCCTTGGATGAGGAGCCCCGGCTCGAATGCAAGAACTGCGGCGCCGAGCTCGAGGGGCTCAAAGACGGTGTGCTGTACTGCTATGTCTGTGAGACATATCAGAACGAGAAGGCAGCAAAGCCGGACCCGAGTCCAAAGGAGGCCAACGACGCCCAGAAGATCCTCGACATTGCTCTCACCAAACACGCTCCGAAGCCCGCAGAAGTCGCCCCAGCCCCAGTCGAGCCAGAGCCGGGGCCGGCTCCTGTGGCGAAGGAGACTCCGGCCGAGCCCGCTGGTGCCCCTATAGAGGTGCCTGGCGGAGAGGTGCGCATGTGCCCCAGCTGCGGACTGGCCTTGAAGTGGATCGAGAAGTACCAGCGGCACTACTGCTACGGTTGCAAGCGATATGCTTCCAAGGATGGTGGCGAGAAGGCTGCCCCTCAGGCCCCGCCAGCTCAGCAACCCAAGGCATGCCCTGGGTGCGGCAGTGAACTCAAGTTCATCGAGAAGTACAGCGAGTACTACTGCTTCGCGTGCAGGAAGTACCCCCTGAGGGAGGCCAAGAAGGCAGAGTCCAAGAAGGAGGCCGCACCCCCAGTTGAGGCCCAGAAGAAGCCATCAGCTCTCCTGTGCCCCAAGTGCAATGGAGAGCTCAGGTGGATCGAGAAGTACTCGAGGCACTACTGCAACGCGTGCAAGGAGTACGCTCCCAAAGGGTTCGGCGGGGTCGCACTCGGCTCGGGAGAGAAGAAGCAGTGCCCTTCCTGCAAGGGGCCGATGAAGTTCATCGCCGAGTACAACGAGTGGTATTGCTACAAGTGCAGGAAATACTCTCTGAGGCCGAGCAAGCCCGTACTGCTGATGTGACCTGAGGAGAGCCACCGGGGAGATTTGAACTCCCGACCTGCTGATTACAAGTCAGCTGCTCTACCAGCTGAGCTACGGTGGCATCGGCCGATGCTGCTGAGTAAAGATGGAGCGCACTTATAGCTTTTGACCGTCTAGGACACGTGGGGAGCCTCGCGCCAGCGTGTCTTGAAGGCCTGGCCGTGTCCCTATCTTGGTGCGCAACCTTTAAATGATGATTCTGTATGCTCACAAAAAGCAAGTCGGCGGTGATTCCGGATGACCGAGAAGGAGGGTGCGAAGAAGCACCACGAGAAGAAGGAGACGGCCGAGGCAGACGAGTCGATTGCGCCGGGGGACATCGTGCTCGCCGAGTTCGAGGGCTGGATACAGGACAGCAACGAGCTGTTCGACACGACCAGCGAGTCACTCGCAAAGGAGCACGACATGTACAACGAGAAGATGGTCTACGGCCCCCAGCCTCTGATTGTCGGCAAGGGAAGGCTCTTCTCGGGCCTGGACGAGTCGATCCTGATGGCGAAGGTGGGCGAGGAGCACGAGGTCGTCCTCACTCCGGACAAGGCCGCGGGCCCGCGCGACCCGAAGCTGGTCGAGCTGCACCCCATCCGCGAGTTCGTCAAGCAGGACATCGAGCCGAGGGTGGGCCTCGAGGTGACCGTCAAGAACCGCCCTGCGATCATCTCCGCGGTCACGGCTGGCAGGGTCAGGGTTGACTTCAACAACAGGCTCGCCGGGAAGACGCTCAGGTACAAGTACAAGGTTGTCGAGAAGCCCTCCAAGCCCGCAGAGATCGTGAAGCTCCTGCTCAAGATGGCTTACGGCACATCGGAAGGGTTCGATGTGGAGCATCACGGCAAGGACTACAAGATCAAGCTGGCGGACGCGTGCAAGTATGACCAGAGGTGGCTCCTTGCGAAGTACAGGTTGGTCTCGGATCTGCGCGAGGTCGCGGGCGCGGAAACCATATCGCTGATAGAGGAATACACAAAGCCCGAGAAGAAGGCGGAAGAGAAGGTCGAGGAGAAGGAGGAGAAGCCCCCGGAGGACAAGAAGGTCGAAGAGGCGCCCGTCCCCGAGAGGGCACCCGAGGAGCTCAGCGACGAGGACAGAAAGCGTGTCTGAACCTCCGCCTGGCTTTAAATATCCAATCAGTCCTAGTGATGGCGAGAGCCCCTTGGGCGTGTGGCCTAGCCAGGATATGGCACTTGCCTCCTAAGCAAGTGGTCAAGGGTTCGAATCCCTTCACGCCCGCTCAGGCTCAGTTGCGAGGTCCCCGGAGGACCATCCGCGGAGAGAGGCCAGGGGATGTCCGAGAACGAAGTGAGGTCGAGGGTGAAGAAGACCGGCATAGGCCTGTCCTTGGCCGCAATCGGCCTGATCACCATGTTCGCATCCCCGTACATCGCCCTGCGCCTTTCCGTTCTGACCGGGATACTCGCCTATCATCTCGTGTTCCTGGCCGGTTTCGTGTCGCTCCTGTACGGGGCGGGGTATGTTCTGTTGGCCAACAATCTCTGGGGGTCCTGAGCTCGGGACCGAGGTCCGGGACCGCGCAGTGCAGACTGGGACGCTTCGGACAAATGCATTCGGCCATGAGTGCGAGACGAGCGAGAAGAGCCGGGCGGAAGCCCGCAAGCGACAGCTCCACGGTGGGGATCCGGCCATCGTCCTTCACCAGGGTCTATCAACGGACCAGTTCCTCCACCCTTCTCTCGAACTCGTCCTCCCACCAGCACGCATAATTCCTCAAGCCCTTCCGTCTGCGCCTCAGGGCCTCGCATGCTAGGTCGTGTGACAGCCTGGCCATCTCTGACCCCCAGAGTTCTCTCAGCCGCTTCGAGATGACAAGGTAGCTGGGGGCCTCGTCTATGAGCTTGGGGGGCAGCCTCGAGAGAGCATGGACGTCGCACGCCCTCTCCCCGCTCGGTATACCCTTGGAGTTGAATTGGGCCAGGTGCATGAACTCGTGGCCTATCGTCCAGTAGGTGGGGTACTGCCACCCTTTCTTCCTGGACCTGTGCACATCCAGCAGCAGTCTGACATTCCCGCTGTCGGACTGGTAGGCGAGGCCGTCATAGAGCCTGGTCAGGCCGACGCGCATCCTCGGGGTCATCTCCGGGAAATATCTCTGCAGCATCTCGAGCCTTCGGACGATCTCCTTCCGGACTTCCTCCGGGAGACGCATCGCCTTCTTCGTCCAGGTTATCTCGAGATGCATTGGCATGCGGAATCGGCTGCTCACAGAAAAATGTTGCCCAAGGCCCCCCACACGGTCGATCAGGTCTCCCTCAGAATCTGTCCTCGGACGCCCACGACGGTGACCTTGATCGGGATCTCTTTCCCGGAGAGTCTCAAGGCCTCGTCCACGAGCCTCCTGAGCCCGTGACAGCATGGGACCTCCATGTGAACTATCCTGATTGCCTTCGGGGTCGCGTTCCTGAACACGTCCGCGAGCTTGTCGACGTATCCCCTCTGGTCATCCAGCTTGGGGCAGCCGATGATGACCGGCTTGTCACTGAGGAACCTGCCGTGGAAATCCCTGAAGGCGAAGGGGGCACAGTCGGCCGCGAGAAGCAGCTCCCTGTCCTTGAAGAAGGGCATTGCGGAGCTGACGAGCCTCCACTGGACGGGCCAATTCGTCAGCTCTGGCTGGAGGTCGGCGGAGTCTCCCCTCGGCGCGGCTTTGCCCACATCCTTCGCCTGCGAGGCTGTCAGTATCATCGGATTGTGCGACGGACACCCGCACGGCTCTGGCTCGGCGGCTGTCCTCGCATGCGCAGGCTTGGTGCTCCTCAGGTGCTCCTCCACGGCCTCCTCGTCGAACTCCGGGGCCTCCCTCTCGACTATCCTGAGGGCACCTTCGGGGCACTCGCCTATGCACGCTCCGAGGCCGTCGCAGAAGACCTCGTTGACCACCTTCGCCTTGCCGTTCACTATCTGCAGCGCGCCCTCGGCGCACGATGTGACGCAGGCGCCGCAGCCAGTGCACTTCTCCTCGTCTATCTCTATGACCTTCCTCTGGGGCATGCTATCACCCGACTTGCATTCGCATCAATCATCGTCGTGGGGGTACCAATAACCATTGCCTAACACAGTGGGGTGGGGCCCTGCCATGCTACTCGTCGCGTTTGGTCCAAGAGAACCTCGTCTCCTCGCGGCTAATGGAGTCTCTGACGAGCTGCCCGAAGACGACCCCCATGAATCCCCCGAGGACGAACAGGAAGAGGAGGATGACAGTGTACCTGAAGAAGATCGCGTAGTAGAATGACGGGAGCACCAGCTCCAGGTCGTAGAGCGAGTATGGCGCGGAGTACAGGACGACCGCTAACGCATACCCGAACGCGACGTACAGTATCACGTTCATCATCGCCGTACTGGTGCGCTTCAGGAAGTACCCTGGCCCAAGTCCGGCCAGGATTGATACGAGGAACAGCACCAGCAGGTTCTTCTCCATCGAGGGGGTCGATATGTTCGGGTACATGAAGTCGAAGCTCATGAACGCGACAGGGATGCCACTCATGACCATCAGGAGCAGGGTCTTCACGACCTCGTCCGAGGTCATCTTCATGCATACCACCTCGAGTCGTAGTCCAGGGTGATCCTGGCCAGATCGTTCAGGTAGAACTCCCTCAGGTACTCGTGCTCGAAGTCGCCCAGCCATCCGTAGGCGGTGAACCCGTGCACATAGGGCAGGGTCTCCAAGGTCACACTCCCGCCCTGGCTGACCGTGTAGTTGATGTAGCCCTTGAGCCTGTGGAGCGTGAGCGGATCCGTCACATGCGAAGAGTAGCTGAAGGCCATGTCCGATCCGGCAGGCACCAAGGGCGACTCGCTGCTGCCGCGGTATTCGCTTGCGACAGGTATGATCCAGGTCGGGCCGGAGGTCCCGTTGAACACGACGGCCTCCCAGCTCACGGTGTACAGCGACACGTCGTACCTCGTGGGGTTGGCTATTTCGATGGAGAATGTGATCAGGAGCGTCCCGTTGGGAAGGATGGACGCGCTATGCGAAGCCTCCTCCAGATGGATCCTCTCGTGCGCGTCGACCACATGGACGTATGTGGCTGCGGACAACAGGGACGCGGCCAGGAAGAATACGGAGAAGGCAGTGTAGAGCATCACCGAGAACCAGTGCCGTCTGACCGACTTCCAGAGCCTCATTTCCCCTCACCCGCTCTCCTTTGCGCCCGCAGCTTCTGCCGCGTGGCAGACTACCCGGCTGGCCTGGGCACGTACAGGTAGCACGCCACGAGGTGCCCCCCCACATCCACTAGGGGAGGTTCCTCCACTAACAAGAACCTTACTGCCACTATGTCCCTGTCACTCTTTGTCTGCCTCAAGGTGACGCTCGAGACCCCCTTTGCGACTGGGAGCTTCTCGGCCTTCTTGTCGAAGTGCTTCTTCAGGAAGGCGGCTAGCTCATCCCAGCGCCGCTCCGACCCAGTGATCCTCACGACGATGGTCGAACCTCTGACCACCAGAGGCAGGAAGGTCTCGCGCACCGTCGATCCGGGGCCCTGCATGAAGTCGTGCTCGATGATCTGGGCGACTTCTTTCGCCACCCTCTTCGCGGCCATCTTGGCTGAGCCGCACTCGATTGTGACCGTCCTCGCCTCCGCGTCGCCAGTGATTGCCTTCACCCCGGTGAACTCCGTGTATCCGCTCTTGCGCCGGTGGTACTTGACAAAATCCTGCATGTAGCCGACTGCGGACTCTATCCTGGTCTTGCCAATAGCAGCCTGCGCTTCGGCATCCTCCTCACCGACCTTGATGACTATGTAGGAATCCGCCTGTGTCACGTCCAGGATGGTGCCGTACATGGGATGTGCCCTGGCCTTGAAATCGACCGATTCCTTCAGGAGCTCCATGACCTCCCTGGCGACGACCTCGCCTCCGACACTCACCGAGGAGCAATTGACCCGCACCTCGCGGTCCCCCAGCGTGTCGTCCGCGGTCAGCATCGCCCTGAACATCGCCCTCGACTCCTTCAGCTCGGCCCTCTTGGCCTCCAGCCAGTCCTTGACAGCCTTCGGGTCGCCCCCTTGCTTGATGGATATGGTGAGCACAAAGCCCTCGGGCCGGAGAGGGCCAATGTGCTTGAACATCGGGTGAGATTCCTCCGCCACCCGCTCCTCCTCCAGGAGCCAGTCCACCAGGTCCCTTGCCTGCCACCCGCACCTCTCGAACGCCTGAGGACACCTGGGCCTGAATCTGCACCCGAGGGGCAGGTCGATTGCGCTGGGTATCTCGCCGGCAATCTTGGCCCGTCCGTGCTTCTGCTCTGGGTCCGGTACCGGCACCGCGGATATGAGCGCCTGCGTGTAGGGGTGCTTCGGCTCGAACACGACACTGTCGGTCTCGCCCAGCTCCACTATCTTGCCGAGATACATGACCGCCAGCCGGTCGCTGATGTACCTGGCCACGGCGATGTCGTGCGTGATGAACACATAAGGGATCATGTACTTGTCCCGCAGGTCAAGCATGAGGTTGAGGACGCCCGCCCTGATCGAGACGTCGAGCATCGAGACGGGCTCGTCGGCTATGATTATCTTCGGGTTGATCACCAGCGCCCTCGCAATCGAGACCCTCTGTCTCTGGCCGCCGCTGAGTTCGTGCGGGAACCTGTCGAGGTACTCTCTGGCGGGCGCTAGCCCGGCGTCCTCGAGGGCCTTGACGACCATTTCGATCCGCTCCTCGAAGGTCTCGCCGATGTTGTGGTTCATCAACGGCTCCATGATGGTCTGCAGCACCGTCGTGCGCGGGCTCAGGGACTCGTATGGGTCCTGGAAGACCATCTGGATGTTCCTGCGGAATATCTTGAGGTCCTCCCCTTCGAGGAGCGATATGTCCCTGCCCATGAAGAACACAGACCCGCTCGTGGGGTTGTCCAGGCGCGTCATCAGCCGGCCGGTGGTCGTCTTGCCGCAGCCGCTCTCTCCAACGAGGCCCAGGATCTCGCCCGCCCTGAGCTCGAAGTCGATGTTGTCGACCGCCTTGACGTAGGCGGGCGCGGCGAAGATGTTCAGGAAGCCCTTCCTAATCTCGAAGTACTTCTTGAGCCCGTGGATCTTGACGACGACCTCCCGAGACATCACACATCCCTCCTCATGCGCTCCCAGAGCTCCTTCGAGAAGTGGCAGAATGCGACATGCCCTGGCTCTATCTCGATGCCGTCAGGGGCCTTCTCGAGGCACAGGTCCTTGGCATACTGGCACCTCGGATGGAACGGGCAGCCGCTCGGGGGGTTGACAAGGTCCGGAGGGAACCCGGGGATGGATTCCAGCCGGCGCTTCTTCCCCTTTATCGACGGGAAGGATCCAAGCAGGCCCGAAGTGTAGGGGTGCGCCGGCCTCTTGAAGACCATGTTGGTCGGCCCAATCTCCATTATCTTGCCCGCGTACATGACCGCGATCTTGTCGGAGACCTCGGCGACTACCGACACGTCGTGGGTTATGATCATCATGGCCATCCTGAGCCCTTCCTGGAGCTTCTTCATCTCGAACAGTATCCTGTCCTGCGTGATGACGTCGAGCGCGGTCGTCGGTTCGTCTGCGATTATGAATGCCGGGGACAGCGCGAGGGCCAGGGCTATCATGGCCCTCTGCTTCATGCCCCCGCTGAACTCGTGCGGGTAGTTGTCCATCCTGTCCTGCGGTATGCCCACGAACTCGAACAGCTCACTGACGCGCTTCCTGGCCGCGTCGTCGTCGATGTCCTCGTGGAGCTGGATGGCCGCGACTATCTGGTCCCCTATCTTGAAGACCGGGTTGAAGGCGTTCATCGCGCCCTGGAATATCATCGATATGTCCTGCCACCTGACCTTGCGTATCTCTCTGTTCCAGTCGTCCATAGAGCCGTCCTTGCGCATGGACTTCGCTAACAGGTCGTAGGAGCATGTAAGCGCCGAGAGCCTCTGGTCCAGCTCCCTCACCTGCGCCCTGAGCTCGTCGAGCCGCTTTGCCATGGACGCGGGGACTATCGACTTGGATTCCTCGAGCTGCTTCTTGGATTCCACGAGCTCCCCGAGCTCCTTGCTCCTTTGCTCCAGCTCCTTCTTCAGCCGAGCGGCCTCCTTGTCGCGCTCCTTGGGGGCGTCCGAGAACCTGCGATCGTATTCCTCCCTGAGGGCAGTCACTCGTTCGGGCTCCTTGAAGAATATGCGCCCTCCCTTGATGTAGCCGTTCGAGGGCAGAAGCTGAGTGATCGCATAGGCTGCGGTGGTCTTGCCGCAGCCGCTCTCTCCCACCAGCCCCATCGTCTCCCCCTTGTCGATGGTGAAGCTGACCCCGTCGACGGCCTTTACCCAGCCGTTCTCGATTTTGAAGTGCACCTTCAGGTCCTTCACTTCGAGCAGAACCATTAGATCACCTCTTCCTCAGGCGGGGGTTGACGACCTCGTCGAAGGCCCTGCCGATCAGATAGAATGCCAGGCAGAGCAGCGTTATCGCCACGCCAGGTGGAAGGAGCCACCACGGTGCGTCGAGCGAGTGCCCACTGATCTGCAGGAACTGCAGCATCATGCCCCAGGTCACGTAGTTCACATCGCCGAAGCCGAGGAATGCCAGTATGGCCTCGGTGACGATCGCGCCGGAGATGCTGAAGGTCATGTAGAGAAAGGTGTACGGGAGCACGTTGGGCGCTATGTGCCTGAATATGAGCCTGCTGTCGGAGGCGCCCGCGATAATCGCCGCGTCGACGAAGGCCCTCTCCTTGAGGGAGATGGTCACCGACCTGATGACCCTCGCGATGCCTGCCCACGAGAGTATGGCGATGATGATTATGATGTTGATCAGGGATGGCCCGAAGACCGCGGCGAACAGGAGTATGATAACGAGACCAGGGAGGCTCAGCACTACATCCGTGGTCCTCATCAGAATGTCGTCTATCAGTCCTGAGTAGAAGCCGGCGACGAGGCCCACGATAGTGCCGATCACGACCGCGAAGAACGCCGCGGTCACCCCGACCATGAGCTCCGCGCGTGTGCCGTAGATGAGCCAGGTGAGTATGTCGTGTCCCTCGTAGTCCGTGCCCAGGATGTATCTGTTGCCGGAGGCGTAGGTCCCTGGCGGCAGGGGGGCCACGTTGCGGCCCTGGAGGCTCTCGGTGAAGAGATGGTTGTCATTGGTGACCACCGCGAAGTAGTTCCCGCCTATAGCACTCGAGATGTAGATGTTGCCTATGAACGCCACAGGCGTGGCAGAGCCGCCACCTGGGGCCATGAACGTGGCGTTGACCTGCATCAGCTCGTTAGCCAGGTATATGCTGTCATCGACCGTGCTGAAAAGGAACATCCTGGACCCCGGTACGAAATATGGTAGGCTGTCGATGTGGGAGGCCACGCTTGTGTACTGGGTCCCCATCTGGTTGATCGTGCCATTGACTGGGTCGACGCCGGCGATGAACCCCCTGTCCCCAGTGGTTCCCACGACCAGGACGCCCACGTTGGACGGGTGCAGCCCCGTGATCTCGTAGTCTCTGATAGAGGGCATCACCAGGCTCTTCGCGTACCGGACGCTACCGCTGCGCCTGTCGTACGCAACCAATTTGCCGTCGGTCGTCGCGACGAAGATGACATCGGTCTTCTTGAAGTCATCAGTGATGCTCGTCGGATCGGGGAAAGTCATCATGTTCTCTGACACCACGGGTTCGAATTCCACAGTCAGGTTGTTCGAATCGGTGTAGTTGTAGGGGCTCGTCCACAGTCTGGGGCCTATCGAGACGTTCACGACTATGTTCCCCAGTCCTCCAGTTGTAAGGTTAATCGGATAGGCCATGATGCCAATGTCCGTTGGCACTACTATGAGGCTGCCGTTGTCTATGAAGGAGCTGTCCATGACCTGCGGGTTGCCGATCACTGTGGCATCGGATATCGTCATATTACGCACGAAGGTCGCCGCCGGTTGCCCCGTCGGGGCATGGGGTGGCCTCTTGCTGATGAGCCATATATCGTGGTCGCCGGCTATGACGAAGGCGACCCTCTCCGTGTTGAGTATGTCCGAGTAGCCGTTCCACAGGTTCGAGAAGTGCTTCGGCTGGAAAGGCAGCACGTACTCCACGTCCGTGTCTATGAGATTCCACGTGTACTCGTGGACAAGGTTCCCTTCGACTATGAAGAAGAACGAGTACGAGAAATGCGCATAGTCCAGGTAGGAGACGTTGGCCGGTATCGTGTTGTTGGCCGGCTCCCTGAGCACTATGCCCTGGGCCTCGTCCACAGGGTAGGTCCTGGCCACGCCGTCGTCCGAGTACAGCAGAATGCGCTCCATGTTCGACTCCTTGGTGGGCGCCAGCAGTCCCATGGGGGGCGACCAGTTCTTGAGGTCGCCCAGGTTCACCATCTCGCTGTCCGCGATGAATATGTCTTGCGAGGGCGCCTTGAAGTCGACATCGTAGGGCGATAGCCAGGGTGCGAAGATGGCCATTATGAAGAACGCTATCACTATACCAAGCCCGATCATCCCGGTCTTCGAATCCCTGTAGTACTTCCACGTGGTCCTGAAGCTCCTCAGAATCTTCCGGAGCACCTTCTGGCTTTCGACCGCAAGCTCCTGGAGCTCGGGCTGCTTCGCCTCCGCCGTATCCCCCTCGAGAGGGGTCGAGTCTTCTTTCCTCTGAATCTTGTCACTCTCGCTCACTGGCGCACCCTCGGGTCGAGATATCCATAGATGAGATCAGCTGCGAAGTTGCCCAGAAGGACCAAGAGCGTGATGATGAAGAGAGTTGCCTGCGCGACGGGGAAATCCAGCTGGAGCAATGAACGTATGTAGAGTGCCCCCATGCCCGGGAAAGAGAACACGTTCTCCAGAACGACCGCGCCACTGATTGCGAAGACTATTGAGATTATGAACGATGTCACGACCGGCAGCATGGCGTTCCTGGCGCCGTACTTGAACAGGACCTTCCTCTCGGAGAACCCTATCGCCTTGGCCGTGATCATGTAGTTCTCGCCGATTATGTCCAACATCGCTGTCCGCATGAGCAGTATGGTCCCGGCCAGCTGAAGGAGAAGGAGCACCACCAGCGGGAGGAACATGTGCCACATTATGTTGATGGTGTCGTACAGAAGGGCCCCCTGTGAGCCACCCGGAAGATCCGCAGTCGGGTCATACCATCCCGTCAACGGGAACCAACCCAGCTCGGAGGAGAATACAACGAGGAATATCAGGCCTATCCAGAAGGAGGGCATGTTGTAGAAGGCGAGGCTGATGATGACGGAGCTCCCGTCCGCGATGCCTCCTCTCCTCCAGGCGATCCACGCCCCGAGGTATATGCCGATCAAGTATGCGAAGACGGTCGAGAGCCCGAAGAGCAGCAGGGTCCTCGGAATCCTCTCAGAGAGCTGATCCCAGACCGGTTGCGCGCTGGTGAAGGAATCGCCGAAGTTGAACGTGATCATGTTCTTCATGTAAACGAAGTACCGTTCCTGCACCGGCCTGTCGAACCCGAAGAGCCTCTCCAGGGCGACCCTCTGTGAGGGGTTTATGTTCGGGTTGAGCGTGAGGAGGTCCTGGGGCTTGAGGGGGAGGGACTCGAACATGATGAATATCAGGGTCAGAATAATCACTAGGGTGATGACCATCTGGATGGTCCTTGAGAGAACATATCTGCCCATCCCGGCCATTTTGTGCCCTCACCCCCCTCGGCTCCCTCGGCCCTTCGGTGCAAAGGGAGCATGAAGGGGAGTAATAAAACTTTGGCCTGTG
>JAFGHM010000024.1 GCA_016930135.1 Thermoplasmatota archaeon | reverse complement strand
GTGCGAAGCAGCGGGGTGGGGTAGCTTGGAAATCCCATCAGGCTCATAACCTGAAGATCGCTAGTTCAAATCTAGCCCCCGCTAATTTAGTATTATGTATAATAATACGATTATTTATTTCCCTGGCCATCGTATCCTCGCCACCTTTCTGCTCTGGGTTAGGATTCTATCGCTTAGCATGCTGATGGCATCCTGTCTGTCGAATTCGGCTGTCCATATGCAGCTCCATCGACCATCGCCTTTCAGCCTTATGCGCAAGACGTCGACTCTGGGTCTGAAGCCAAGTTTCGACGCGATCGCCGCCACTTCGTCGAGTATCTCGCTTCTACAGTTCCTCTGCAGGCGGCTCAGGATGCGAATGCCTGCTTTCTCCATTTTCTCCAGGCTGCCTCTTGATACAGTTCTTGCGTCTCTTCCCAGGTAACACCTTGGGACATCCGTGTCCTTCAGATTCGTATGCCTGGATTGGGCCAATGACAACGCCGTTGAGTTCGGATGCACAGTCGCTCGAGTGCTTCCTTCCCCGTCGCACCACGGTTGAAGGGCGGATACAAGCGTGAGTCGATCGCTGGATTCACGGACCCACACAGGCAAATGGAGCTCCCTTGCCGATTTCTCACCAGGAAACACACCGTTCTCGATGAGCCATTCCGCGATGAATCTCGAATAGATGAATCCACGGATTGCCTGTGTGTTGTTTCCTGGCTTCTGCGGCAGCCCGATGTCGTAGTCGAACACGTCCCTGCACAGCCCCCTGAAGTGATCGTATAGATCGGTCTCGTGAGCTGCGAAGGTGATGTTCGCGGCACACTCTCCCCACTTCTCTTTCTGGAGCCAGACCGACCCCTCGGCCATAACGTATGAGATGATGGCAGCGGCCTTTCTCCTCAGTTGGTCATCCCTCTCAAGTTCCTCCCTGGTGGGAAGTCTGACCCTCTCCCTGCACATCTCGCGGTAGACGCTCACGGCGTACTCGTTGGCCCAAGTCCTGTCCTTCGCGATCCCCCGATCTTCCGCTCGCGCCCTGAGGCCGTCATCTCCTGCGATGTCGAGCATTCTCTCCAGGATTGACTGGGGCATGGTCAGCCGGCCGACTCTGTAGTAGTGGACAGACGACTTCGGTATCTCGAGGTGCTTCGCGAGCTCCTGGCAGTTGCCGTACTTCGCGGCGGCCTTCTCCACGATCTCCTTCTGCAGCTCCGGTGGTAGCGCGACTCTGTCCTCCTTCCTGTATGCGCCTCTCGTGCCTCTGGTCATGACGATCGAAGTGCTGAGGCGCTGGCCGACGTAAGCAATCTGGCACTGCACTCATACTACGCATTCGTGGAATCAGTTTCGCGCACCCCCTGTGCATAGTCCGCTGTCGTTATCGCCCCCGAACTCCACCATGGAAATCGTGATATATCCGAAACGACACATAGGCCGCTCGTGACCTATCACAGCACCTGCACCAACGCGAAGAGGCAGCGTCTTCTCTGTCCTGCGTGTCTTCACTGGGACCCTAGGCCGGAGGACGCTGCCGGGCCAGGGCTGGGCTACTGTGTTCGCCGGGACATCGTGACGAGGATCAGGTGCGAGTGCGAGCTTTTCGAGGAGGCCACGCCCACGAGGGTCGAGGCCAAGAACCGGACCATCTACGGCACCATTGGCGAGGAGGAAGAGGAGGAGTGAAGCTCCTCTGCGATACCCTTAAATGGCCGCATTCGTGTTAGCGACTGGGCCGGTGGGTTTCTGATGAAGGCTGTCATTCTGGCCGCGGGAGAGGGGATGCGTCTTCGTCCTCTGACCGTGTCCGAGCCGAAGGTCATGATCCCCGTGGCGAACCGTCCGATACTCGAGTATGTCGTCGACTCGCTGGTGAAGAACGATGTGACGGACATGGTCGTCGTCGTGGGCTACCGCAAGGAGCGGATCATGTCCCACTTCGAGGACGGCAAGAAGTTCGGCGCCCGGATCGAGTATGTGGTCCAGGAGAAGCAGCTGGGGAACGGGCATGCGCTGTTGGCCGCTAAGGACAGGCTGTCCGGGGAGTTCGTGGTGTTGCCTGGGGACAATGTGGTCGACAGGCGGGCCGTGGGCGACCTCCTGCGGTCGGGCACTTGTCCGAGCGCGCTGGTGGTCGAGAGCGACAACCCGTCGAAGTACGGTGTGGTGACGCTCGAGCGGGGCGCCATCACGAGCGTCCACGAGAAGCCAGCCGAGATGATCTCGAACATCATACTCACGGGCATGTACTGCCTGAACGAGCGCATATTCCAGGCGATCGACGGGTGCATCGCCGAGGGCGAGTACGGCCTGAGCAACGCGGTCCAGGCCAGCTTGGGAGAGCAGCCCGTCGCGCCCGTGTTCTCGGACGGCCTCTGGATAGACGCCGTCTACCCGTGGGACCTTCTGGAGCTGAACGCCGCAGCGCTCGAGAACGTCCCCGTGCGGACCGCGGGCAAGATCGAGAGCCAGGTCGTGCTCTCGGGGCCTGTGGGGATCGGCGAGGAGACCATCATACGCGCCGGGACGACGATCTACGGGCCCGTTCTGATAGGCGACGGGTGCGAGATCGGGCCCAATGTCACCATCTTCCCGTCCACGAGCATAGGCAACAGCGTGACCGTGGAGCCTTACACTGTGATCAAGAACAGCGTGCTCATGAGCAACTGCAGCATCGGCGCGCACTCGTATCTCTCGCACTCGGTGCTCGGGTACGGGGTCAAGTCCCAGTCGCACCTGATGGCTGCGGGCGCGGAGGCGTATGTGAACATCGCGGACGAGTTCTTCAAGGTGCCTCACATCGGCTCCATACTCGGTGAGGATACCAGCTTCGGGACTGGCGTGTCGGTCGAGCCGGGGACGATAGTCGGCGCTGGGTGCAAGGTCTCCAGCGGTGCGAGGATAACGAGGAACCTGCCGAACAAGGCGCTCGTGACTTAGGGTGTTGCTCGGATGTGCGGCATTGTGGGTTATGCGGGCGGGCGGAACGCGCAGCCCATCCTGCTCGACTGCCTCAAGAGGCTGGAGTACAGGGGGTACGATTCCGCGGGGATCGCCGTTGTCGGGGATCCCATCCAGAAAGGTCTTCAGTTGTTCAAGAGCAAGGGTGAGATCGCCGTGCTCGAGTCGAGCATGCCCGAGATGACGGGCACGGTCGGGATCGCGCACACGAGGTGGGCGACCCAGGGAAGGCCGACGACGGAGAACGCGCACCCGCTCTCGGACTGCACGAACAGGCTCGCGGTCGTGCACAACGGCATCATATCCAACTTCATGGAGGTCAAGGAGCACCTCCTCGCGACAGGCCACAAGTTCGTCTCCGAGACGGACACAGAGGTGTTCGCGCACTTGGTAGAGGCAGAGATGAACGGCGACCTCGTGGCCGCGGTGAGGAAGGCGCTCGAGAAGGTCGAGGGGACATATGCGTTCGTCGTCGTGAGCGCTGGCCATGACGAGATAGTGGCGGCCAGGCGCGAGAGCCCGCTCGTGATCGGACTGGGGGATGGCGAGAACTTCGTGGCGAGCGACGTGACGGCGCTCCTGAAGTACACCAGCAGGTTCCTGCATGTCCAGGACGGGGAGGTCGTGAGCCTCACCAGGGACGAGGTCAGGATATTCGACTCCGAGGGAACTGCGGTCGAGCGCAGGCCTGAGAAGATCACCTGGAGCCTCGAGGATGCGGAGAAGGGAGGGTACCCGCACTTCATGCTCAAGGAGATATACGAGCAGCCCGAGGCGATCCACGACTCGCTCCTGGGAAGGATGGAGAGCGCCGAGCCCGAGCCGTTCTTCCAGGGGAACAGCTTCTCCAGCGTCAAGATCGTGGCCTGCGGCACATCGTATCACGCGGGCCTGGTCGGGAAGTACATCATCGAGGAGCTCGCGAAAGTGCCCACGACCGTGCAGATATCGAGCGAGTACCGCTACTCGCCCGTGTCGAGAGAGAGCCCCTTGGTGGTGCTCATCACTCAGAGCGGCGAGACCGCGGACACCCTCGGAGCGGCGAGGGAGGCAAGGAAGCGCGGCAACAAGACCGTGGGCATCGCCAACGTCGTCGGCTCGGCCATCACGCGGGAGGTCGACCACGTGATATACACTAGGGCCGGCCCTGAGATAGGCGTGGCAGCGACGAAGACCTTCGTGACGCAGGTGGTCGCGTTGTATCTGCTGGCCATGGAGCTCGGCGTTCAGAACCGGTCGCTGACAGCTCAGGCCCGCAGGTCGATGACGAGCTTCCTGAGGAGCCTTCCGAGGTACGTGCAGGACGTGCTGAACAAGGCGAGCGAGATCGAGGCCATTGCAGAGAAGTACGCCCGTTCCGACGACATGTTCTTCATCGGCCGGAGCATCAACTATCCGATAGCCCTCGAGGGTGCTCTCAAGACCAAGGAGATCAGCTACATACACGGCGAGGGGTTCCCTGCGGGCGAGCTGAAGCACGGGCCTTTGGCGCTTCTGTCAAAGGATTCGCCCGTCGTGGCCATCGCTGTGAGAGACCACACATACGAGAAGATGCTGGGGAACATCAGCGAGGTCTCAGCGAGAGGCAGCCCAGTCATCGCGATAGGGTTCGAGGGGGACACCGACCTGCCGAAGTTCGCAGACGACGTCCTGTCCATCAGGCAGCTCCCGCCGATATTCACGCCCGTGCCCGTGATAGTCGCGCTGCAGCTGTGGGCCTATCACCTGGCAAGGATCAGGGGCTGTCCGATCGACAAGCCCAGGAACATCGCGAAGACGGTCACAGTCGAGTGAGTGCTCACGCGAGCCGCTCGGGGCAGACGTCTCGCCTCGAGCAGTGCAGGCATTTCCCGGGCCTGTTGTGGTTCCTGTGCACGTTCTTTGTCTTCATCGCCTGTCGCATCTCGGCCAGCTTGTCGACCAGCATGTTCCTGAGGTCCTGGTTATACTCTATCTCGTGCTCGTGCTCAGGGTACTTCAGGAGGCCGTAGGGCGGCGCCTTTCCGGTGTCCTCCTCGATGAGCAGGCAGTAGGCGGCGATCTGGAGTATGTGCGAGAACAGAGGCCCCTTCGGCGTCCTGCCCGTCTTCTCCTCGACGGGGATGATGTTGTCGCCGACCTTTATGACGTAATCGGGAGTTCCGGACAGGCCGTATCTCTCCGATCTGAACGCCTTCGTGTTGTCGACGTCTATGTACTCTATCTTGCCCTTCACTTTGAACTCCTTCCTCAGAGAGTCCGCTATCTCCGTCGACCTGAGCGATCTGTACAGGAAATACGAGGCCCCCACGAGCCACAGGATGGCGACGACCTCGAAGACCTGCGCGAGCCTGACGTCCTCGACGAGGAACGCGACGGCGTTCGTGGCGATCACGACCGCCACGATTGCGAACACAAGTATGATCTTCTCGTAGCTGACGATCTTGCTCTCCATTGTCGAGCGCGCCGCCTTGTACAGGAAGAACAGGGCTGCCAGGATCCATATGAGCGCGACGACGGTGAGTATTGTGCTGAGCGTGTCCGAGCTCGCAAGAGGCAGCAGCTCGAGGCCGACGACCGCGAGCACGGTCGCGACTATCGCCCACCAGAAGACTATTCTCTCTGACTCCCTGGCGCTCTTCTCGCCGGAGTCTATCTTCCAGAGAGACTTCCCGAGCTTCTCGTGGCTCCTGACGCCCTGGGCGAGCGACTCCGAGTCCTCCTCGTGCTCGAGGCTGAGCCACCAGCTGAGCGGGCAGTAGCTG
>JAFGHM010000023.1 GCA_016930135.1 Thermoplasmatota archaeon | reverse complement strand
GAGCAAGATACTATCATCTGGTGACCGATAGTGCTCTGACCTTCTCCAGGTTCTTAGGGTTCGCTTCGAAATGCTTCCTGACGGTCGCCAAGACCTCGGATATCGAGTCCGATGCGCCCTTCTTGAGGTCCTGCGGGTGGAGACTGCCTGATGCGTAAGCCCGGACTACCTCGTCGATCGTGTGGTATTCGACAGGCCCTCCGTACTTCACGGGCCGGTCTATCCTCAACCGCCCGAGCTTCGGGAACGTGACCATGCGCACAAGCTCCAGGACCGGGTTACCGTCCGATTCCGGAGGGCAGAACGCACCCTTGAGCTTCTTCGATATCTCCGCGGGGGTGTCGTGCAGGAATATGGCGCTGTTCGGACTGCTCTTGGACATCTTCGCCTCAACGGGATCCATACGGCCCCCTCCGGTCAGGCTCGACAAGAGCGGAGTGTGGAGCGCGATCGGCTTCTTCCAGCCGAGCTTCTCGGCGGCGTCCCTCGCGAGCATGTGCGCCCTCCTCTGGTCCATGCCTGCGAGGGCGATGTCGACTCCCAGCTCGAATATGTCCGCGGCCTGCATGGGAGGGTACATCATCTTGGACGCGTCGACCTCGGCTTCGTTCTCGGTCCTGCCCATTATGGTCATGGCCCTCTTGATGCGCATGAGGGAGCTGGCCTTAGCTATCCTCACGAACTTCTCCCAGTAGGATGCGTGGTCGCACAGGTCGCTCGCCCACACGAACTTCACTGAGTCCTTCACGCCCAGGGCGAGGAAGCACTCCTTGAGGTACTCCCCGCAGGCCCGGATGTCCTCTATGTTGCCTCCGAGCTTGTCGTTAATCAATGCATGCCAATCAGCGAGGAATACCGTGACCTCTACGCCCGCCTCTTGCAGGTCGATTATCTTGGCCGAGGTGATGACCTGGCCCGCATGCACAAACCCGCTCGGCTCGTAGCCGATGTAGGCGGTGGGCCTCTCCTTGGTCTCGAAGAGCGACCTGAGCTCCTCGGGGGTGACTATCTCGACGGCGTTCCTCGAGGCGAGATCCAACTTGGAGTTGACGTCCATTCCTGCGCCCTGTCCCGGTAGAAGCCTTGGCGGAAAAAAGCTTTGGGGACGCCAAGGCATGGCAGAGGGACGGAAAACGTTAAGAAGCCCACTTGCGTTAGCATTAGCTCGCACCGGTGTCTATCGGGGGGAGCACATGAAGGTCTCGGCCTTGCGCAACGGAAAGATGGTCATCAAGGTCTCAGATGTGAAGGAGGTCGCTGGGGAGGGTTACAGGATCTCCGAGGAGTTCTACTACGAGCTGGACGAGCGAGTCCATGAGATGATCGAAAGCGCAGCCAGGCGGGCCAAGAAGAACGGGCGCAGGACCCTCAAGCCGTACGACCTTTGAAATCCCGTCATGCTTTTGTCGGTATTGAGATGGAGAGCAAGGGCGAGGGCCACGGGCATCGTAGGCACGAAAGGAAGAGAGACCTGGACCGTCCTGCCTCAGCATGGCGAGAGAAGGAGCTCATCGACGGCAGGCTCGTGGACGTCGGGGTGCTCATACTGCAGACCTCCGGGTGCAGCCACTACCATGAAGGTGGATGCTCCATGTGCGGCTACAATTACGGCCCAAGACTCGACGTGCCACCTTCAAGCATCCTCAGGCAGTTCGAGAACGGCCTCGGGGACCTGGGCGAGATACGCTTCCTGAAGATCTACACCTCTGGGTCGTTCCTGGACGAGGATGAGGTGGACCCTGAAGTCTCGGACACTATTCTGAGGACCTGCAAGGACCTGGGGCTCAGGTTGCTCTTCGAAACGCGCCCCGAGTACGTGACCCCTGCGCGGATCGGGAGGGTCCAATTCCTGCACGACGACGTCGAGGTGGCGCTCGGCCTGGAGAGCGCGAACGACAAGGTGCTCGAGTGCTCGATCAACAAAGGATTCTCGGTCAAGGACTACGATCGAGCCGCGGAGATCCTGCGAGAGAGAGAGATGGACATCAGGACCTACGTCCTCCTCAAGCCGCCCTTCCTGACGGAAACCGAGGCTATCCGGGACTCGGTCGCCACGATGGCGCACGCGGCGGAGGTGAGCGCCGCCCTGTCGCTCAACCCGGTCAATGTCCAGAAGGGCACCCTTGTGGAGAAGCTCTGGAGATCATGGTCGTATAGGCCTCCATGGCTGTGGAGCGTGCTCGAAGTGCTCAGGTCATGCGAAGGCCTCGGGGTGAAGGTCGTATGTGACCCTACGGGAGGAGGCAAGGAGAGGGGCGCCCACAACTGTGGCAAGTGCGATGATGTGATACTCGATTCGATCCGCGGATTCTCTCAATCCCAGGACTACTCGAGGTTGGGGGCGCCCGAGTGCGGATGCAAGGCAATCTGGGAGAGCGTCGTGGATCTCGAGCCCTTTGTCGCAGGAGGCTGCGCGGACCTCCAAAGGTTTTTCAGGCGGCAGCGAGCTTAAACCCCCAGGTGACGGGATGCAGGAGTACGAACTGAAGAGGGGACTGCAGGACAATCTTCGGCCGGACAACCTCAAGAAGGCGATGCAGGAGACATTCGGCAACGTGATGGACAGGGACGGAAAGCTCGTCTCCAGCTATGGAGCGCTCAAGCAGCTGAGCGTCTGGGCCGGGAAGAAGACGCTCTGTGTCGAGACGCAGATGGACCCCTCGGTCGCGAACGATATCGCGGCAAACACGATCAAGGCGTACAACACCTTCCTCGAGAAGGTCACGGGCCTGACGGCCAAGGAGCGAGGCAAGAAGGCGCAGAAGAAGGCTAAGGACGGGTAGCTCTGACCGACGCGGCCCTGGCATGGGCGGTCACGTTTATATACCAGCAGCCCATTCAGCGGGAATGCGATACCTGAGGCGGT
>JAFGHM010000022.1 GCA_016930135.1 Thermoplasmatota archaeon | reverse complement strand
ATGATGGCGGGTCTGACAGTTGCGAGCTTCCTGGCCATGGCGGCTGTGCTCCTGGCAAGGAGGCGAGGGTCGCGCTGAACACTGGCCTGCTGTCTGAAAGCGCACTGACAGCTCCAGCACAACTAATATAAACAAGCATCATTAATCACTAGCTCACTGACCATCTAACCAGGATCAACGGTGGAATCGATGAGGTCGATGGCGACAAACAGGAATTGTCCATGTAGCCGGGGGGCGTTCGCTCTCACGGCAGCTCTGGCGGTGGCCCTGGTGGCCATGTTGCTCGTATCCTACGGCGCGAGCGCTGCGAGCGGTCCGAAGCAGGTGCGAGGTTACGTCAGGGACGTGGATGGAAGGCTCATCGAGGACATCCCAATAACCATCAACATCCGCTGGGCCAGCGATGATACGGTGAGGTCCACGCTCACGGACACATCGGACGGGACAGGTTACTTCTCCGTGACCTTCGGGCCTTCGGACTGGGATATCGGAGACAGGATACAGGTCATCGCCACTCACGGTGGCAACCAGGAGAGCAACAGCACAACTGCCGACTCGTTGCCTTTCCAGTACTGCAACGTGACGTTCCCCTATGCCATCCCGGAGTTCGGGAGCATCATAGGGTTCGTGATCGCCGGAGGCCTGATAGCCGCGGTCGCAGTGGTGTTCCTCGTCTCGAAGAGGAAGAAGTAGGCTCATGGCCTGTCGTTTTGGGTGATCCTCCAAGGCCCAGCTCGTGCTCCGCAGAAGCCCTCACACCCTATCAGAAGTGAGAATAGGGCTTTATAGCGGTCGGCGTATTGGGAAGAACAGAGGTCAGGCAGCATACTGACGGCATTGGTGACTAAGTCTGTCTGCGCCGAGGTGTCGAGGATGGGGCATGTTGGTCTTTTTGATAACCAAGACATGATAACCACGAGATGGCGTTCTTAAGCGCCGCCTCCGGATATCAACGATAGGGTTGATAAGCAGTGGTCAGGAGGCTCAGCTCGCGGTCTAGCGGTCAAGAGCGCGCACATTCGAGGAGCCATCCCACAGTTCGTTCCTTTGTGGGCCTCGTCCCCGTGTTTTCAGTAGCCCTGATCCTGCTCATCGCATCCTTCGTGTTCTTCGTCACGCCCGATAGCGCCATCGTCCATCCCTCGGCATATGATGCCCCGTCTCAGGAACAGGAGCCGGTCTGGGATGCCACCGACAGCTGGAGTGGCATGGATTGGGACTGGGAGTCGATGGCCGACGAGTCGGGCTATGTCAGGGTCATATTCTCATATTCAGAGGCCGCCTCCGTGGAGGGCGGTCTTGCTGACATGAATCAGGCAAAGGCAGACATCATCAGGAACCTCGATTCCGGCAGGCTGAAGGAGTTCTCCAGCGCTCTGGCCGGGTTCTCCGGGCGCATCACACTGGACAACCTCGCCGAGTTCCTGGCATCGCCCGAGCAGGGCATCCAGGTGTACCCGGACCTCTCCGTATCGGCAATGCTCTCCGAGAGCGTGGCCCAGGTGGGCGCGACGCAGCTCTGGAGCATGCGCGACCCCTCGAACAGCCTGGTCACCGGGACGGGCATGGTCGTGGCTGTAATCGACACCGGTGTCGACTACATGCACCCGGACCTCGGCGGCGGCATCGGTCCCTCCTACAAGGTTTTGGGCGGTTTCGACTTCGTCAACGACGATACAGATCCGATGGACGACAACGGCCATGGAACTCACTGCGCTGGCATAGTCGCGGCCGATGGCGGGATCAAGGGCGTGGCGCCTGGCGCGAGCATACTGGCGTACAAGGCGCTGGATGCGTCCGGCCAAGGGTACATGAGCGACGTCATCGCGGCCATCGACAGGGCCATGGATCCTAACCAGGACCAGGATCTGTCCGACCGGGCCGATGTCATCAGCATGAGCTTGGGAGGTCCGGGCGAGGCCGACTCGCCGGTGTGCGTTGCAGTGCAGAACGCTGTGGCTGCAGGGATCGTGGTCGTCGTTGCAGCGGGCAACGAGGGGCCATCCCTCGGAACGGTCGCCGCCCCTGGTGTCGCCCCCGAGGCGGTCACGGTGGGTGCGATCGACAAGTCGAACAACCTCGCGGACTTCAGCTCCAGGGGCACGGTTCCCAGCCTCGCGATGAAGCCCGAGGTCTCCGCTCCCGGTGTGAACATAGTCTCCACGGTGCCTTACGGTGGCACGAGCATCAGTTCTCCGACCGGCTACTACTCCGCCAGCGGCACATCCATGGCCACGCCGCATGTTGCTGGTGGCGCAGCTCTTCTGCTTCAACTCCATCCTACCTGGACGCCTTCTCAGGTCAAGTCTGCCCTGGTCACGGGCGCCTACGCCCTCGATGCGTCTCTCTGGTCGGCAGGCGCGGGAGGCATGTGGCTTCCCGATGCGGCCTCCGAGATAGTCTTCTTCGACCCTGCGATGGTCTCCTACGGCACTGCGGGCGGCCCGTCCCAGCCCGTCACGGTCTTCAACTCGGGCTCGTCTTCTACGGCCCAGATCTCCTCGTACGACTGGTCCTCGCTGCTAGCGAACGGCACGGCGGGGGTGCGTGTATGGACGAACGTCTCGAGCGCGACCCCTTCGACCCTTTCCCTCCCATCCTCGGGCAGCTCCTCCGTCACCCTCCAGGTCTCCATCCCGTCCACGGCGGCCCCCGAGGGGTACTATGACGGGACTGTGCGCATCTCAGGCGGCTCCGTCGATGTCAGCCTTCCGTTCGGGTTCGCGGTGCTCTCGAAGCTCACCGTACGCGTGACCTCCCCGACGGGGAACTACGTGAACGACCCGTATGGAGGCGTGTGGATTTACAGTGTTCCCGATTGCGCGGTCGCTCTCGGCAAGAGAGGAGGCACGGATAAGCCCGTGCCGCCGGCCACATTCCTCGTCCCATCGGGAACGTACAACGTCCACTCGATCGGCCATCACCTGATATACGACTTCTCGGACCCCTACGCCCTGTCAGGGACGGTCACAGTCCCCAGGTTGTCAGACGCGGAGATCGAGCTCTCGATGGCGAGCGCGAGGAGCGTCTCGCTCGACCTGGCCACCGAGGACGGCAACCCGATATATGTCAAGGACTTCAGAATCTGCTTCAGGTACGAGGGCCAGAAGAACATCTCTTTCCACATCACCGGATGCGACTACTCCATCAAGGGTGCGGAGGTGTTCTCGCTCCCGACGAGCAAGACCATCTACGTCTCCGACACCGACGCCTCCCTGGCGATATCCGTGTCCGGCATGTCATACAGCTCGGGCATGTGGGACTTCATGAGCCGCAACTGGGACCACTGGTTCGAGTACGCGAGCGGCCTGGACACGAAGTTCATCGTGGAGGCGACTGCGGACCTGCAGTATCTCATGGCCTGGGAATTCGACGGAGTGGGGGCTTCCACGCCGAGCATCCTCGGGCTCGTGGAGGGGCAGTACTCGGTCTACGTCACCAAGTACGATATCCCAGGGGCCATAGGCGACCTCTGGTGCAACTGGGGCACCCACAGGGCCCAGGGTGGAGAGGCGGCCTTCTTCGCTCGCAGAGACACATTCACGTCCGTGAACCCGTTCTTCACGGGCATGACCAGGACGACCTTCGTCCAGGACGTGTTCTCGGAGCTCTACTACCCGGGTAGCCTGTTCCGGGGATTCATCGAGAGGTCGTTCTACACTGCGGACTATTCGCACCTACTGAGGGCAGACACTGCAGCTGAGATCTACGTGCCAGACAGGAACTACCTGACCGCGCTGCCGGCCGAGTCCTCTTTCGAGAGGATCGGCGTCGGCCCGTTCTACCCGTCGCTGACAACCTTCAACACGAACAGCTCGCTCGTCATCGTCCAGCCGCTCCTGAGGGACCAGTCAGGGGCCAAGGTCGGGGGGATGTCTATGCCACTGATGGACCTGTACAGGAACGGCCAGCTGGTGGGCATGTATCAGTTCCCAGAGTTCCTCGCGAGGCCGGATGCGAAGCGCATCGTCAGCCTGTCGTCCCCAGGGCAGTACACAGCGGAGATCACCTACTCGCCATTCCCGCAGATCAGCAACAGCGTGCACATGACTCTGGGCTTCTCTGTGCCCGCTACTGATGTCAACCCACCTCGCGTCGAGGGCCTGACAATGCCTCAGGTCTTCACGCCAGGGTCCTCTGTGGCCATGACCTTGTACGCCTCCGACGACCGCTCCCTGGGCGACGTCTCCATCAGCTGGAGGTCGTCCGCTTCCTCGTCGTGGCAGTCTCTTGCCGTCGCCTCCCAGGGAGGCGGGGCGTTCTCGGCCGTGGTGCCCACCTCCTCCTCCGACGGGGCGATCAACATACTCGCGCGCGTGGCAGACCAGTCCGGCAACTACATCGAGTTCACCATCGGCAACGCAGCCCTCGCTCAGATACCCGTGGTGTTCTCCCTCTCGGCTTCGACCACTGAGATAGGGTACAGGAACGGCGATGCGAGCATCGTCCTGACCGGCCAGCTGAAGGACCTGTCAGGCAACCCGCTCAGCGCCTCGGGAGCAGTCCCGCTAGAGCTCATGCATGACGGGCAGAAGATAGGCATGATACTGGACGAGTACTGCACCTCTACATCGCATGTTCACAACGGCAGCATCAGGTTCGAGTGGCACTTCAACCCGGCGGACCTGTTCTCAGGTCCCTCGGACACCGCTGTCATAGATATCGCATTCGACCTCGGGATATACCAGCGCGCGTCTCAGAGCATCACTCTCACATCGGTCGAGTGGTCTAACCACGCGCCGGTCATCACGCTGCTCTCTCCTACGAACTCCAGCCTCAATGCAGCAGGGACACTGGTCAGCCTGAGCATTACCGATGAAAGCCCATTGACGGCTGAAGCATATCTAGACGGCGCATCAATCGGCCCACTGTCCTCGCCATGGCAGGTCGGCACCTCTTCGTGGAGCGACGGGAGGCACTCCCTGAGGATAGTCGCGACCGACAGCGAGGGTGCGGTGGCGACCGCGACCTTCGAGTTCGACATCGACGCCTCGGACCCGTCAGTGGAGATACTGTATCCTTCCGCAGGCGCAAGGGTGCCCTTGGGGTCGGTCCTCCAGGCGTCGGTGTACGATGCGTACCTCGATCAGGCCACCTACAGGCTCGATGGTGGCGCTGCGATGCCCCTGGCAGCCCCGTACTCCATCGACATGGCCGGCTGGCCCGAGGGATTCTACACAGTGGAGATAACCGCTGTGGACGCTGTCGGCAAGGTCACGAGCAGGAGCGTGTCGTTCGAGGTAGCCTCGAGCACGGTGGTCGTTCAGGTCCTGAGCCCGGCCGGCGGTTCGGTCGCGAGGTCCGGAACTGACATCGAGCTCTCGGTCGAGGGCGCCGAGCCCACCGTCGTGAGATGGACCGAGGGAGACGCTTGGTACGACCTCGGGTCGCTCAGGTCCATATCGACGATCGGGTGGTCAGAAGGAACCCACAATATTATCATAAATGCCACTGATTGCCTGAACGGATATGACCAGATTTGGTTCACGATTACGATCGATGACACATCCCCACGCATAGAGCTCCTGTCGCCTGATGACGGGTCCTTCGTGTCGAATACGGATACTGTCAGGGTGAGGGTGGTCGACGACAACTTGGCCCTGGCGAACTGGACCCTTTGGGGCGTAATGTGGCGCAGCATCAACCCCGAGATATCCATCAGCCTGGCGTCTTCTCCGGCAGACGGATACTTCACGATCCAGATGACAGCGCTCGACCTCGCTGGGAACCAGGCAACTGACTCGTTCACATTCGCTATGGACACCAAGCCTCCGTCGATTTCGCTGCTCAACTTGACCCAGGGAGGCGCCATCAGGCCAGGGACACCGCTCGACCTGGAGGTCTCGGATTCGTTCCTCACATCGGTCATGTACTCGCTCGACTCAGGCGGCACCTCGGCCCTCGCGCATCCCTATGACATCGACACTTCGGGTCTTCAGAACGGCCTCCACGCTATAGCCGTGGTCGCGGAGGACGCAATCGGCCAGACCATGACTCTGGAGACGTCCTTCTACATAGACGCAACCCTGCCACAAGTGGCCATCGGCGGCGACACGTCCTTCGTCGAGGGCTCTCCCCACACGATCACTGCCGACGCCTCTGACGATTTCGGCGTCGGAGCAGTGACGCTTCACTGCGAGAACCCGGACGGGAGCTACGCGCTCATCCCGATGAGCTGGGACGGCACGCGCTATGTTGCCACGCTCCCGGGGAGCGCGCTCTGGGACGGCATGAGCGTATTCGCTGTCGCCGTGGATGAGGTTGGCAACTGGGCCGACACTCCTCAGGTCACACTTCACTCTGTTGTCGCTCCGGTGGACAACGAGATAGGAGGGACGGATCAGCCGAGCTCTGGAGACGGCTCGGACATGTTCGGAATACTTAAGTTAACGGATTTCGCAATCCTCGCATCGATCGGCGCCATGCTGGTCGTCGTGGTCGCATTGGCCATGAGAAGTAGGCGTGAGGACTCGCCAGTGGAGCTAGGCGTCCAAGGCGCCAGGAGGTCGCCGGAGCGCGAGGATAAGGCCGTGCCGATGCCGCCCTTCAGGCCGAGGGCTGCGGTAGCATGTGCGGCCACAGTTATAGGAGAGAGAGGAGTCGGAGGCGAGGCAGTGTCAGAGAAACAAGAGCAGACGAAGCAAGCGCCGCCCGCACCGGCTGAGGTCAGGACCCAGCAGAGGCCGAGGTCTGCATCCCTCATCGATGCCATCCCGGACGTACCCGTGAGCCACCAAGCCAGGGCCGATGGCCAGGGTGACGACATCGACTACGGGGAGCTGATCGAGAGGGAGCTCATCCTGCCCGGAAGAGAGGGCTCCGTTTTCAAGGAGCGCGAGGATGAGCCTCCCAGGACCGACTTCGAGGTCCTCAGGAAGATAATGGAAGACCTAGGCCAGCAGGTTCCCAAGAAGCCGCTGCGGTGAGGCGTAGACTAGTCCGCAGAAGGCGCGTCGTCCGCCTGGGCGGACCGCTCAGGCTCAGCGGGAGACTTATCCAGCCAGCGGACGATGAAGTACCAGAACACCGCGATGAAGGCCACGAATATCACGATCCCGAAGGTGCTGTGGACGAAGACCACGGCGGGGTGGCCGTACGCGGCCCCGATCAGCACGGTCACTGCCATCCGGAAGATGTTCCCGAACCATGTCACAAGGAGGCCCAGGCCGAGAGCGGTCAGTATCCTGGCGTCCATCCTCTCGTACCGGACGATGACGAACGCGAGGAACGCGGAAAAGAACAGGCCTGCCGAGTAGAGGCCGCTGCATCCGGAGCCAACGCCCAGCCTTATCAGGACGCCCTCGTACTCGTAGGCTATGGTGTTCGAGAGGCCCACGCCGTCCGTATCGAGCTCGGCATCCGCGCCGATGCCGAATGCCCTCACGAGCCACACGACTGGTAGGGTGATGAAGTAGTACTCTGAGTATCCAGTGATTCGGCCGTACGACTCCCCTGTCACGATCGTGTACAGCTTCCACATGACCGCGAATATGAGCGTGAGGAAGAACAGGTACAGGACCACGAAGTCCTTTTGCATCGTGAACTCGGAAGGGCCGAAGTAGTAGAGCACGACCGAGAGCCCGAAGAGCGTCACGATGAAGTCCTCGATCCTCAGGTCCGCCTGTCCGGACACGAATATCTTCCAGGCGGACCATGCCAGTACTACTCCGAATCCGAGCACAGGGAGGAAAGCCGCCCACCACTTCTTTGGCAGGAACCGGGAGAGGAACTCTATTATCAGGCCTTCCCGCTTGCCGTTGCCCTCAGCGCTCATCTTCCAGAGCGAGAACAGGGCCAGGCCGGTGCCCGACCCGATCAGCAGTATCTCGAGGAAGTAGGACGAGTGACTCAGGTAGTGATTGAAGAGGGCCGCCATCACGAGGAGCGACCCCAGGAGCAGGAGCCAATCACGCCTTATCTTCACGAGCCAACCTCAGGCTGTGGCATCTATATAAGAATTGACGAACTGGTCAGGAGTCCAGTCTCTACGGGTCTTGTCACTGTCCCTCTGGGGTCTCTGGTCTCGGGCCTATCGTCTTCCTGGCGGATGTGCGCCTGGTCAGCAGTATGCTGCCAGCCGCAGCCGCGATCAGCAAGATAGCGGTCTCGGCGGTCCCGCCCAGCCGCATCGTCATTGTTGGTAGGATCAAGCTTGTCAGTCCCACGAAGACGGGCGCGGCCACCACGCACGCCAGGCCGAAGAGGAGCGCATGCAAGGTAGGTCTGCCCTTGATCGATGTGACGCGGACGTCCTCATCCTCGGCCCCCAAAGCCTGGAGTGCCAGCAGGAAGACGGGCAGCAGCAGGCCCAGGATTGCGGTGAGCACTGTTCCGACCTCCAGCACCGAATCCAGCTGAATTGAAGAGGCGGCTCCGATGGCTACCGCGACCACGCCCATGATCGCGCCTGGTCTGTAGCTATAGAACAAACCTATCAGGATCATTGTGCCGCCGAGGACGAACGTTATGAGAGTCAGAGGCGTGGCCTCGGCAAACACCGAGATCGCCGTGAGCAGTGCGACCACCACCAGGATCCTCGCAGCTGCGTCGATCCTGCTCAGGCCTTCCCCCTCCTTATGGTCCTGACTATCCTCGATGCGGCGTCCGCAGGGCCTATCCTGATGAACTTCGCGCTCAGTCCTCGGAGCTTGCCCTCGATGTTGAGGGAGCCTTTCAGATCCTCGTAGAGCCTGTCGGCCTCTGGAAGGTCGAGCCCAGCGGAGGGCTCCCTGTACCACTCGTCATATGTATTGATGACCATCATCTTGTTGCCGGTGTCCTGACAGAGCTTCGCGCCCGCCAGAACCGCATCCCTCGAGGAGATGAGGTCCGTGATGACGATGAACATGTGTTCCTGGCCCCTGCTCCGCGCAACAATCTCCTTCATGCCTCCTTCGAGCCCCAAGCCCATAGGCCGGCGCTTCGTCCCTGTTTGAAGCGTGTCCACCGTCGAGAGGAAGCCGCTGTCCTCAGCGGCCAAGACCCCGTTTCCCCCGCTGCGTTTGCCCTTGGCAGAGGAATTTCCCTGTCCTGTGGCCGGCCGGCTCATCGTCTCAGGTTCGCCTTTCGCTCCCGGGACGCTCCTGAGAGCGTTGACTATCTTCTCGAACTGTCTTCTGCCCAGGCCCGGTGGAACACGTTCGATTATCCGGACCTCGTCGAACGCAGCCACGCCTGCGGGGTTGAAGCCGCTCAGGAGCACATTCGAAAGCTGGATCGACAGGTCGAGCGCGTGGTCTATCTTGGCGACCTTGCCCGCCTTGAGCCGCATGCTCCTTCCGCAGTCGATGAAGACAGTGGTATGGACGGCCCCCTCCTTACGATAGGTCTTGGTCATCAGCTTGCCCAGCTTGGGGAGGAGCTTCCAGTGTATGTCCCGTGCGCGGTCGCCGGGCACATACTCCCTGATGCCGTCGAACTCCAGCTCCCTGAGGACCACGGCTGGGTTCCTGCCCGTCCCAGAGAACTCGAGGTGCTCTCTGCCTGCCATCCGCCTCGCCTTGTTCAGGCTCTCTTTCTGCGTGTGAACATTGATGGCCGAGGGCTTCTCCATGAACTGCTCCTCCATCAGCATCCCGAAGCCGTCGATCCTGCTCATCCGCATGCCGGGTATGATCGTGGTGCCACGCCTTCTCGGCACGATGGAGTAGGAGAGCCTCAGGATGGACCTGGGCGGAATCGGGAGGGAGGATCTGTTCGAACCGTCTCCGAGCGACGCATCCCCGGGGATCACGTCCTCGAAGGTGCCTCGGATGGCCGAAGGATGCTTGTTCAGCAGCTCGACCCTGACAGCGACCGGCTCGCCTGCGAACGCGAGGTCATCCAGCACGGTCCGCTGAAGCTCGAGGTCGGTTTCCTCCAGTTCCGAGACGAACACCCTGTGGGCGTAGACGTAAACAGCGATCATAGCTACGCTGACTACCGCCCAGGAGATGTTCGAGAAGAGGACGCTCACGAGTCCGAAGGCTATCGATAAGGAGATGATCACTGTTCCCAGAGGAGTCGACTGCAAGGCAGCTCACGCCTTCTTGTCCTCGCCGCCCCCGAACTCGCCCTTGGGCACGGTCACGGAGGACAGTATGGAGTCGGTGACCCCCGCCTTGCTCATCCCGCCCAGCTCGGCCTCGGGGGACAGTATGAGCCTGTGGTCGATCACCTTGTGCGCCATCGCTTTCACATCGTCGGGTATCACGTAGGACCGGCCGCTGACATATGCATGGGCCTTCGCGGTGTGCAGCAGGTGGATGGCGCCTCTGGGGCTGAGGCCGAGGTCCAGCTCGTCTACCTCCCTGGTCGCCCTGGCGATGTTCTCGATGTACTCGAGTATGCTCGTGTGGACGTGCACATTGATGAGATCGTCCCTCATGTCCACTATGGCCTCCTTGGACAGGACAATCTCAGGAGGCACTTGCCGCTCGTTCTTGAGCTTGAGTATGTCCACCTCGCGTTTCTGATCGAGGTAGTCCATGGAGCTCTTCACCATGAAACGGTCTATCTGCGCCTCCGGGAGCGGGTAGACGCCCTCGGTCTCGATCGGGTTCAGCGTCGCCATGACCATGAACGGATTGGGGAGATCGAAGGTGTTGCCCTCGATCGTGACCTGTCTCTCCTGCATGCCCTCGAGGAGTGCGGACTGCGTCTTCGGGGGCGCCCTGTTTATCTCATCTGCGAGCACAAGGTCGGCGAACAGCGGCCCCTTCCTGACCTCGAACTCGGCCGTCCTCTGGTTGTAGAAGTAGTGGCCGGTGATGTCCGCCGGGAGCAGGTCCTGCGTGAACTGTATCCTCTTGTAGGAGAGCCCGCACACCTGCGAGAAGGCCTTCGCGAGGGTGGTCTTGGCGACCCCAGGGACGCCTTCTATGAGCAGGTGTCCATCGGTCAGGAGACATATCAGGAAATCCTCGATCTGCTCCTCGTACCCGATGACGGCCTTCGCCACCTGCCTCTTGACCGCCTTGAACGCGGCCGCGATCTCGTCCGGGGACCTCGTCAACATCTCCGCCATTTCTGCGTGCTCCTCGAAGGTCTGGCCGCCTCGGTGTGTTTCAATGGCTCAGGAGCCAGTCCCGGAGGCGGCTGCGCGAGCGTTGTCTCGGGAATCCACTCAGGAGTTATGAATCTATCCCAATCGCCAGAAGTGACACGTGGACGGAGATGGATTAACGTCTGGCAGACGCACTGAAGAAGTAGTGGAGCAGAGGATATATGAGCGGGGACCGCTCTGGGAGCCATTCTAGATACTCTGACCATTTCGGGGAAGGACAGATACGGCCAATCGGATTGTCATTTACGGTGACCATATGAAGAGGAACAGAACCGAGAAACCCAAATCAGGTAAGGCCAGCGGAAGCCCTTCCCACGCATCTGAGGAGGAGATAAGGAGGGCAGTGAGAAACAGGTATGCCAAGCTCGCGCAGAGCGGTCAGTCGTGCTGCGACGGCAACGCATCCTGCAGCTGCGGATCCATCTATCCCCAGGCGACCATTTCCACCCTCCCGGACGATGCGATAGCCGTGAGCGCTGGATGCGGCAACCCGACCGCGATCGCATCCCTCAGGCCAGGCATGACCGTGGTCGATTTCGGGAGCGGTGGAGGGATCGATGCGTTCCTCGCCGCGAAGAAGGTCGGCCCTGAGGGGAGAGTGTACGGGATCGACGCGACTCACGAGATGGTTCTCAGAGCGAGGAGGACCGCCAATGAGAGCGGTTTCGAGAACGTTGAGTTCAGGCTCGGTGAGATCGAGCACGTCCCGCTCGATGCTGAAGTAGCAGACGTCGTGATCAGCAACTGCGTGATAAACCTCTCTCCCGACAAGAAGCAGGTCTTCAGGGAGGCGTTCAGGATACTGAAGCCCGGCGGTCGGATCGCAGTATCGGACATCGTGCTCCTGAACGAACTCCCCGATGAGATCAGGAAAGACCTGGCCGCATGGTCCGGCTGTGTGAGCGGTGCGGTCTCTGAGGAGGAGTACCTGGGTGCGATCGAGGGTGCGGGCTTCGAGAAAGTGAAGGTGGAGGACAGGTTCGTCTACAGACACGAACAGTTGTCCGGCTACCTGAAGGAGACTGACCTCTCCGAGGACCCGAGGCTGAAGGGAGTCGACCTCTCGCAGCTCGTTGCCAGCTACAGGATCACGGCAATGAAGCCGGCTGGTCGGAAGACCTGATCAGGCCTTCCTGAGCAGTTGCTTCTCTGCTTCCTTCACGACCTGCGAGAGCTCCTTGTCCACATCCTTGTCCAGAGGCTCGGGCACATGCTCCTTCAGTATCTTCTTGACCACGTCCTTCGCCGCGGCCTCAAGTGGTCTCACTCCCTCCTTCCTCGTCTTCTCCGCGGTCCTCTTGTCGTAGAGGGTGGAATATCTGAGCTCTCCTGCGCGCAGGTACTTCATCGTGTGAGGGAAAACCAGGAAGTTGCCCATGGGCCCGGCTTTGTCTATCAGATCCAGAGCCAAGGTGTCGTCGTCGACTTCGAACCCCCGTATCGCTCTGAAGACGTCCGAGTAGATCTCATTGTCTATCACGAGCATCTCGTAGCTGGCAGCGTTCTCCCAGCCGCCTCCGATGCCCGATAGGTTGTCCGCGCCCGCTAAGGCAGGGATGATCGCAGCTATGGCCCGCTCGATACCCGCCTGAACATCGATCATGTTGCCGTCCATCGTGACGCCGTAGACATCTGCTATCATCCTGTACTTGTGCGCTATCTGGACCGTTGCCGCAGATGCAAGCGCCATCTCCGGCATGCCCCACACGTTCTTCCCGGACCTCAGGTCCATCATGCTGAGCCTGCCTGAGTACTGTATCGGCACCTTGGTGGTGACGGTCTGCACGAGCATCACACCCGCGAGGAGCTCCGCGTTCTGCTGTGCCAGGCCTCCCGCCAATGTGATGGGTGCGGTGCCTCCAGAGATCGGGCAAGGCACCAGGTCCACAGGCACGCCGTGCTCGGCTCCCCGGACGATGACGTCGGCCGCATGTGCATCGTAGGTCAGAGGCGAGCTCGGAGAGCCGTAGACGTCGAGCAGCGGCCTCTTCCTCAGCTCCTCGATGCCTCCGGCGACACATGCCCACATCTTCACTAGGATGTCGACGGTCTCCACGCTGAGCGCATAGCTGGAGATGCATTTGGACGAGTTCCTCATCATGGCTTCCGCAGTCTTCACCACGAGCAGCTCGGGGGGCACGTCCGTTGCCACAACGAGGTTGCTGATCGAGTTGCAGCTCGGCAGGGCATCCATGATCCTGCAGGTGTTCTCGACATCTTTCAGCGTGGACATCCTGTGCTCGCCCGTCTCGAGGTCCACGATGCTCGGATTACCACCGAGGGAGTGAGCGAACTGGTGCTCGCCATCGAAGCAGATATCGTTCTTCGGATTCCTGGCGTAGTATGTCCCGTACGGTGCGATCTTCTTGATGGAGTCCTCGACCATGCCCCTCGGGAATGTCACGACATTCTTTCTGGTCGGATGCGCTGCCGCTCCGGCCCTGATGACCCGGTCTTTCGCGTTCTCGCTGTCGAATCGGACCCCGGTCTTCTCAAGGATCTTCAGTGTCGCCTCGTGGATATCCTGCACCTGCTCGTCCGTCAGCACCTTGAGCCTGAACCTGATCTTCTGTCCTTCCATCCATCGCGCCCCCTCTCTAGCCGCGTACAGCTTGTCTCTCCAGACCTCAGCGGAGACTCTCATATCCAGCGTATGCGGAGCGCTTACAAAAACATGTTGATGAGCGTCCCTCAGGTCCGGCTGGACGTCCTAGGACTCGATGGGAACCCATGTGCGCTCAGAGCGGTTCAGCCGCTCCTTGACGACTATCTCGGCGGCTGCCCTGACCGCCTGCTCGCTAGAGTGCTTCGGCTTCCAGCCGAGCTTGTTCATCTTCTTGTTGTCCAGCAGGAACCTCGGAACATCCCCCTTCCAGCCGCTCTCCCCGCCAGTATACTTGATCTTGACCTTCTTGAGCCGGGTCTCCTCGATGAGTATCTCGACGATCCTCTTGACCGTTATCTGGTCATTTGCGCAGAGATTGTAGTAGTTCAGTCTGTCCTTCGCTTTCTTGAATCCGAAGAGCATGCCATCCACGCACTCCTCAACGAGCATGTAGGACTTCCTCTGCTTGCCGTCGCCCAATACCTCTAGCTTCTTCGGGTCGTCGTTCAGCTTCTGCACCAGATCAAAGAGTATCCCGTGCGTGCTCCTGTGGCCCACTATGTTGGCGAACCTGTATATCCAGCCTCTGATGCCGTAGAGCTCTGCGTACGCTGACACCAATCCCTCGCAGGCCAGCTTGGAGGCCCCGTACAATGATATGGGAAGGCATGGACCGTAGTCCTCCGGAGTGGGGATGACCTTGGCGCGGCCGTAGATCGTCGATGTGGACGAGAACACGAAGGTCTTGACATCCGCCCTGCGGGCGCACTCGAGCATGTTGTAGGTCGCGATGGTGTTCTGTTCGAGGTCCACCATGGTCGACTCAGTGCCCTTCCTTATGTCGGGGTTGGCCGCCATGTGCCACACGCTATCGTGGCCCCGGACCTCCTTGGAGAGCTTGGTGACATCGAGCAGGTCTCCCTTCACGAACCTGAAGAACGGCTTTCCGATGTGCTGGGAGATGAACTCCTCCTTGCCCGTGCTTAGGTTGTCGTAGACGGTGACTCCGTTCCTGGGCACAAGCCTGTCCACGACGTGGCTTCCTATGAACCCCGCCCCGCCCGTGATGAAGTACGTCACTCGTCGGCCCTCCTGGTTCCTGCCTGGTCGTCTGCGGAGGCCAATCGGATGGACACACTAAAAACATTAGGTAGCTCGGAAGCCGGTCCAAAGACAACGAATATATAGTGACACCCCCCTCAATATCGAAGATGGGGGAAGAGCTTGGGGGTTCTATCACGTTCCACGGCGGTCCTGGCGGCCATTCTGGCGGCCTTCCTTGTTCTTACGAGCCCCAGTCCGCTTGTCTCGGGCCTTAGCGGAACGCAGGCCGCATCGGATGAGTTCTCGATATCTTACGAGTCCATCGTCTATGGGTCTGATTATCCTGTCCCGCACAGCACATCAGACCTAGTGCTTCACTGGGATGGCGAGTATTACTTCAACTTCACCTCGCAGGACGGTTTCCCAGAGAACGAGAGTTCGTTCGGAAGCATGTCGCCGGACCTGGCACTCGCCATCTACATGATCATCATGGAAGAGGGGTTATGCGACATGCTGGACGCATATCGCGACCTCGGGACTCCAGAAAACGCAGTCGAAGAGCGCCTCACCGTCGCATGCTCCTCCGCGAGCAAGAGCGTCTTGTTCGGCGGATATTCAATGATGGGTCTGATGCCGGGGACCTGGGTGATGTTGGACAAGCTCATCTATGCTCTCTGGACCGATCTTACGGAGCCCTTGGATGTCGATTTGGACATATCCCTGACTCCAGGGCCTGGGCCAACCGAAACCGACATCTCGCTGTCCTTAACGAACAGCGAGGACTTCGTGATCAACAGTGGTGCGATGTGCGAGGATTTGTGGCCCGTGAGAATCCTTCGAATGAACGGATGCTCAGTGGACGACTTCGGGATAAGAGTGGCTCCCCTCTGTACCATGAGCTTCCAGCCTGGCGCGACCACCGAGTTCGAGGCCCAGACGTGGAATTGGAGCGGTGTCGCTCCCGGTTTCTATGTCGTGATGGTCTTGGTCGTAGTGTCGGACTATGTGATACTCGAAATCCCTGATTCCTCGGGTGCGACCAACCAGAAGCCGATCGCCGAGTTCACGGTCGACCCAGACAAGGGAAACACGAGCACCCAGTTCATTTTCGACGCGACCCTCAGCTGCGACATTGAGGACAACTGCTCCGACCTCACAATCAGGTGGGACTGGAACGGGGACGGTGAATGGGACACTAGCGGGTCGACAGAGAGAGTGTACTCGCACACCTTTGCTGAAGACGGAAAATATTCGGTGACCATGCAGGTGATGGACTCCGAAGGACTTGTCAACGAGACCTCCTTGCGGGTCACCGTGGGCGAAGACAACACGGTGTTCTATCTCATCGTCCTCGGGTCCGTGCTCGCAGTGCTTGTCGTCGCGGTGGCGATCTTAGTCGTCAGAAAGCGAAGATCGCCAAAGGCCTGACCAAGCGCGCTCAGTGCCTGCTCCCGAGCATCTTCACGAAGAAGTAGATGAGCCCTATGAAGAATATGATGCCCCCGATGGCGGCCATGAGCGCACCCACGACCATCACGATGAACCCGCCTATGATGTCCACGGCCGTATCGAGCGGGTCCTCAGCGGCGCCCTCGGCCGAGCCGACGAACAAGGCGAACGAATAGAGTACGACCACGATACCGATTAGCATTATCACAAGGCCGATGATCATGCCCGAGGCCGATCTGGGCATGATGCCCAGAAAGGTCTTCTCCCTCTCGGAATCGTAGCGCGAGGCGGCCACCGTTCCGTCAGGGTTCAAGGGCAGAGGCCCCGGCACGAGCTGCGTGCCGCACTTCTCGCATACAATGGCCTTCCTCAGGTTCCTCGAGCCGCACTTTGGGCAGTAGACGGACAATCTTCTCATGCCCATGAGGTTCCTGTGGGGTAATTGACCTTTGCGGGGGCATACCAGCTGCGATTGACCTGGCTGACTGGCCGTGCACATTTCGCGACACAATAGCGTTATGTCCCATGAGTCTTATGCGGCATCCGATGCGCACATCGGTAGTCGTCGGGACGAGGCCCGAGATCATCAAAATGGCACCTGTCTACTTCGCTCTCGAGAAGGCCAGGCTGGGGCCTAGGTTAGTGCACTCGGGACAGCACTACGACTACGAGATGTCCAAGGTGTTCTTCGAGGAGCTTGAGCTCCCGGAGCCAGTAGCCTTCCTGGGAGTAGGGTCCGGCCTACCTGGCCAGCAGACCGGTGATGCGATAATCAAGTTCGAGCGCGAGTTCTCCGAGCGAGAGCCTGACTGTGTGCTCGTGGAGGGTGACACGAACACGGTCCTCGCGGCGACGATCGCCGCCATGAAGAAGCACATCAAGGTCGGCCATGTGGAGGCGGGTCTTAGGAGCTACGACCTCCGGATGCCAGAGGAGCTGAACAGGAGGCTGACCGACCACGCCTCCGACTACCTGTTCGCGCCGACGGAGGAGTCAGTGAAGACCCTCCGGAAAGAGGGCGTCTGGGGCAAGGTCTTCAAGACCGGCAACACGGTCATTGATGCCACGGTGAAATACCTGCCCAAGGCTATGAAGCGGGACAAGGTGATGTGGGATGTCCCCTGGAAGAACTTCGCGCTCGCGACCTTCCACCGGGCGGAGAACGTGGACGACCCGAAGACCTTGGAGGGCATCGTGAGGGTCCTTTGCGAGTGCCCGCTCCCGGTCGTGCTCCCGCTTCATCCGAGGACGGACCTGCGCCTTAGGGAGCGAGGGCTGAAGAGCGTATTGGAGATGTCCAAGAACGTGGAGCTGCTCAGGCCGGCTGGGTACCTGGACATGCTCTTGCTGATGAAGAACTCCAGCTTCGTCATGACCGACTCAGGAGGCATCCAGGAGGAGGTCTGCTCGCCTGCCATGAAGAAGAAGGTCTTTGTGATCAGGAAGAGCACCGAGCGTCCGGAGGCCGTCAGAGCGGGCTATGCGAAAGTGCTCGGGACCAACTCGAAGAGCATCTTGCGGGAGCTCAGGCGGTTCGCGGAGAACCCGAGGACATCCTTCAAACCATGCCCGTACGGAAAAGGCGACTCGGGCCAGAGAATCGCGTCGATCCTGAAGAAGAACCTCTAGACCGGAGACCCCCTGCATCTGCCACGGATCAGCGCAGGTCCGCGAGTATTCTCCTCGCGCGCTCCCCGTAGGTGTGTGGAGCCGCTCTCGAATGACCGTCGGCCGCGGTCTTCCTCCTTGCGTCGTCGTCCTTCAGGAGATCTTCGACCTTCTCCAGAAGCTCCTCGCGACCCGAGTGCGCGACATAGCCTCCGCCGTCCTCGAACCCCCCGATGTCCTCCAGCCCGCGGTCGGTGAGTAGAAGGCCCCCGCTGCCCAGGATCTCGAAAGTCCGAGGGTTCACCGCCCTCTTGGACTGCACATGATGTACGTTCAGGCATATCTTGGACATGTTGTAGACGCGGTTGATCTCCGCGTGATCCAGGGTATTCCTCGTGAGCTGCATGTTCCTTCGAAGCCCCTTGAACAGAACATCCCTGATCTGCCTGTGCGAGTACCAGTGTATGGAGTCCGACCACACTGCGATCCTGGCCTGCTTGAAGCGGTCCGCGAGCCTCCGGATCAGCTTCCGCCTCTGAGGATACGGATCGATGGCGCCGACGAAGCAGATGTCGATAGTCTTCTCCTTCTCATCTGGCAGTTGGGAGTAGAAGCGGGGATCGTAGGCCATCGGAAGCAGTGCGGGGCTGCAGTCCCTGGGGAGGATCTCGGTATCAGCCGGTTCATAGGTGTACACGAGGTCGTAGTCGGGTGCTACTCGGGATATGATGGGGAACTGCGCGGCGCTGTCGTAGGCCCACAGCACCAGTTTCGTCCCTCTGTCGGCGCAGAGCCTCTTCGCCGTCCGGGTGACCTCCGTCGCCTTGACGACGATGACCGCATCCGGCGTGGTCTCTTTGATGGCCTTCTCGAGGGAGAGGGCGTTCCTCTTGTCCTGCTCCTCAGCGAGTCTGGATCTGAAGCCCTCCGAGGAGTAGAACATAACCTCCTGCCATGCGGAGCGTCTAGGGTAGTCCCATTGAAGAACGGTCGGCCTCGCTCCTGACGCCTCGAACCCGTGCGCGATCATCTCGAGGTACCCGCGGAAAGGCGGCCCAGCGATGAGGATGGACCTTCCCCCATCATGACTGCCTTCCCTCGCCTGCGGCACATGATCATCTCCAACAAGACGCGGCTGAATCATGCCCGAGTCATATTAAGCCTGTCCTAGTCAAGAAGGCCGTCCCCGGTCGAACAGACTGGCATCCGCCCCGAATCGCAGTGAATCGGCCCGGGAACTCTCTTATAGGTCTAGACAGATTGCCTCTGGAGCGCCTGGGACTGATATTCATGGCCCGCGGACGTCCGAAGAAGTGGTTCATGCTGCAGATGTGGAGGTTGCAGCAGGTCGCTCAGGTACTCACGCTGGTGCTGCTCGCGGTCAACCTCTCCCTGCAGCTTTGGGGTTACATAAAATGGAGAGGGGAAGTGCTGGGCTCATATGCTGGTGTGTTCGTCATATTCTTGATCCTCGCGGCGGTCATCTACGCGTTCGCCATCATCTGGGACATGAGGCTCAAGATGTGGCGGGAGCAGACGGCCGTCCTGATTGAGAAGAACCCCTACATGAAGGAGAAGATGTCCCCGAAGGAGATCGCGGTCTACGCGATGACATGGTTACCTGTTCTGGATCACCTGGGCAAGAACGACCCCGTATTGAAGGACTACGCGGACAACCTCAGGAAGTGGCTTAAGAGGGAAGCCAACGAGGACGCGTTCGCGGCGAAGGAGCTGGAGGACATCCTCAGCCACATGGGAAGCGAGAGGAAGGACCTCTTCAGCCTAAAGGACAAGTGAAGCAGGCCCGGGTCCGCAGATGCATGCTAGGAAGGGAGAAAGGGCATCCGCAGCTGTCGTCCCTGGCCTGAGTGCGGGCGACCATCGAAAATGCCCCTCGGTCTTCAGTTACACAGGGATGTGCAATAGACATGGACGCTGATAGGAAACGCGTGCTCCTCTTCAATGCGAAGCGCGAGAAGTGCGATGCAGTGTCTCCCCATCTCGGCCTCGCCATGCTTTCGGGAGTGCTTATCAAGAGAGGGCACGAAGTCCTCGTGGCGGACTACCAGTTCACTCATGACGCCCCTCGTCCGAGGGAGTTCGTCGCAGACTTCCGACCGGATATCGTTGGTGTGACCCTCTATACCGCGACCATGAAGGAAGCAGACAGGATAATCGGCGAGGTCTCGGAGTCTGACCTGCCGATCATGGTAGGAGGGCCTCACGCCACCCTGTATCATGAGGAGCTGGCGAAGGACACAAGGCTGGACTACATCGTGACGGGTGAGGCCGAGGATGTCATCGTCGAACTCGTCGAGGGTGCGGAGCGCCAAGAAGTGCCAATGCTCGTCAGGGCATCGCCTCCCGATCCGAAGCTGTTGCCGTTCCCGGAGTTTCCGTTCTACGGCAGGGAGACGATGACCATCTATCCGATGCAGACGAGCAGGGGGTGCCCTCACGGCTGCTCATTCTGTGCGGTGCACCTAGTGTCGACGAGGAGATGGCGGCCCAGAGAACCCGAGGTGTGCGTCTCCGAGCTCGTCAGGGCCAGAACGGCCTTCCCGAATCTCATGTCAGTGATAGTTTTCGACGACAACCCTACCGTAAGAAAGGATCACATGAAGCAGTTTTTGGAGGGATACCTCAGGGAGAAGCTGGACCTCATGCTGACTGTGATCAACACGAGGGCGGACGGCCTTGACGAAGAGATAGTCTCGATGTTGAGAAAGGCGAAGTGCCCGTCCATAGGCCTCGGCGTGGAGTCCGGGTGCCGGGAAGTGTTCGCCAAGGTGGGGAAGGGGGAGACCCTGGAGGAGATCAGGGCCGCCGCCGAGCTCGTCAAGCGGCACGGAATGCCTCTCAGCTTGTGTTTCGTCATCGGGCTCGAAGGAGACAGCCTCGAAAGGACGAAGGATTCGATTGCGCTCGCCAAAGAGGTCAGGCCGAACCACATCTTCTGGAACCTCATCACGCCGTTCAAGGGTACGAGGATTCGAGAGTGGTATGACGCAAACGGAAGGGTGTTCGACGTCATCAACCACTCATCGTATGTGGATGGTGATTTTGTGTGCGACGAGCCGTGCGCCGAATCTCCGGACTTCACCGTTCAAGACCGGAAGAAGGCCTATCTGATGGCGATCCTTGAGACGAACGACAACAGGCTCAAGCTCAGGCACATACCTCGTCTTTTGCCGCAGGTGAGAGAGCACCATCTCTTCGTAGCCTTCCTCAAATGGGTGCCACGGCAGATGGTCAAGGACTTGCGTGGACTCGGCTCTCTCGGCAGAAGGACGCTTGTGGTCCTACAGCAGGAGGGCTTCGGACCGACGGCGAGGAAGGCCGTCCAGTACTTGCAGCCCAGGCGAGGCCTCCACAGACAGCCCGACAGAGGTGCATGATGAGCAAAGTCCTGACGAAGGCCAGGAAAGCGATGAAAGAGAAGGGAGTCCTGCACGTCCTTCGCTCGGGAGCGGAGATTGTGTCATACAGGTTGGGCCTCAATTCGCGCTTTGTGTATCACAAGCTCACGCGTTCGTTCGGCGAGTTCTCGTTGCAGGGGACCAAATACCGCTACTTCATACACCGGCACAACACGACTTGGAAGAACGAGCGGTGCGTGGAGATACCGATAGTGCGGAAGATACTGGATGAGTATCAGGGGAAGACTGTACTCGAGGTTGGAAACGTCCTGTCACACTACTTCGCGGTCGGGCACGATGTGGTGGACAAGTACGAGGCGTCCCCGGGCGTTGTCAATCAGGACGTCGTGGATTTCCGGCCTGGGCGTGAATACGACTTGATCGTGAGCATTTCCACGATGGAGCATGTTGGATGGGACGAGGACCCCCGCGAGAAGTCCAAGATACTCGGCGAACCGGTCAAGATACT
>JAFGHM010000119.1 GCA_016930135.1 Thermoplasmatota archaeon | reverse complement strand
TGCCTGACCGAGACGATGTCATCGGCTACAGAGGGTTTTCCACTCCGCTCGGTACGATCAGCAAGCTGAAGACGACCGGAAACGACTCCGCGTACAGGAGCATCCAGGTGAACGGCCCGATGTGGCTTGGATACCATGTGTATCCGGATGTCGTCGGTGCGCCCAACCTGACCGCGATGTACGACAACGACACGAAGGTCTTGTTCATGCAGGGCCCGCTGAACTTCGCGAACTACCTGCAGCCGAACGACACAGGCGTGATGCTGTTGTACCACAGCGCCCCGTGGATCGAGTTCAACGTGGCGAACTACACATGGCCCGGCGCCACTGCGCTGAGCCTGCCGGGCATGGACACGGCGATGGAGGGCTCATCGATCTCGTCGATGTCCTTCGCCATGGTCGCGCTCGCGCTGGCCCTGATCCTGTCGATCGTAGCGACGGTACTGGTCGTGGCCGAGGTCAGGCGCAGAGACTAGCTGCGCGGGCCCGCTGAAACCCATCAAACCTCTTCAGATTCTTCTTATATCCTAGTAAATGCAGCGACGAGCTGTGCCCTACGCCTGCGACGATATAGGGACCGACCATCTAGATTCGGGGTTCCTTGGCGGCCGGGAGCATCACACAGAACCTCGCTCCGAGCTCGCACTTCCCAGGGATCCTGTCCTCGACCCATATCCTTCCGCCGAACTTGTCGGTGAGGGCCCTGCAGATCGACAGCCCCAGGCCGGTGCCCGGGACCCTGGGGTCCGGTTTGAGCCTCACGAACTTCTGGAAGAGGAGAGGCTTCTTCTCATCGGGGATGCCGCCTCCTCTGTCGCCTATGCACACCTTCCAGAAGCGCCTCGGCCCCTCGGCCACCTTGGTGACATCGATGTCTATCTCGACCTCCTTGTGGGGGTCGTACTTGACCGAGTTGGATAGGAGGTTCATGAAGAGCTCCTCAGCGAGCTTGTTGGCCAGCACTCCGCACCGCTCCGGCACCTTCATGTTCACGCTTATGCTCCTGTCCGGAAAAGAGGTCTCGAGGCTTGAGACGGTCCTCGCGAGGACGTCGGAGATGTCGACGGGCACGAACTCATCCGGGTTCATCACGCCTATCTTGGTGAGCTTCTTCACGTTCTCTATGAGCTCTGCAGTCTGCCTTATGAGGTGGAGCGATTTCTCCAGGTGCGCCCTGTGGTCCGGGGGAACATTCTCTGACCTCGCTATCATCTGGATGTAGTTCAGGGTGGCGAAATTGAAGTTGTTGATGTCGTGGAACATGAGGTCGTTCAGCAGCTCTATCTCCAGCTTCGCCTCCTTGAGACTGCTCACGAGGTTGAAGTTCGCGAGTGCGACCGAGGCCTGTTGCGCGAACAGCATCCCAGCGTCGAGGTCGCTCTGAGTGAATAGATGTCCGCGTGGCCTGTAGATCTCGAGCACTCCCATGACGCCCTCGCCTCCTATCAGCGGGATCGCGAGCATGGCGCTGTGCTCGAGAGGTACGCCCGGTATCTCGGCCACACGTGGGTCGGCATCGACATCGTCCATGAACTCGGGTCTCCCGGTCTTGGCGACATGTCCGACGACTCCTTCTTCGAGAGTGCCCGGGAACGCGAGCACCTCATCTACGTAGTTGCCGATGGCATAGACCGGATACACCATTCCCTTCGCCCAGTCGACGAGGTAGAACGAGAGGTCCGTGTAGTCCACGATCTCCTTCAGGTGCTTCGCTATGGCACCGTATACCTCCTGAGTGGTGATGGCCTTCTGCAGTTCGACCCCTGTCCTGACCAGCGAGTCCTGGAGCCTGATCTTCTTCTCCAGGAAGGACATGAGGACCATGTTGTCGATCAGGCCCGCGACCTGGTCCGCGACGGACCTCAGCATATCAGCGGTCTCGATGCTGTACAGGTTCGGTTTCGAGTGGAACAAGTTGAGGGAACCTATGGTCCTGCCGCGGCTGATCAGCGGGACGCTGAGCATCGAGGAGAATGAGCTCGCATCCATGACGGCGAGCTCAGTGAACTGCTTCTTGCCAGCCTCTCGACCCACTATGATCGGGCTTCTGCCGAGCTTGAGCTTCTCCACCATGCTGCCCTGGAAGAGAACCATGCCAAGCGATTTCTTGGCGGAATCGCTCTCGGGCTCTGGCACTATCACGTCGACATGTCTGCCGTTCTCTTCGGTGATCCCGACGGTCAAGAGATCGAAGTTGATTAGCTTCCTCAGCTCGCTCGCGATGGCGACAAGCGCATGGCGCCTGACATCGACCTCCGCAGTCGCGACCCTCGCGATTTTGTTCACAACATCGATTCTGAAAGCCTTGTCCCTCAACTCGCTCTCGATTCCCTTCCTCGTCGATATGTCTCTGAACACGATCCCTATCCCGAGGAGCTGCCCATCCTCTCCCCTCAGGAGCGACGCGGAGACGGAAGCCACCGCGACTCCTTCGTCGGGTTTCCTGACCTTGATCTCGTAGTCCTCGACAACTCCCCCCTGCTCGAGGAGGGACACCATGGCCCTCCACTCGAGATGCCTCTCTATGATGTCCTTTGCAAGGTTCATCTTCGGAAGGTCGGCCTCCCTCCTACCCACCGCTCTGGCGAACGCCCGGTTGGAGTAGACTATGTCGCCTTCCTTCGAGCAGACAAGAACGCCGTCTGATAGCGCTTCAACAAGCTGTCCGAAGTCGACGGGGGATGCCATTCCGATCAGAACCTCTCATGCTCGACGACCAGTATTGAAGGCAGGGGGAGTGCCCATGAATGCGGACTGCTAGGAGTTTTCCGAGTTAAAACCTTTCGCAGGGGAGATCGTGAGACCTGCGGTCCCCCAGACAGAGCATCTGTCCGAAGGTCTCTGAGCGGCCAGTTGCCGTCCGTCGCACTGATTCCGGCCAATAAAACCAACCTTAAAGTAGGAGCCTGCGGATTCACCGGCAGTTCCGCGCACGGACAGCATGCATCAGGGGCCTGGATAGGTGGGGAAGATGAGTAAGGAAAAAGTGTTGAAGGACTTGCAGAATGCCGTTCTGGGATATGATTCTGGAGCTGCCACGAAAGCGGCCAAGGCGGCGATAAC
>JAFGHM010000118.1 GCA_016930135.1 Thermoplasmatota archaeon | reverse complement strand
GCTACCTCAGCGGAGCCTGCGCGAACAAGCATGTTGACAGCCTGCAGTGCATCGGCGAGGAGAAGTGCGAGTTCTCGGGGCTGAACGTAATGACCGCAAAGGGGACGCAACATATCGCCGACCCGCGCGAACCACACGCGAAGTGGCTGGGGTTGTACTGCGAAGAGCACAGGAAGTTCCACTGCGATTGCAGAAACCGCCCTTCGGTCCTCGGTGGAAGAGCGCTCTCTCAACCCGCAACGCGCCCGCGCCCACGTGAAAATGACGGGGATTTGTGATACGATGAAGTGCAAGTTCATCACATCTGACAACCTCTGCACTGGCAAGTACAATGGATTCGCGTGCATCAAGGGGCAGTGCTCCTACTACCAGGAATCGCTCAAGTGCGAGTATCACGACGAGACTGGAGACTACTGCAGGAAGTACGCGCGGTTCGGATGCGTCGGAAAGGACAGCTGCGAAACCCTTGCTGACTACCTCGCCGCCACTGCGGAAGAGGCTTGAGACGGCTGGTCATAAAGCTCTGGCCTGATGCGCGGTATGAGTGCCATCAAGACCGCGATCTCAGTAAGAGAGGTCCTGTCGATCAGCCCATCTGAGAGATATCCCACGGAGCCCATCTTGTGGCCTATTCGTTCTATCTCAGTTATCCTGCTCATTGTGTCGCCGACCGTAGCCCCCTTCAGGACCGCCGCGATGACCTCAGGCGGGTATTCGAACCCAGGTCCGTGGCCGACCGTCATGCGGCCGGACGAGTCGACGATCGCGCAGTACTGTATGTCGAGGTACCTTCCGAGGGTCCTGTTGTAGAATAGCCCGGCCTCTATCCCGACCCCGAAATCGGCCTTCTCACTGCTCAGCGCCTGCTTGGCTCTCCGAACCGCGCCCCGGATGGTCTTCTCCCCCAGCGGCTGCTTGTCCCCTGTCTGGTCAATTCCGATGCCCCGGACCTCGACCAGGCCGAGGGCCTGCGTGAAGATGTTCCTGACCGCGTCGACCTTGACCTTGTTGGTCGAGCCGACTGCCACTCTGACCGCGTGGAGCAGCCGGCCCTCTTTGTCTATCTCCCCTTTCACGATCCTTGATGCGCTGATGAGGCGCGAGTCGTCCGCGCGCACCTCCTTTATTGGGAACACCTTCAGGGGCTTCAGGCCGTTCCTGCGCCTGAGCTCATTGATCCTGTCTGCCTGACTGCGTGTCTCTGGGGACACGACTATAGCGTCCAGCGTCTCTGATGTGGCGGCTGTGCCCACACTGTCGGAGATCATGACTATGTCGAATGGCTTTCCGAACCTGGCCAGATACTTTGCGAGGTTCTTCTTTCTCTGGAAGTACGGCGCCACTGGGACACTCTTGATGCTCTTCGCGAGCTCGTCCGAGGTCAGCCCTACTTCCACGGAGTCGCCCACTGTGAAGGCAGTCTCGAAAAGCAGCTCGTGGCCTTTGTGTAGTACGTTGAAAGTGCCGCCGACACCAACTCTCATCACGACCTACCCCATGAACACAAGTATCATCGCCCCGATGAATACTATGACCATCAGCCCGTAGAAGTAGATCAGCTGCCGCTTCTTTGCCAGCATCTTGCTCTTGAACTCCCCCTCGCACTTCTCGTCGCAGAACTTGTCCTTGTAGGGGATGGCCTTGTCACAGTTCTGACAATGCCTGTGCTGGGCTACGCGCTCTACCAGATGCTCACCGACCAGGTCAAGACCCTGCCGGGATATATCGTTTGTCCAATCTGCTGTCAGTCCTCGCGCCGGACGCCCTCGGATCCCACCTTCACGATTATCGGCTCTCCACCCGAGTTCCTGATCGCCTCTGCGACCGAGCCGACGTCGTCCGTGAGCGCGATCATGCTACCGCCACCACCGGCGCCTGTGAGCTTCGCGCCATATGAGTGGGGCTTGACGGCGTTGACGAGCCCATCTAGCGAGGGATGCCCCACTCCGAGACCGTTCAGGAGCACTTGGTTCTCGTTCATGAGCCTTCCGAGCCCTGTCTTGTCCCTGGCCTTGAGTGCCTCGGCGCCCTCCAGGACTATCTCCCCTATCCTGTCGATGGCGGTCCTAGCCTCAGCGCTCCGATCGGCCAGCTTCTTGACCTTGGCGACGAGAGGGCCGGTCGATGCGTGAATGCCCGTGTATCCCACCACGAAATCGAACTCCGGGACTTCGCAGTGATGGATGTTCCAGACGCTGCCTTCGTGCTCTATTCTCCAGAGTAGCCCATCTCCTTCGTCCGGCGAGACGAGAACTCCATGGCCATGCGTGGAGGTCGAGGTGTCCGTCGGGCTCGCACGCCCCTGGACCTTGAGCTCGACCGAGAACGCCTTCTTGGCAACGGCCTCCTGGCTGAGCCTGCCCTTCGAGCTCAGCATAGCGGCGACAGACGACACGGTCACTGCAGCCGACGACCCGAGACCAGAACCAGAAGGGATCTGGGAGAAGGTGTCGACGTTGATCGGCGGGCCTCCCCAGGCCTCGTCCAAGGCGGCGGATATGTAGGCATGATGCTTCTTCTTCATCGGCCGTTCGTTCACGGTATACTCGGACGATGCGGTGACTGATGCGGAAATCCTAAGGTCTATCGCCAGGCCCAGCGCGGGCTTCCCGAAGACGACTGCGTGTTCACCGAACAGGATCATCTTCCCCGGTGCGGAACACTTCGCCATCAATCCTCCTCCAGCCCTGAATCCGGTTATATCCTTTTGCATATGCCCGAACCAACTAGCTCTTCTGCGATTGACGACCTACTTCTGCAAAAGGATTAAAACCGCAGTACAGAGTTCAGCGTACCAACATCGGTGTTGGCCTATGGAGCGCAATTCGAGGATAGAAGGTTTCTACAAGCTGCAGATTGCCGAACGACTCAGGATAGTGAAGGAGTTCGGAGCTCTCACTGACGAAGAGGCGCTCGCCCTGGCAGGCCTCGGGGGCGTAGACCCGACCATCCCGGACAGGATGGTGGAGAACGCGATCGGGTCATTCCAAATGCCGCTTGGAATAGCCGTCAACTTCAGGATAAATGGCAAGGACTACCTCATACCGATGGCGATCGAGGAGCCCTCCGTCGTTGCCGCCGCTTCGAACGCCGCGAAGATGGCGCGGGGGTCGGGTGGGTTCTCGGCCAGCAGCACACCTCCAGTGATGATCGGCCAGGTCCAAGTCACAAGAGTCTCCAATCCCGCGCAGGCCAAGGAGGCCTTGCTTCGGAAGAGGGACGAGATATTGGCGCTTGCCAACATGCAGGACCCGATGCTGGTGGAGATGGGCGGAGGGGCTAAGGACATGGAAGTGAGAGTGATCGAGACCAGACACGGCCCCATTGTGGTCCTCCACCTCCATGTCGACGTGCGGGACGCCATGGG
>JAFGHM010000021.1 GCA_016930135.1 Thermoplasmatota archaeon | reverse complement strand
GCGATAATCCGGTCTCAGAGCCGGCCATGGGGTAGTGGTCTAGCTTGGTATGATACGTGCTTTGGGAGCATGAGGTCATCGGTTCAAATCCGATCTACCCCACCTTCTTCTCTTTGCCATCTCGTTGACGGAAGGTCTTATACCGTCTCCGACAGATTGAGCCCTAGGTGTGTTGATGGTCCAATGTCCTGCTTGCGGGGTGAACATGGCCGGGGGAGCGGTGTTCTGCAGCGGGTGTGGAACACCACTGCCCACTCAGCCCGCAAAGGCACCTTCAGGTCCTTGGTTCCAGAACTACTATCGCATGAGGAAGAAGGTCATCGCGATTGCGAATCAGTATTGGATAGAGGATGCGAGTGGCCGAACCCTTGGGTACGCGCGGCAGAAGATCATCGCAATCAAGGAGAAGATACCGGTCTTCGCGGACGACACTATGTCCCAGGAGCTCTTCAGGATTCAGCAGGACCAGATAATGGATATGTGGGGGACCTTCTCAATCATTGACAGCACCTCGGGCGCCTGTGTAGGCAAGATCCGCAGGGAAGCGTTATCCTCGGGATTATACAAGGATTCGTATCTGATGCTTGACCCTGCGGGAAGGCAGATCGGCAAGGTGGCCGAGCGCGCAGGAAGAGGCCTTTTGAGGAAGTACGTTCCTGGGGGCGCCCTCGTGCCCGAGCAGGTCGTCGTGGAGTTCTACGGTCGAGAGGTGGCGGAGATCAAGCAGCAGTTCAAGATCATCGGCGATATATGGGAGGTCGACTGCAGCCGCATTCCATACCAGTTTGACAGGCGTGTGCTCCTTGCCGCGATGCTTTTGATGGGTATGGTCGAGCGCGACAGGAAGTGACCGTTCCTGAGAGGCCCTGAGGACGGGACTCGGACGAGCTTGGGTTGAAGAAGGCAGCCGCATTCTCCGTGGGCTAGTTCTGAACCTGGCCCATCCGCGTGCTGTGCTGATCGCACCAGGGCAAAGGTTACAAGTCTTTCAGTCAGCCCATGAACGGTGTTGACGCGGATTTCCTAGCACTCCCTCTTCCTGTGTCTCATGGTGACGGCTGCCAGGATGGAGGTCATCATCGCCAGCGACGGCAATACGACGCTCGGGAGCTCGGGTATCATTTCGCCAACATAGACCCAGAGGCTGTCCTGGTCCAAGTTGCCTTTGGAGTCGGTGACGTTTAGAGTCACCAGGACCGCTTCCCAAGGCTCATCGAAGACGAAGCTGGCAACCTCACCATACAGTGTGACACGCGAACCTTGCCACATGAAGGTCCAAGACCAGTTCTCTATATCGTACTGAGCCTCCGTCCCTCTCGAATCGAAGAACACCTCTTCTCCGGCCAGAACATACTGGTCTGGTCCAGCGTCTGCGACCAGCAAGGTGTCCACACTGACGATTGCCTGAACGGTCTTAGAATGATTGAGTTGGCCGACCTTGTTGTCCGTGAACCATATCGTGATTGCGTATTCTCCAACTCTTGAATATGAGTGCGGGACTTCGGACGTCACGGTGCCGTTCTCGTCGTACTCCGTCAGGTTGAAGTACAGCCTGGGCGACCCATCACCGAAGTCCCAGATCAGCTCGATGGGGTCGCGCTCCGGGTCCGATATCACGACCAGGTAATACAGGACCTCGTCCGGCAAGGCGTAGCTCATGTTCGGGCTGTAATTGAATGCGATACCGATCACGAGGCTCGGCGGGCGGTTGTTCGAGGTTATGTTCAAGGTCCTGTTCACGGTGGCCCAGTGGCCCTCCCAGCCGTCCGTTACGTTGACTGCGAGCATGTATGTCCCGGTCTCGTTGAACCTGACTATCTGTGAGAGCTCGTAGTCCTGGCTGCTCCCACCAGGGGTCGTGTTCGTGGCGAACTGCTCCCCGTTGAGGTACCATGTGGCCGTGATCGGGTCGCCGTTGATGTCAAGCACGAACACGTGGAGCCGGATGTCAGTATATCCGACGGCTACATCGATCGTCAGGTTCCCACTGTACGAAATGGGCACCACATAAGGCGGCACGTTCTCGACCACGGCTATAGACAGCTTCCTGCTGGAGTTGTGGGAACCCACCTGATTCTCACCTATCGCGTCGGTGACCGATATGGTCACGATGTGTGTGCCCACGAGACTGTATTGATGCGTGCGATTCATCCAAACCACAGCGTACGGAGGGGTAGGGTCGGTCTTGAAGACCTCGAATGCGTCGTCTCCGTAGTCGAACGTCCAGTTCAGCGCCTCCCCCTCAGGGTCGCTTGCATTGGCGACGAATGTCACGAAGTCCGCGGGATCGACCTCAAGAGGGAACGCCCAAGCATTCAGAGATGGCCCAATGTTCTCCTGTATCTGTATGATGATCTTGGTACTCGAACTGTTGGAATGGCCGTAAGGGTCCTCGACGGTGAAGTTCATCCAGCAGTAGAAGGCGAAGCCTCCGGTGCCCGGTTCGACGTACGGGTCCCATGTGTGCGTCTGGTTCACCCATATGCCCGTTTTCGCTCCCCCGGTGGAGTTCATGATGACCGTGCCGTCCCCGAAGTCCCATGTCGCGTTCAGCGTATCGTTGTCGCGGTCGGTCACCTTGATGGAGAAATCGATGGGGACGCCTTTGTCTACCTGCAGTTGGCTCGGCGGACGTGGGACGATGGAGGGTTCGGTGTTCACATCGGCATGTACCTTGATTACCCTGCTAACATTCTGCTCTCCATCGTCAACCCACAGCCTCACGAAGAAGTACCTCCCCTCTGCATCGCTGAAGTTGCCCGGATGGTCATATGTGTACCACTGTACGACGTTTCCTGGATTGCCCGTGACGTTCACCGTCACATGGCTTGCTGGGTTCGGCGTCGGGGGCGGCGGTAGAACGGCGTCGTAGAAGATTGTGAACTTCAGACTGGAAGATGTTGAACTCGTGGCGTTGGCGAAGAAGGTCACTTCCTCACCAACGTACACACTGTTGGGAGATGCGACTAGAGTTGCCTCCGAGACCGCGGTAAAATCCGCTCCGAGCCGCTCTTCGGATGGTGACATGCATGCGAACGAGTGGTCTGCCTGTAGATCACGCTGCTCAGATGAAACCAGGACGGCTGTAGTTAGAATGCTGAGCGCGCATAGAACTGCAAGAGCTGCGACGGCGCTTCGGCCGCAACGAGAAGGATTCAGATGCCATTCCCCGCGCTTGCCAGCGCATTCTATCCAATTAAGGCTTTCCTAGGAAGGCCTTGGAACGCGTTCAACAGTCTAGTCACGCAAAAGAACCGGTCTGCTCTGAAATCCAGCATGAATCAGGTAAGGCAGTCTCTCAAGAGGCTGCAAGACGGGTCACGTCCCCTGCGCCTACTCTATATAGGAGAAGCCTATACCGCTTTTGTAGGCAGCCTTTTCCGGAGGCCTGACGCAGATGAGAAGATGGAAGGACATACCGCTCTGGAAGGACGTCAGCACCAAGGAGTGGACTGACTGGAAGTGGCAGGTCAGGAACAGAGTCATGGACGTGGATACCCTGGCCGAGGTCATCAACCTGACCGACGAGGAAGAGGCCGAGATAAGGGACTCCATGAAGTACCTCCGCATGGCCATCACGCCATACTATGCGTCCCTCATGGACCCCGACGACGCGCATGACCCCGTCAGGAAGCAGGCGGTCCCGACCTCGAACGAGATACGTTTCAAGGACTACGAGATGACCGATACGGTCTGGGAGACGGTGGACTCGCCCCACGAGGGCCTGACCCACAGGTACCCGGACAGGGTGCTCTTTCTGCTCACGGACCAGTGCAGCATGTACTGCAGGCACTGCTGCCGCAGGAGGATCGTGGGGCAGACCGACCACCAGAGGAGCTGGGAGGAGATTAAGGAGGGCATAGACTACATCAGGGAGACGCGCGAGGTCAGGGACGTTCTTCTGTCGGGAGGGGACCCTCTCATGGTCTCCGACGAGTTCCTGGAGAAGGTCGTCCGTGAGATCAGGAAGATCAAGCATGTCCAGATAATAAGGCTGGGCACTAGGACGCCCGTCGTGCTTCCGTACAGGATCACTCCGAAGCTCGTGAAGATGCTGAGGAAGTACCACCCCATCTGGCTCAACACGCACTTCAACCACCCGAACGAGATCACCTCTCAGTCCAAACGGGCAGTGGAAACCCTGGTCGATGCGGGCATACCGGTCGGCAACCAGAGCGTGCTCCTGAAGGGGGTGAACGACTGCCCGACCATCATGAAGAAGCTATGCCAGGACCTGACCTGGATAAGGTGCAGGCCCTACTACATCTATCAGTGCGACATCGCGAAGGGTCTGGAGCACTTCAGGACCTCCACTGCGAAGGGCGTCGAGATAATCGAGGCCCTGAGAGGACACACCTCGGGCTTCGCCGTCCCCGAGTTCATAATCGACGCCCCGATGGGCGGTGGCAAGATACCCGTGGGCCCGAACTACGTCGTGTCGATGTCCGACAAGAAGATAGTGCTGAGGAACTACGAGGGCGGCATATTCTCGTTCCCCGAGGTCGAGGGCGACAGGATCAGCGTCTGCCCACCCAAATGCAAGCTCTGCAAGGACCACCCCGAACTAGAGTCCAATGAGGGCGTCGCGGGCGTGCTGGCCGGCAAGAAGCTTTGCCTCATCCCTGAGGGCACCGTGAGAGAGGCTAGGCGGAAGGCATATCAGAAGGAGAAGAAGCACGCTGGCAGACGCAGCGAATGATGAGGGCGCATCCCCTTGGGATGGCGTGCTACCTACTTGCCTTCTCCTCGAGCACCGCCTGGGTTATCGTGTAGTTACCCGAGTGCCTGCTCCAGTTCGCGTGCGCCTCCTCGACGCGTATCGCTCTCGAGAAGTTCGGAGCGTCGAGTACATAGGTCTCGAGCTCTCCGCCCTCGCCCGAGACGCTGATCCTGTACTTGCCCCTCAGGGTCTTTAGCTCTGCGATGGACTTCGATGTGATGACCTTCCCCAGCCAGCCCTCGTCGAAGCCCTCCGCATAGATGCCGACAATCATGAACTTGAACCCCGCATGCACCATGTCCTCCAGGAGGGTGAGCTGGTCCTTTCGCCAGAGCGGCGCGAACAGCGGTCTCCCCAGCCTGTGGGAGATCTCGTTCAGCCGGGACCACTGATAGTCGGAAGCGATTGCTCCGCACACGAAGCCCTCCGCCTCCTTCTCAGCGGCCATGAGCGCTTCGACGTCCTTCAACTCCTCCTCCTTGAGGCCGGTGCTCTCCCTGTAACTGATCGGTATCCCGAGGGCCTCTGCCTGCAGCCTGGTCCACCTGATGTTGGGATAGTGGAACATGTACGAGTCGGACGCCTTCGGAACCACGGTGAGAAGGCTGACCACCTCCCAGCCCTGCTGCTGGACCAGATACAGGGCGTATGCGGAGTCCTTCCCTCCCGAGAATAGCGCGGACACCTTCATCTCTTGTCGAAGACGAAGTATGGCGATGCCTCTCTATAAGCATGACCTGACGGCGCGCCTAACCAAGCTTATATCATGATAGCATTACCAACTGGTTGTGTACTACTGCCCTAGGTGCAACAGAAGCATAGCAAAAGAGCACGTGGAGGTGGCAGACCGGGAGCTCAGGGACAGGTTCGGGATCACCAAGCTCTCGAGCCTGCGGTGTCCGGTCTGCGACTGCGAGTACATAGACCTCGACAAGGTGAAGGAGGGCGGACGGAGGCATGCCGACAAAGCGAAGCAGAAGGACGATACTCCTTGAGGAGCTCACGAGCGCGGAGTTCGCGAGACTCGTGAAGAGAAGGCCCCTGGCGATACTTCCCTTCGGCGCGGTGGAAGAGCACGGCTCGCACCTCCCTCTGTGCACTGATGCGTTCCAGGCGGAGGAGGTCGCCCGTCGGGTGGCCACGGAGTTAGGCGCCATCCTCTGCCCTGCGATCAGGTACGGCGAGTGCAGGTCGACTCGCAACTTCCCAGGGACCATAACCCTGACCTCTGAGACTGTCCGATCGCTCACCTTCGAGATCGTGTCGGAGCTGGGCAGGAACGGAATTGACAAGATACTCATCATCACGGGCCATGCGGGCTCCGGACACATGGCCGCTCTTCGCTTGGGCGCGTTCAGGGCGGTCGAGAAGATGCCGAGACTGAAGGTCATGGTGCTGTCAGATTTCGATATAGCCTACGACCTCAGGGGGAAGGAGTTCCCGGTCGAGGACGGACATGGGGGCGAGATAGAGACTTCGAGGATGCTGCATGTGCGCCCGGACCTGGTCGGCAAGTTCAGGCCCAGAGGCACTAGCAGGCCCCCTGAGTACATGGTACTGCCCGACCCGGAGAAATACATCCCAACCGGGATATACGGCGACACCTCATATGCATCCGCTGCGAAGGGCGGGCGCATAGACGACTATGTCGTCAAGCGGCTCTGCGAGCTCGCGAGGAAGAACTTCAAGATGGGTAGGTGAGATCATCACGAACCTGAAGGAGGAGGCGGCGAAGGCTGCAGTTGCGCAGGTCAAGAGCGGCATGGTCGTCGGCCTCGGAAGCGGTTCGACTGCCAGCATAGCCATCAAGCTCCTGGGGGAGCAGGTCAGACACGGGATGGAGGTGGTCGGTGTTCCGACGTCGAGGGACTCCGAGATACTGGGGCGGTCCGTCGGAATCCAGATAGGTGAGCTGAAGGACCACCCGGTGATCGACGTCACGATCGACGGAGCGGACGAGGTGGACCCGAAGCTGAACCTGGTGAAAGGCCTCGGAGGGGCGCTCGTGCGTGAGAAGATAGTCGCATCCGCAACGAAGCTCGAGATCATCGTCGTCGACGATTCGAAGCTCGTCGACTTCATCTGTCAAAAGGCCCCGTTGCCGGTCGAGATCATAAGGTTCGCGCACGAGTCGACCATGAGCAGGCTGGAGAAGCTCGGGTGCAGGCCCGCCCTCAGGAAGCGGGGCGGCGAGGCTATCGTCACGGACAACGGGAACTTCATCGCGGACTGCAAGTTCAGCAGGATAGACGACCCGGCCGCCATGGAGCGCGAGATCAACAACCTGCCAGGTGTGGTCGACAACGGCCTCTTCGTGGGCCTCGCCCACAAGGTGATAGTCGCGTCGAAAGGTGGCATGAGAACGATGCAGAAGAGCTGAGCTACTTCGCGAGTTCCTTGAGCTGCTTTATGTTGTTCTCGACGGACTCGATCTTCCTCTTCTCCTCGGCCTCTATTGTGTCTATGATCTTGTCGAAGGGCAGAGCGAGCTTGTTGGAGTGCACCGGCCTCCCCTTGCCCTCCTTCTTGATGTCGCGCTTGGAAACCCACTTCCGCCTGCGCAGCTCCTGCATGGCTATGGACACCTCGGGCTGTCTAAGGCTGGTGGCGCTCTCGATCTCGACCGAGGTCGTCTCCTCCTTCTTGCGGAGGAAAACCAGCGTCTTGGCGATGTTCTTGGAGAGGCCCGTCCTCATCAGAAGTTCGACGAGCATCTCGTCCTTCTTCGTGAGGCCCTTGTCCGTCATATTATGTGCCTAGCCATTTATTAATTAGGCAATATTTATCCCT
>JAFGHM010000117.1 GCA_016930135.1 Thermoplasmatota archaeon | reverse complement strand
CGCGCCCAAGAAGGGGTTCGACTTCCTCATCAGGTCCCTTGCTCTCGTGGCCCCTGCGGTCCGGCCTAGGTTGGTGCTCGTGTGCAACGGCGTCGACCCCGGCTGGAGGGAGTACCTGGAGCAGCTGGCAGCATCGCTGGGCGTCCTGCTCGAGATCAGGGTCTTGGTCGGGGACGAGGAGTTGGTTTCGTTCTACAACAGGGCAGCCCTTGTGCTGTTCGCTCCATATCTCGAGCCGTTCGGTCTGGTCCCGCTGGAAGCGATGGCCTGCGGGACGCCAGTGGTTGCCGTGAGGGAAGGAGGGGTCAAGGAAAGCGTGGTTGATGGAGAGACCGGGATTCTCACCGAGAGAGACGAGAGGAAGTTCTCGGAGGCTGCGTCGGCCCTGCTGGCCGATAAAGAGCGCTGTGGCGCTATGGGCCGCAGGGCGATCGAGGTCGTACGCGGTTTCTGGACAATCGAGCACGCAGGGCAGAGGCTGTCGGACCATCTGGAGCGTGCGAAGGAATACCTCTCATAAGCAGATTGCAGAAGAACAACCAGGCGACAGAGAGGCACCCTCAGTCATCGCTTCCCTCTCTTCTTGGCCTCCTCCTTCGCCGCTCTAAGGTCCGCCTCCACCATCATCTTGACGAGTCTCCTGAAAGTGATCCTCGGCGCCCATCTCAGCTTCTTCCTTGCCTTGGTGATGTCCCCCACGAGGTTCGTTGAATCCACAGATCTTTTGAGCCGATCGTCGATCCTCACCCTGCTCATCGGGTCGCTCACCCCGGCGACCCTGCACGCCTCCTCGAGCAGCTCGCGGACCGAATGTATCTCTCCCGTGGCTATGACGTAGTTCTCCGGTGACTTCCTCTGCAGGCTCCTCCAGGCAGCGTCGACGTATTCGGGGGCATAGCCCCAGTCCCGCTTCGCGTTCAGGTTGCCGAGTTCTATGCGGCTCTGAAGCCCGACCGATATCCTCGCAACGCCGAGCGTGATCTTTCTCGTGACGAATTCGGGCGGCCTGCGTGGGGACTCGTGGTTGTAGAATATCCCGCCCGCTACGAACATACCGTGCCTCTCCCGATAGTAGTCGCAGCAAACGGATGCGAATGCCTTCGCCGCACCGTAGGATGTCCTCGGGCTGTAAGGCGTCTGCTCGTTCTGAGGGGCGCTATCGGCCCCGGCAAACATCTCGCTGGACAGAGCCTGGAACAGCCTGGCATGAGGGGTTTCGAGTCTCGCAGCCTCCATGACCCTCATCGCGCCCAATCCGACGACATCGGCCGTCAAGACCGGGTCCTTGTAAGATGACTGGACGAACGTCGGTGCCGCGAGGTTGTATATCTCATCGGGTTCGGACGACTTCAGCGCGCTTTGTATCGAAGCGCTGTCCCTGAGATCCCCCTCGACGATCTCGAGGTCGTCCCTGTTGGGCAGCTGCGCAACGCCTTTCTTGTCGGACCTGCGAACCAAACCGTGCACTTCATAGCCCTTGCTGAGCAACAGCTCTGAAAGATACGACCCGTCTTGCCCTGTGATGCCGGTGATGAGCGCACTCCTTGCCATCGTAACAGCCTGTGAGCAGTCCGCACCTTCTTAAAGGCTTTTCTGGAGCTGGCTGTGCTCGATAGGGACTTCGGCAGATATATATGGCCATCTTGGCGTTACTTGGCGCGCCGGGGCAAGATATGAAGCGGGCGCTGATAACTGGAATAACTGGCCAGGACGGCTCCTACCTGGCCGAGTTCCTGCTTTCAAAGGGATACGAGGTTCATGGCCTGAGACGGCAGACGAGCACCTTCAATACCTGGAGGATCGACCACATCTACAAGGACCTCCACGTGGCCAACGGCAGGTTCTTCCTTCACTACGGCGACCTCACGGACTCGGAGGAGATATCGAACATCATATACAACGTGCAGCCCGACGAGGTCTACCACCTGGGCGCTCAGAGTCAGGTCAGGATTAGCTTCGACACGCCCTCCTACACGGGCGACGTGACGGGTCTCGGCACTACGAGGCTCCTCGAGGTGATAAGGAGGAGCGGCCTGCCCTTGAGGTTCTATCAGGCTTCGAGCTCCGAGATGTTCGGAGCCTCAAAGCCACCTCTGAACGAGAACACCCCGTTCCAGCCGAGGAGCCCATATGCCGCCGCGAAGGTGTACGCCTATTGGATGGTGAGGAACTACAGGGACGGTTACGGCATGTTCGCCTGCAATGGCATCATGTTCAACCACGAGAGCCCGAGGAGAGGCGAGACCTTCGTCACCAGGAAGGTCACGAGGGCGATCGCTGCCATCAAGGCGGGCAAGCAGAGCATGCTTTACCTGGGCAACCTGGATGCGAGAAGGGATTGGGGGTACGCGCCCGAGTATGTCGAGGCGATGTGGAAGATGCTCTGCATGAAGAAGCCCGAGGACTACGTGATAGGCACGGGTGAGACGCACTCAGTGAAGGAGTTCGTGGACCTGTGCTTCGCATACGCTGGGCTCAGTTCCCACAAGTATGTCAGGATAGACAAGCGCTATTTCAGGCCCACTGAGGTGTCCGCCCTCGTTGCTGACAGCTCGAAGGCCAAGAAGCAGCTTCACCTAGACCTCAAGGTGAGGTTCGACGACATAGCGAAGATAATGATGGACGCAGATATGCGTGCCCAGGGGCTGGAGCCCGTTGGTGAAGGCGACGCTCTGCTGAAAAGGCGCTTCCCGCACCGATGGTGGAAGGCCGACTGAAGGGGGCCCGCATCCCCGCGCGGACTCTCGGACCGGCGTGATGCTTCGCCGACCGGAAAGCTGTTAAATACGCATGGGAGTCTCTCGGCACTGACCTTGATAAGATGAGCCGATCGGCAAGTTCGTCCAGGCGCAAGAGAGTTCTGTTCGTCCATCCTTCGAAGGCGCCGTTCATACAGGCAGACATAGACCTCCTGAGCGGGCATTTCGAGGTTCGAGTGCTTGATACGAGCTCTTACCGACATTCGCTCGGGGGCGCCGTTGTGGCCGCGTATCACATGTGGAAGGGAGTCCTCTGGGCGGACCTAGACTACGTCTGGTTCGCGGATAGACCTGCTCGATGGGCCATCAGGTTTGGCAGACTGCTCGGGAGGCCCACGGTTGTCATCGTCGGCGGCTACGAGGTGGCGAAGGTGCCCGAGATCTCCCATGGCCTCGCCCTTGACCCGAAGAAGCGAGATATGGTCGCCTGCATCCTCAGAAAGGCGGACAGGGTGTTACCGGTCGACGAGTCCCTGAAGCATGACGCTATCCGGAACCTCGGAGTGGCAGGGGACAACATAGAGTCTCTTCCCACTGGCTACGACCCCGAGGAGTTCAAACCCTCAGGCAGGAAGGAGCGCATGGCCCTGACCGTTGGGATAGTCGACAAGCTCAACCTCAAGAGGAAGGGCCTGGAGGTCTTCGTCCAAGCCGCAGCCTATCTCCCCGACGTCAAGTTCGTCCTCGTGGGAGGCTCGAGGGACAATGCCCTGGACGACCTGACGAAGATGTCGTCTCCGAACGTCGAGTTCGCCGGCTCGGTGCCGCACGGCGAGCTAGTGTCATGCTACCAGAGGGCGAGAGTGTATTGCCAGCTCTCGGTCTATGAAGGGTTGCCGAACGCCTTGTGCGAGGCGATGCTGTGCGAGTGCGTTCCCGTCGGGACCAGGGTGAACGGCATCCCGAAAGCGATCGGCGACACCGGGTTCTATGTCCCGGTAGGCGACGCGAAGGCCGCCGCGGAGGCGATACAGCAGGCGCTCGTTTCCCCCAAGGGTGGCGAGGCGAGGGAGCGGATAAAAGGGATGTTCTCTTTGGAGAAGAGGGAGAAGCGGCTGGTCGAGATCATCGAGGAGCTCACGCGCTAGCCTATCGTGAACTTCTCCCCTGACCGCACCCACTCCCATGTCCGGGCTACGCCCTCATCCAAGGACACCTCGGGCCGCCATCCGAAGTCCAGGTACGCCCGCGTCGAGTCAAGCGCGATGGTCCTGACGACATCAGAGGACCTCGGAGGCAGTCTGTTGATTTCCAGCCTCTTCCCTACGACTTGTTCCACGGTCTTCAGAAGCGCGTTGAGAGAGACCGGGAGCCCTGTGCCGACGTTGTACACTCCCCTCGCCCTCTCGCTCGTGAGCGCTCCGAGGGCCGCTGAGGCGGCGTCCGAGACATACACGAAGTCCCTGGCGGTCTCGCCGTCCCCGTACAAGGTAATGGGTCTCCCGTCCCTGGCAGACTCGAGCCAGGCGGTCACGACCCCCGTCCCGCCTGATGGATATTGGTTCGGCCCGTACGGGTTCGCGTATCTGAGTATCAAAGGCAATGTATCCGCGCCCTCACATCTGTCCAACAGATCCCGTTCTATCTCCAGCTTCGTCCGCGTGTAAGGTATCGAACCGCGAGTCGGATCCGTCTCCCTGGATGGCACGGAGGGTTTGTCGCCGTAGACCGTCCCTCCGGATGACGAGAAGAGTATCCTCTTGACTCCGGCGTCCACGGCGTCCTTGAATATCGCCTTGCTCGCTTCCAGGTTTGCCGCGTCCCTGGCAGGGTCCTTCACGGACTGGAT
>JAFGHM010000020.1 GCA_016930135.1 Thermoplasmatota archaeon | reverse complement strand
CTGATCTCCTCGAACTCGGATTGAGAAAGCTTGACGAACTTCATCGCCACTCGCTCTAGGATTCGAGTGATGGATATTTAAGACTTGGCGCATGATTCGCAAGCCAGACGTTGAGGAGTCCGAGCGATTCAGATGGCGGGGATACGAGCGCCAGACGGTCTGAGACCACCGCCATAAAGACTTTTATGGGCAGTATTCCATCCACGCAGAGCGAGTGGTATGTTCTCAGACGGGGATGGCGAACTTGCGGTCAGGATGGCGCGGAACGTAGTCGAGAGCCACGTCAAGAAGACGAGGCCGAAGGATTTCCCCCTGCCCCCGATCCTCAAGGAGAAGTCAGGCGTGTTCGTCACCCTCAGCACCTATCCTGCGGGCGACCTCCGCGGGTGCATCGGCTACCCCGAGCCGATCATGCCGCTGGTAGACGCGCTCAGGGACGCGGCAATAAGCGCGGCCTCGAAGGACCCCAGGTTCCCGCCGGTCAGGGAGGGGGAGCTGGACAAGATCACGGTCGAGGTGAGCCTCCTCACGCCGCCCGCTGAGATCAAGGTCAAGAAGCCCATAGAGCACCGCAACCATGTCAAGATAGGCGAGGACGGCCTGATCATACAGAGGGGTTTTGCCCGCGGGCTGCTCCTCCCACAGGTCCCAGTTGAGTGGAAGTGGGATGCGGAGGAGTTCCTGTCACAATGCTGTCTCAAGGCGGGGCTGATGCCCGATGCTTGGCTCCAGCAGGGCACCAAGGTCTTCAAGTTCCAGGCAGAGGTCTTCTCGGAGGCGAGGCCTGGCGGGGATGTGAAACGAAGGTCACTCAGTGAAGAGAATGGAAGTCGTGGTTGAGGGTAACTGCTACGTCTCCGGGAGGCTCGAGAGGTGCTGCGTAGGCATCGAGAACGGGAGGATCTCGAAGATAGCGAAGACGCTGGACGGAGACAAGGTCTACAACTTCGGGAGCAAGCTGGTCATTCCGGGGGCGATCGATGCTCACGTGCACTTCAGAGACCCTGGGATGACGAACAAGGAGGATTTCGGGACGGGCTCGATGGCCGCGATATGCGGGGGCGTCACATGCGTGTTCGACATGCCCAACACCAGACCACCCACTACGACCTTGTCCGCACTCAGAGACAAGAAGAGGATCGCGGAGTGCAAGAGCCTGGTGGATTTCGGGCTGTTTGCAGGCGTGAGACCGGGAACGGACATAGCGAGCCTGTCCAAGGAGGCCGTGGGCTTCAAGCTCTACATGGCGAGCACGACCGGAGGCCTGCTCGTGACATCGTTGGATCAGGTGAGGGCGGAGCTGCAGGCCGTCGCCGCTTCCGGCAAGGTCCTTGCAGTGCATGCTGAAGACGAGTCGCTCAGGGCGAGAGAGGCAGAGGAGAGTCTGGAGGACCACATGAGGAACAGGAGCGCGGACTGCGAGGCCAGCGCCATAAGGAAGCTCGGGGAGAAGGCCAAGGCCTGCAGACTGCACATATGCCACGTGTCTGCGAAGAACTCGTTGCCGCTCTTGGCCAAGATCCCCAACCTGACGGCCGAGGTCACACCTCATCACCTGCTCCTGGACACGGCCAGCCGCCTGGGGACCCTGGGCAAGGTGAACCCTCCGCTCAGACGCCGGGACGACAGGCAGGGGTTGTTCCAGGGGCTCAAGGACGGCAAGCTCGACATCGTCGCATCCGATCATGCGCCCCATACCCTCGAGGAGAAGGAGGAGTCATTCGACTACGCTCCGACAGGCATGCCAGGAGTGGAGACAATGCTCCCGCTGATGCTGCACCATGTGAAGGAGCGGCATCTCGACCTCGGGACAGTGGTCAGAGGACTGTGCGAGCGCCCGGGGGAGATCTACGGAGTGAACAAGGGCAGGATAGCGCCGGGATACGATGCCGATCTCTCGGTCATAGACATCTCTGCTGCGAGCGTGATCAAGGGTTCGAAGCTCCACTCGAAATGCGCCTGGAGCGCCTTCGAGGGCATGCACGGGGTGTTCCCCAAGGCCGTCCTTCTGAGAGGAGAAGTGATCGTTGAGGACGGGTACTTGGTCGGGGAGCGCAAAGGAAGGGACTCAGTTGGCCGTCAGGAGTGACACGCTCGAGACAGACCTCTCGGAGGTCATGGGGAGGAGCTACAGGTGCATCGACAATTGTGCCCTGTGCTGTCTCTGCCAGCCCGAGCTGCTCCCTGGAGAGGAAAGCAAGTTCAGAGCTGACCCGCGGCTGAGGGACTCCGTAGTGGAGACGCACATATCACCAGAGGTCAGAGGCGCTGCTATCAAGCTCAGAGGACGCCACGGCGCGTGCCACTTCCTGTCCGGAAGGAGGTGCATGATATACCAGGACCGACCGCATTTCTGCAGGGCGTTCCCTGTCAACATCTTCGTCGGCTGGAGGATCCAAGTCAACGCGAATCTGTCCTGCAGAGGGATAGGACTCGACGGAGAGAGTCTGGAGGACCTGGCGAAGAGCGTTCTCAGGGATTACACGAGACGAGAGCTCGAACAGGAACTCGAGAGCGCGAGAGTTGTCTTCGACGAGTTCGGGAGGAATGTGAGGAGGGCCAAGGTCTCGCAGTCCACGTCTTCGTTGAGGGAAGCAGGGAGTGTCGTGATCGAGGACCTAGCGGATGAGGTGGGGCTCAGTAGAGTCCTCGCCTATGCAGAACATGGGCGCACACGTCAGAACACGAGCGCGCGCGACATAGTCAGGCTTGCCAGACGGTCGGACGCGGCCTCGGATATCGAGGAGCTCGCGATCATGGACGGGACGGAGCTCTTCGACCTGGAAGAGCTGAGCCTACTACCGATCTACATAGACCGCAGGCTAAACTGGAACCTGTACAAGCTGCAGGGAGATGCGATAGTAGGGTACAGGCTATCTGAGGACGGCTCCGTTGAGGAGGTCTCAAGGACCGATCCCGCCTCGGTGCACCTGATGCCGATGACCGCCTCCGGGAGTAAGATCTTCCAGGACTACATGAGAACAGTCAACGCGAGGGATTGCTTCCTCGGACACGCGGCCCACCTGTGCGACATGGAAGGTTACAGCTACAACCTCGCCCAGGTCTACCTGGGCGCACTTGCGAACAACGCCCTTGACCTATGGTGGAGGGCGTCGTTCCTTGCGAGTCGAGCGGAATCGGAGAGGCTGGACTCCGCAGAGGTCAGGGAGGGCATCGTGTTCTTCGATATGGACCTGCTCGATCTGCCGACAATCGGCGCATTCATCTGAGGTGAAAGATGTTCGATTCAAGATTCCGAACCGAGCGGCCCGTTCTTTCCTGTTTCGGAGTTCGGAAGCGTGCTTAGACGGTTTTGCGTCGGTCCAAGGGGCCCTGCCTTCCATTTTTCGTCATGAGATAATGCTTTTCGTATCGCGAGGCGACTGAACGCCTTTCTGTTCGATTCGGTGTCATCGAAAGCGTTATCAATTCGAATCCGTTGTACTCTTCTTGGAAATCGTTAGGTGAGCGACCTTGGCCGACAAAGATGTTTCAGTTTCGCTGGACAAGAACGACAAGATCATTCTGAAGATGCTTCAGGAGGACTGCAATGTCAGCCTCAAGAAGATAGGAGAGAAGACGGGGCTCTCATCCTCAACGGTCCACTACAGGGTGAACAGGCTCATCGAGGAGGGTGTGATAACCGGCTTCAAGGCCAGCGTGGATCCCCTGAAGGTCGGCAAGGAGATACTCGCCATATCCCTGGTCACGGGCAGATATGGACCCGAGTACTCGCGCAAGATCGGGGAGAGGATAGCCAAGATACCCGGAGTTTGGGCCGTCTACTTCCTGCTCGGCAACATCGACTTCGCCGTTCTCCTCAGAGCCTCCTCGAGGGAGGAGCTGAAGAACATAGTGGACTCTTTCATCAAGATAGACGAAGTCGAGAGGAGCAACACGTATCTCATCCTCGACAGGATCAAAGAGGATGCGACGGTGCACATCTAGGCACCTGATTGTGGGCCCTACAGGTCGACTGGCTGACCCGATTTCAGCACCACAAAGCTTTAATTACAGTACCAGTTATCCTGCCCTTGGTGACTTGATTTGATGAAACCCCTGGCTGTTCTGAACAAGTCGATCAACCAACAGGTCATGGTCGAGCTGAAGGGGAAGAGAGGCTACCGCGGGGTCCTGGACGGCTACGACCCCCACATGAACCTGGTCCTCAAGAACGCGGAGGAGACCTACGAGAGCCAGGTAGTGAGGAAGATGGAGACGACCATCGTCCGCGGCGACAATGTGATATACATCTCACCTTGAGGTAGGGGCGAATGACGAAGGGCACCCCATCGATGGGCAAACGCAGCAGCAAGAAGACGCACATAGTCTGCAGGCGCTGCGGCAAGAGAGCCTTTCACGTGAGGCACAAGGTCTGTGCCTCCTGTGGCTTCGGGGCCACGGCCAAGCTGAGGCGCCACAACTGGGCGAAGCAGCATTGAATTGCACTTTCCTATGTAGCAGGGGGAGGTAATGCCAGTCGAGTCTGACCATCCGCAGGAAGAGTGTGGTGTTTTCGCCATCGCCTCCCTGAGTAACGTCTCGATCGACATCTTCTATGCGCTCAGAGTGCTACAGCACAGAGGTCAGGAGTCGGCGGGCATCGCTGCCTACAGCAGCGGCATCAAGGCGATCAAGGGCATGGGGCTGGCGCACCAGGCCCTGAAGCCGGAGGACATCAAGAACCTGAAGGGTGAGTTCGGCATAGGCCACGTGAGGTACTCCACACACGGCACCTCCAATCTCGACAACGCGCAGCCCATCGTGGTCTCGACGAACTTCGGGGACATCGCGCTTGCGCACAACGGTGAGCTAGTCAACGCGGACAAGATAATGGAAGAGCTGAAGAAGAAGGGCTGGGCGTTCATCACCTCGAGCGACTCCGAGATAGCCGTCAGATTGCTCGCGAACGATATCGCGAACACCGGCGATCCCATCAGGTCGCTAAGGAACCTGATGTCCATGCTCCAGGGCTCATACTCGATGACCATCATGATAGACAACAGGGTGTTCGCCATCAGGGACCCACTTGGCATAAGGCCGCTGTGCATAGGGAAGACCAAGTTCGGATACGCTGCGGCATCTGAGGGCGTTGTGTTCGATACCCTCGGAGGGGAGTTCGTGAGGGATGTCGAGCCAGGGGAGATAGTGGAGCTGCTCCCGAGCGAGTTCAAGTCCGTCAAGACGGGGCTCTCCAAGGGCAGGGCGCACTGCATGTTCGAGTGGGTCTACATCGCGAGGGCGGACTCGTGCATAGACGGCAGACTGGTGTACGAGGTCAGGAGGAGAATAGGCCAGAGGCTCGCCCAGGAGCAGCCCGTGGATGCGGACGTCGTCGTTCCGATACCCGATTCCGGGAGATCGCACGCGATAGGGTACTCGGAGGAATCCGGGATACGGTACTCCGAGGGCCTTATGAAGAACAGGTATGTGGAGCGCACTTTCATCATGCCGGAGCAGTCAGAGAGGACCACGAGCGTCATGCTGAAGCTCAACCCCCTCAAGAGCGTCATCAAGGACCAGAGGGTTATCCTCGTGGACGATTCGATCGTCAGGGGCACGACCATCAGACAAATCGTTCAGATTGTCAGGAATGCGGGGGCGAAGGAGGTCCATGTCAGGATAGGCTCTCCGCCGATCCGGGCGCCGTGCTACTTCGGCATCGACATGAAGACGAGGGAGCAGTTTGCCGCCACGGGCAGGACCATCGAACAGATAGGGAAGATGATCACGGCGGACAGCCTTGGATACATATCGGTCGAGGGGCTGATAGATGCGATAGGCCACGCCCAAGGAGACCTATGCTTGGGCTGTCTCACAGAGGAGTACCCCATTCAGGTACCAGGTGAGAAGGTCAGGTTCCAGAAGAAGCTGGACTCGTATGTCTGAGGGGGGTTGGAGCGCCTGGGCTTCGCTCGACAACGTTTAACTAGGCCGAGAATATACATCGCAACCTGAATGGGCCGGTAGATCAGCGGCAGATCGCCCGCTTGGCATGCGGGAGGTCGCGAGTTCAAATCTCGCCCG
>JAFGHM010000019.1 GCA_016930135.1 Thermoplasmatota archaeon | reverse complement strand
TCAGCGACCCGCGCGGGCCCTCAAGACGACGGAATGGACGCAGCTGACAGACAGCCCGTTCTGGCCCACCGTCATTCTCAACGAGATCAATGTGGAGAATGAAAAGGGGTTAGAGGACGCTCTTGTGCGATACCGGCTTGATTGAAACCCGATGGCATCTATCTGGCTCGCGCGATTTCAATGCCCGCACGGTCGACGCCAACGTCCCCTTTCAGCTCAGTTGGGCACATTCGTTCAAGGAGAACCTCCAGCTGGCGGATAATATGATCCGATTATCATCCAACTGGGATACATGCTGTGCGTCCCCATGAAGAAATGGAGGTCTCTCTCCCTGAAATAGTCGAAGAACCTCTGCCTGATCTTGGACCAGGTCTCCTCCTCTGTCGAATACTTCTTCTGCCACTTCCTATGAGCTTCGAACAGCTCCCAATCCTCGCATGTCATGTCGTGAATGCGGCATGCAGGGACATCGCACCTGAACCTGTATCGGAAGATATGAGGTATCTGGCGCAGCATCCAGTTGGCTCTGAGAGAGGCCGTGCCGCCATTGATACCCTCGAAAGTGACTTGGAACACCCTCTGCGATGCCTTCTCGGCAGGGGTCAGGTCCTTGCTCTTGTACAGATCCAATAGCTCGCCGACCCTGACAACGCCCAGGCTCGTCCTGTCTTCGTTGAATCGCATCTCGAGGTCCTCGACGGACCTAGCCCTCATCGGGAAGATGTGTTCATTGCGTCGGGTCCAATCGACTTTGCCATTCCCTCGGAGTGAGCTGTCTATCACGCGGAGCGAGTCCTCTCTTATCTTGTGGCTCTCCCTTCTCCCCATCTTCTCCTCATCAGTCACCCTCTTGCATTCGACCTCTATCCAATCGAATTTCCTGAACCCTCTTCCCGTCTGGAAGAGCCGCAGCGGGATGGGGTACAGCCGGATCCATTCACCCTCCCGCGTTATCCCCGCGGTGCACACGCAGTCCCCGTATTTCCTGCTGGTCTCCGGGGCGGCCTTCACTGTGACCAAGACTTCCTTTCGAACCCACGTCATAGATGCATCACGCGGACTCCATCACTTTCCAGCCTCTCGGCGATGACCTTCCTATGGCAATCCTCGAAACGCCTCTCATAGCACATGATTGCAGTCAGTCTGATTGTAGCGAGACCGCGCAACAAATCGAGAGAGCGCCAGTTGCGCTCCAGATGAATCCGATACTTCTCGAAGAAGACCGGTGCCGATCCTCCATTGCGGAGATCATCCCTGAGTGCCTTCGGGGTTCCCAGTTCGCGCATATGAAAATAGAGCAGCCCCGCCTTCCGCAAAGATGACTCAAGAGTGGACCTTGAGAAACCGGGCTTTCGGCTTAGGGGGAGTTCTCTGACATCGACAACTTGCTCTACCTTGTTTGACTTGAGCTTTGACACAAAGCTGTCGAGTGACATCCCCTCGTACCCAATCGTCCAGGCGATTGGGGACGGACGCTCCAAGGGGTTCCTTCGCATCAAGACACCGTCATCCCTCTCGTCCATGACAATCGACTGCCCTGGAGAAAAGCCGTATTTCTCGCACAACTCCGCAGGTATCACTGCCTGAATGCTATATCCGTTCCTCGTTAGTCTCGCTCTCATGTTCTTCGGATGCGTATCGTTTAAACTACATTTAAGCGATTCCGCCCCTTCAATGAACATCGCATCACCTTCGACCAACATGATCCACACCTCCTGACGCGCTTAATCAGATAACGCATTGTTCCGGTCTTGACCATTGACTCAGGGGTTCGGTGAAAGTAATGTAGATGCCTTATCCGGGCGATCAAGCTGAAGAAGAGGTTTGCAGAAGCCCCATTGCATCTTCGTTTCAATTGAATCGGTCCTATAAATATCTGGCTCCAGCGAGTTCAATGCTCGACGATCAACAAACGAGGAAAGGGATGTGAACCACGATTGGAGGAAAAGACAATAGGCAAGGGAAGGCAATCAGGATTCGTTGGAATCCGGAAGTCCCGAGCGCATAGACGGACAGTTGCGTCAGCACATCGAAGCCAAGTACCGTCCTGTAGCCATGAACGACCGGGAGAAGCTGATGGAAGCCCTGGTCGGCCTGATGGAGCACGGCAGGGACCAGAGGGAATCGCTGCACTCCTTTCTTGACCAGGCTGCGCACCTCATATCTCGGTTGCTAGGATTCGACGAGGTAGTCATCGGCCTGTACGACAGGGAGGAGAAGGACTACTACCATGAGGTCGTTCTCGGATACCAGAACGACATAGCCGCCGAACTGAGACGACTCAGGTACAGCCATGAGGACCTGGTCGGTCAGAGGAAATTCCAGAGCGTCAGAATAGGCAAGCTCTCGGAGTTCAACCCCGTCGAAGGCCTGCCTGAGTCCGAGCGGAAGTTGCTCAGTGGACCGTTCACGGGCACCGACGTCAGAAGGGCCCTGGACGAGTTTCACAGAGGGGATTTCATAGACACATGGATGCGAGACCCGCGCAAGAACCTCGTGGGGTGGATTGGGGTGTCCCATCCTCGCAACGCCAGACTACCTCCCAAGATCAGTGTCCTGTGGCTGGAGCTCATCGCTTCCATCTGCGCCCATGTGGTCAGCCAGCATTGGCATCAAGAGGACCGGGCGAGGAGGTCGAGCGCGGATGAGCGGTGAGGCAATATCGGCAGATCTGAGGAGGTTTCTTGAGAGCAAGTATCCCCTAATCTCCAAGGAAGAAGACGAGAAGATCGTCCAAACCCTGACGGATCTGATGGCAATCGGGACCGACCGGATGCAACCGCTCAAATCCTTCTTCGACCGCGTCTTGAAGTTCGTCTTCAGGCAGTTCGGGTTCACTGAGGTCGCAATCGGCATCAAGGAAAGGAATGAGGATGTCTGGAGGTACGAGGCCGTCTTCGGCTTCAAGAAGGAGGTCGAGGCCGAGTTGCTCAAGACGCGATACGACCGTGACGACATGCACTCCCAGGACCGGTTCCCCAACATCAAGACAGGCAAGCTCTCAGAGCTCAACGTGGCGGAAGGGCTTCCAGAGGTTGAGACCGATTTATACGATCGACCGTTCCATTGGCGCGGCAAGCGAACGACCTATGAGGACTTCCTGCCAGGGGATTTCTTCGATTTCTGGATGCTGGACGAGAAGAAGGAAATCATCGGCTGGATCGAGGTCTCGGGACCCATTGACAGGATGCTGCCCCCAAGGACAACGGTCAGGTGGCTGGAGCTCCTCGCAAGCGTGTGCTCGGAGGTCTTGCGATACAGGTCCGCAGAATAGGATTTCGCCTGGAAAGCGAGAGTCTGCATCTACATCACTGAAACGACGTCCTGACCTCGGCAGGACTGCGCCCGGAATGATGAAGGAAAATGATTTGGGGACCACCCCCAGTGCATTCTCTCTTTGATGAAACCGTATCTATGAATGTCTGGCTCAGGCGAATTCGATGCTCGTCCGATCCACGCAATCCCGCACGCAAAAACCATATCGAAGAGATGCGATTCCAGCCACCATGATGATCGAGTATTTCCACGCTTCGAAGTTCGGCAACGGGGCCATGGTCGCGGAGGAGTTCCAGAGATTCATGGCGGCAAAGGGGATTACTGTCAACGTCCACCACGTCCGAGACGCACGGCCAAAGGAGATGAAGCCAGCGGACCTGTACGTCTTCAGCTCGCCTGGCCGCTTCGGCAAGCCGATTGGCAGCATGCGGCGGTTTCTGAAGAAGGTGCAGCTGCCGGCAGGAACAAGATACGCCATTCTGACGACCGAGGCGCCTCCCTCGCCTGACAAGAAGACCGGCAAGACGCCAACCGAAGAGGAATTCGCCAAGTACGAACGCGTCAGGCCGATCATGAACGAGCTGCTCCAGGCGAAGGGTTTGAAGAAGGTGGCAGAAGGGTATGTCAATGTGAATCCGACCACCCTCAGGGGGCCCCTTGTGGAAGGTTGGCAGCAGAAGGTGGAAGAGTTCGCCAAGAGCGTCCTCGCATCAGCGCAGGGAAGCTGACACTAAGCGTGGGGGGCATAGGGGCACTGCATTGGTGGCCAGCCTGCAGCGCGAGACTCCCCAGAGATTCAATCCAGGGATTCAATCACACGCTGCACATCTTCCGCTAGCAGCGCTCTCCTCAGACATCTTGTGCACACCGAATGCCATGAGCCAGATCATCGCAGGGTAGAAGACCATCCTCTCGATGCCACCCTGTCCCAGGCCGAGGTCGAGTACTGCTACGAATGCCCGCTCTTCCCGTGTGCGCGCCTGTCCGCAATCGACAAGCGTTACAGGGAGCAGTTCAGGATGAGCGAGATAGAGAACCTGCACCAGATCAGGGACGAAGGCATCAAGGCCTTCCTGATCCGAGAGGAAGAGATGGAGGTGCCCGGAGTGCGGGGGCGTGATCTCATGCCACAACGGCCTCTGCTTCGTGTGCGATATCGAGAGGCTGAAGCAGAAGAAGAGGCCGTACCGATGGGACAAGGAGAGGGCTGAGGCCTTGCCCCAGTTCAAGGAGTGATTCCGGCCTCCTGACCAGACTTCACTCTGCATCTCGGCCAGACGACCGAGTAATCGAGCGACGCCCTCCGGTCAGCCCGCGTCGGCTTCGCAAACGACCGCGTCCTCCGAGCCGACCGGCCCTCTCGGTATCTTCGCGGCGGCCCTGCGCAGGAGATATGGAGCGACCAGGACCGTTATCAGGCCCATGATTATGACGACGGAGTAGATGCGAGAGTCGATTATGCCCTCGGTGAGACCGAACAGGGCGATTATCATGGCCACCTCCAGCCGGGGGGACATCCCCAGGCCCACGGCCAGGGACTCCCTGTTGGTCATGCCCAGGAGGCGCGCAGGGATGCCGCCGCCGAGAACCTTGGAGAGTATGGCGACGGCCGCGAGCGCGAGGGCGAAGAGCCATATCTCCAGAGACAGGCGGATGTCCACGAGCACGCCCAGAGATATGAAGAAGATGGGTGCGAACGCCCACTCCAGGAAGGCTATGCCCTGCATGAACTGCTTGCGGTACTGGCATCCCGAGAAGCTGGTGCCAGCTATAAACGCCCCCACGATCTTGGATATCCCGATGTACTCGGACACGAATGCGTACAGGAACGCGAAGGCCAGGGCGAGCATGAAGCCGCTCTCCACGAGGCCGTGCGATATCCCCCTTCGCTCGACCTCACTGATGATCCTGGTGAAGAACTTGATCCCGAGATAGGCGCCGAGGGTGACGAACAGGACCGCGGCGATTGACACCCAGAGCAGGTTCTCGACGTCCAGGCCCCCCTCGCTTGCGATGCCCGCGGATATGGCGAGCACGATCATCCCGAGGACATCGTCGACGACCGCGACGCCTAGGACTGTCTTCGCGATTGGTGAAGAAAGAAGCCCCATCTCCCGCAGGACGCCCGCGGTGATGGCAACACTGGTCGCGACAAGGGCAGTCCCGACGAAGACGGACTGGGCGAGCTTGCCAGCAGGAAGGCCGGAATCCGGCAGAAGGACCTCGGCGAGGAGGAAGCCGCCCAGCCAAGGCAGCACGATGCCCCCGAGCGCAATTAGCACGTTCTTCCCCGTGTAGATCTCCTTGATGTTGAACTCGAGGCCTATCATGAAGAGCATGATTATGGCCCCGAAGCCCGCGAGGAGGGACAGAAGGTCGTCGCCTCCCGACTGGTCGATGTTCACGAACCCGGATACGCTCGGGCCAAGGGCGACTCCGACGACTATCAATCCGACTATCTTCGGCACTCTCAGCTTCACGAAAAGGAAGTTGGAGGCAGTGGCGACCACCAAAAGGACTGCCACCTGGAACCAGAAGTTGCCGGTGATCTCCCCCCACACCAAGTCCATCATGAGACATCGAAGGGCCTAGTCTCGTAAAAAATCCTTGCCTGACAAGCGGAGAGGCGCTTGGAGCAGACAGCGTCCCTCGGGTACAACAAAGACGAGGGCGCCGCTACGCGAGTAGTTGAGAAACAGCTTTAATCGCCCAGCAGGCATATCTCATGGGCACGGACAACGGCCGTCGGCCTGCCAGGCAAGTCCGCGTGTGATACGATGGGCGAGGAAGTCGTGCGTCTTGCGGACTCTGAGTCAAGGATTGCGACGAAGGTTGGGGGCAAGGCAGCCAATCTCGCCCTGCTGTCCGCGGCCGGGTTCCCCGTCCCTCCCGGCTTTGTTGTCACCGTGGACGCATATCGGTCCGCCATCCGACCGAACGGTGTCAGCGCTCTGATATCCGACTCGCTGAGAATCCTCGACTACAAGAATGAATCTGCGGTCGCGAGTTGTTCCGAGGCGATCAAGGAGAGGATCATGTTGTCTCCCCTCGACCCGAACCTGGTCGAGACAATCAACACCAACCTCCGACTCTCGGGGGCCGACTCTCTGTGGGCCGTTCGCTCGTCTGCCACAGCTGAGGACCTGCCTCAGGCGTCCTTTGCGGGACAACAGGACACCTTCCTGGGAGTCCCCGGGGAAGAAGTGCCTGACCGCGTCAAGCGCTGCTGGGCATCCTTCTGGAACGCGCGCGCGATATCTTACAGGCACAAAGCGGGCATCGACCATATGGCCCACGGCATTGCCGTTGTCATACAGAGGATGGTCGATGCCAAGTGCGCCGGGGTGCTCTTCACGACGGATCCCGTCAGGAACAGGAAGGGCATAATGGTCATAGAGTCCAGCTGGGGGCTCGGGGAGTCGATCGTGTCCGGCCTAGTCAGCCCAGACAGGTTTGAGTGCGACAAGAGCACCCTCTCGACAATCCAGAGGAGCATCGCGAGGAAGGCCTCCTCGGTCACTCTGACAGAGGGGGGCAGGGCGGAGGTGCAGATAGAGGATGCGGCTCAATCCGAGCCTTCCCTAACCGACGGCGAGATCAGGGCGCTTGCGGAGATGGGGCTGAGGATAGAGGCGCACTTCGGTCGACCGCAGGACATAGAGTGGGCCATCGAGGGCGACAGGATGTTCGTCCTCCAGGCAAGGCCGATCACGAGCGTCGTCACGGAGGACGAGACCCTCTGGACGAGGGGATACGGGGACGAATACTGGGCGGACGTCACGTCCCCGCTCTTCTTCTCGCTCCTGGGGGAGTATCTCACGAAGTACGTCAACCACGAGGGCTCGAGGATACTCGGCTACAAGGGGATCGTCGGCAAGGAACTCCTCAGGATGCACAAGGGGCACATCTACTTCAACAGCGCGGTCCTCGAGGAGGTCTTCTCGTACAACCCCAGGTTCTCGAGGACGAAGGAACTCCTGAACTACTTCCCGGAGAGAGACCAAGCTAGGATAGCGAGCGAGCCCGCGAAGCTGCTCCCCCGGCTGCTCTCGGAGCTGAGAGTTGCCATCCTCGACCCTGACGGGATGATCATCAGGACGGACAAGGCCTACAGGGAATGGTCCGAACGATTCATGGCCGAGATGAGGGCCTTTGACGCGAAGGACCTGAGCAGGCTGAGCTACCCCGAGCTGCACGAGGAGTTCCGGCGCATCGAGTGCGCCCTCCTCAAGCACTACCGCCTGATCAGGTACGGGATGGTCACCCACAGCATCGGCACGAACCTGATGGTCAAGAGATGGCTGAGCGACTGGCTCGGCGACAGGACCGGCGCGCTGTATTCGAATCTCGTCTCCGGGCTGGGGGACAACAAGACCATAGAGACGAACATCGCGATCGAGCGGCTCGCGAAGGTCGCCAGGATAAGCCCAGCGGTCCTGCAGGCGCTTGTCTCCAAGACCCCGGACGCATTCCTGGAGGAGCTGAGGATCAGGCCAGACCTCGCAGGCTTCGCGAAGGCGTTCGATTCGTTCATGGCGGAGTACGGCCACAGGTCCCACACCCGGGAGATGTACTTTCCAAGGTGGTCCGAGGACCCGAGGCTCATCGTGGACGCCCTCAAGGCGCTCGTGTCTTCGACGCGCCTGAGCCTAGAAGAGACGGAGCAGAAGAGATACCAGGAGCGCCTCGATGCGGAGAAGGGAGTACTCGGCAGGATCTCGAAGCTCAGGTACGGGTTCCTCAAGAGGACCGTGTTCAAGACGGTCATGCGCTTCGCTCAGACCTATCTCATGTTCAGGGAGAACCAGAGGTTCTATCTGGACCACCAGATTGTCCGCTGGCGGAGGCTGTTCCTCGAATACGGCAGACGATTCGCAGCAGGGGGGATCATCCGGCAGCAGGACGACATCTTCTTCCTCTACAAGGAGGAGGTGTTCGACATCGCCTCGGGGAACCTGAAGGCCGACCTGGAGACCATAGAGCAGAGAAGACGCGAGTTCGAAAGGTACAGGTACACCCTACCTCCCAAGTTCCTGAAGGGCAGGCTTGAGTTCGACGACCCCGTATTGCACGAAGGGGCCATCACCAGGATCTCCGGCACGTCTGCCAGCCCTGGGATAGTGACTGGCCCTGTCCGGGTCGTGGACTCGATCGACAACGTGTCAGAGGTCAGGGAAGGCGAGATACTCGTGACTTCGAACACAGACCCCGGGTGGACCTCTGTCTTCGCCAAGATAGGCGGGCTCGTGACGGAGACTGGAGGCATACTCTCCCACGGAGCGGTCGTGTCCAGGGAGTACGGGATACCTGCGGTGACCGCGGTCAGGAACGCCACGGCCATCCTGAGGACGGGCCAGAAGATCACCCTGGACGGAGGCGAAGGGCTTCTGCTGATACACGAGGGCGCGATGGCCGAGGACACGGACATCGTGCACGAGTTCGGAGAGCACCCGGACTGGAACGAGAGCTTCTACTTCAATTTCTACGACCGCGGGAACGACATCTGCGGCTTCATGAGGATAGGGCTCAAGCCGAACAGAGACGAGAAGAGCATGTTCTTCTTCCTGATGATGCCCGATGGCTCGAACATAGGCAAGAGGAAAACAGGGCCGTTCACGGACTCCGAGTTCAAGGAGAGTGGCCTCCGATACGAGAAGATATCCCCCGGAGGCAAGTGGAGGATAGGATACGATGGGGACATGACAAGGTTTACGGGCGCGATGCAGGAGGATGTTCGAGTCTCGATGGCGCTGGATTTTGAACCCCTACACCCGATCTTCAACTACAGGGAATGCGTCACAGACGAGAGGGTCGAGATGTCCAAGATGGCCGCCTCGGAGCACACGGAGCAGTACGGCAGGCTGGCTGGAAGGCTTCAGATCGGGGGCAAGGAGTTCAGGATAGAGGCCTTTGGGGAGAGGGACCATTCTTGGGGCGTCAGAGACTGGATAGCGCCGACGATGTGGATATGGCTCACGGCCCAGTTCTCCGAGGATGTGGCGATGAACCTGACGAAGCTGTTCGTGGAGAATGGGGTCGTGGATGCAGGATATCTCCACATGGATGGTCAGAACGTTCCCATAGTCAAAGCCGAGGTGGAGACCGAATACAGCCCCGACGGCAGCCCGAAGGCCCTCAGCATGGTCCTCCACGACAAGCGCGGTGGGACGCATGAGATGACCGCGAAGGTGATCAGGACCGTGAGGCTCCCGTTCGCCGGACACGAAGGATACGGGTTCGCGGTGATGTACGAGACGCTTGCGCAGTACGAGTTCGACGGCCTCACGGGCTGCGGCGTCGCGGAGTACCTCGTCAGACAGAAGCGATGAACGGGCCGCTACTGAATACGTCCGCGACAACAAATTAAGGCCAGGCCGCCGATAGCCCAAGTGCATGAGCGAACCGAGCGAAGGGGCCTTGAACCATGCTCCCTTGAAGCACCTGCCGGAGGAGGCGACGCGCATAGTCGACGCGGCCCGCTCAAATGGTATCCTCCTGCGGCTCATGGGCGGGCTCGCGGTAAGGGTGCACTGCGCGAGCCTCGACTTCTGCGAAAGGCCCTACTCCGACATCGACCTCGTGGGCCTAAGCTCTCAGGCCGCAAAGATAGACGGATTGTTTGCCCGGCTCGGATACGCCCCCAACACGCAGTTCAACTTCCTGCACGGCAGCCAGAGGCTGAGGTTCGAGGACCACGCGAACGACAGGCACGTCGAGGTCTTCCTCGACCTGTTCCGGATGGACCACACGCTCGACTTCAGGGACCGCCTGGGCATACATCCTTACACGATCTCCCTGACCGACCTGTTCCTGACGAAGATACAGGTCGTCAAGATGGCCGAGAAGGACTTCCACGACCTCTTCTCCCTGTTCGGGGGCCACAAGATAGGCATGGACGACAGGGAGGGCGTGATAAACGCGCCCTACGTGGCGCGCGTGTGCGCGCACGACTGGGGACTTCACCACACCGTCCTCAGGAACCTGGAGAGGCTCCCGGAGTTCTACAACTACTTCAAGCTCGAACAGGACGAAAGACGCTCGATGGACACACGGATATGGATTCTGAAGCTGATGATTATCGAATCGCCCAAGGGACCCCTCTGGAAGGCGCGGGAGAACATTGGGGAGAGGCTGCCGTACTTCGAGCATGTCGAGCACGTCACAGGCGATGAGTGACGGCCCCGTCATCTGTCGATCTGGGGGGCGAAAGCGCAGGCGTCATGGTCGCACGAGCCACACTCCACCTGGAGCGTGGTGTGTGATATCCCGAACCTGTCGCGCAGGGTTTTCTCGCACCCGCTCACAAGGCCCATGCACTCGCTGAGCATCCGGTCCTCGACGACGAGATGGGCGCTGAGGGCGTGCATCCCGGAGGACAGGGTCCATATGTGAAGGTCCCGGACATCGACAACGCCTTCGATCCCCAAGAGGGCGGCCTTCACGTCAGGGAGCTTGATGTGGCCAGGGACCGACTCGAGAAGGATGGAAGTCGACTGCGTCACGAGCTTCCAGGCGCCCGCCAAGACTATCGCGCCTATGAGGACGCTCAGGATAGGGTCCACGACCCTTAGGTCGAACATGATTATCAGGAGTCCGCCCACGATCACGCCAATCGAGGAGAGCAGGTCGCCGAACATGTGCAGGAACGCGCCCCTCACGTTCAGGCTCACCTTGGACCTGTCGTGGAGCAGGTACATCCCGGAGGCGTTCGCCGCGAGGCCGGCCACCGCGACCATTAGCATGAGCGGGCCGTCAATCTCCGGCGGGTCGAGGGCCCTCTGCACCGCCTCGTAGAATATCAGCACGGCGACTGCCACGAGCGTGGCACCGTTGACCAGCGCCGCGAGTATCTCCGCCCGCAGGAACCCATAGGTCTGCTCCTCGGTCGGCGGGCGGAGGGCTATCATCACAGCCCCCAGGCTGAGGGCTATCGCCAATGTGTCGGTGAACATGTGCCCTGCATCGCTCAGGAGCGCCAGGCTGCCGCTCAGGAGGCCTCCCACGAACTCCACGACCGTGAAGCCCGCAGTGATGGCCAGGGCGACCATGAGCGGCCGGACGAGCTGACTCGATGACGCCCCGTCCCTGCCATTCGCTGCCCTCTGGTGATGCGATGACATGACAGCCGCCTCTCCCCACCATGGAATCGTGGACGTAATCAAAGTAACCACGTTCTGGTCAGCCCTTCCTGACCGCGGCCAGGTTCTCGAGCGCCAGCGACTGGGCGTACTTGTCCCCCGCCAGATCCGCATGCCTGGCAGCCTCCTGGTAGTCCCTCTCCGCGGCCTCGTAGCGGCCCAGCTTCTCCTCCAGCAGGCCGAGACGCATGTGCACCGCGATGAGCCCGTCGTGGTTGCCCGTACCCCGAAGCAGTGCCTCCGCCTCTTCCAAACCCTTCACCGCGGCCTCCAGCTCCCCCGAATCCTCGCTGATCATCGAGGCGAGCAGCTTCCCCTTCGCCACCTGGTCCTGGTCACCCACAGCAGACGCCATCGACAGGAACCTCGCGAGCTCCTTCTGCGCGCGCTTCCTGTCGCCTGACTCGCGGAGGACCTCCACAAGCGCGGACGCCAGCGCGAGGTCGCCGTGGTCGTACACGGGAGACCTCTGGAAGAGCCCTTTCCTCTTTCGGAACTCCGGCCTCTCCAAAACCCTTGTGCAGAGCTCGATCGCGGCCTCGGACCTCCTCTGCCTGCCCAGGGCCTCCGCTGAAGCCGCCTGAAGCCTCTTGAACTCCACGATCTCCCCCGCCCTGCGGAAGGCCTCCGACGACTCGAGATAGATGTTCGGAACTTCGTCGAGCCGGTTCTGAACCTCCGACAGTCTGGCGAGGTTCTCGAGGCCTTTCGCCTCGCCCAGATGGTCCTTGATGACGTGAGCGAGCCTGACTGAGTCCTTCAGACGGACCTCAGCGTCCCTATGCCTGCCCTCGTCCCAGTCGAGCAGGGCGAGGTTGTTCAGGCAGGCCGCCTGGGCCGCCCTGTCCTCCTGCTTGGACGCGATGGTCAATGCCTGCGTGTACGCCTCGCGCGCCTTGGCTTGATCACCTTTCCGCCTGAAGACGCCGCCCATGCTGAGCCACTCCCTGATCTGGCCCTCCGTGTCCCCGGATCTCTCGTAGAGCTTGAGGGCGTCCCGGTGAACGGACAACGACTCGGCGAGCCTGTTTATCTGAGAGTGAAGCCTTGCGAGGGCCTCGAGCACGATGGCCTTCTTGGAGGGGTCGCCGTCCCCGAGAAGGGCGGAACTCTCATCGTAGTCGGCCATGGCCGCCTCGGGCCTCCCGAGCGTCTCCTGCAGCTGCCCCCTGATGAAGAGCAGCTCGGCTCGGTCAGATGCCGACATGTCGCCCGGAAGCATCCCTGTGATTAGGGCCAAGGTCTCCTCAGGGAACTCCTTCGAGAGCTCGCTCGCACTCGACAAGGTAGTCTGCGCTGCCCCGGCCCAGTCCCCCGCCTCGACGCGATGGTAGAGTGCCTCCAGCTTCCACTCGACCCCCGGGCGGGTGCCGCAGTACTCTGCCGCCTTGCGATGGAGGACTTTCCTGTCCTCCGCTCGGAGGTGCGATGAGAAGAAGTCCCGAAGCAGGTCGTGCGTCGTCACGCCGCCCTCCTGGTCGATGATAAGGGCCCTCTCCCTCAGACCCGCAGCAGAGCCTGTGTCGATCCCTTCGATCGCGTTGAGGCTGATGGGATGCCTGAACACAGATATCAGTTCGAGCAGCTTTCTCTCATCTCCCGCCAGAGACGAGTTCACTTCCCTCTCCACGAAGGACATCACATCTCCTGCGGCCTCCGAGGCGCCCGCCCGTGCGAGCATGCGCAACAGGAGCGGGTGGCCGTGGCTCTCGTTGACGACGCGGACGCCGTCCTTGACGTTCAGGCTCTGGACGAGCTTCCACGCGGAGTCCCTGTCCAGCCCGGTCAGCTCGTGCGACAGGTGTCCCTCAGCCGACTTCGAGAAGAAGGACGGGACCGACCTCGACATCAAGACCGCCTTGGACGAGCGGGAGGCATCGACTGCCTCGACGATCATAGACATGATTGTGGAGCATCGCCCCTCAGACTTGTGGGCGTCATCTATGAACAGCACTGCCCCCAGACCTGACAGATCCGCGACCATCGGAGAGAAGAACTCGCCAGTCCCTGCCCCCCGTTTGAAGGCGGCCGAGGTCTTCGCCCGCCCCGCTGACACGAGGAACTCGGTCAGGACGGCTAGGAAGGAAGCCTCGGTGTCCCAGTCCCTGAAGGTGAACCACAGCAGAGGACGTCTGCCCGCCAGGTCTTCGAACAATCTTGATCCGAGAGTGCTCTTGCCTATCCCGGGCAGGCCCCATATGAGCACGGTGCTCGCGGGATCGCCTGCTAGCGCCTCCGTGATCGTGCTGACCTCCGATTCTCTCCCGAAGAAGGCCTCGACCTTCGGCCTGCCCTGCTGCAGCACGGGGAACTCCTGCTTGGGCCCGTGTCGCGGAACGGCGGCGAAGGCCTCCGCTGCGATCAGCTCGTTCCTGCTGGCGATGTCGACCGCATCCAAGAGCGAAGGGGTGATGCCGGTCTTTCCGGATACCCTCCTGAGGGCCTCCTCGAGCGACATCTCCTGCGCCCTGCCGTCCGATTCGACCACGACAGGGCGCCTCAGGACGTCTGATCTGATCGACTGCGCGGCAACCCTGCCCTTCTCGGTCAGGAAGTACGCTCTGCGCCTCTTAGGAGCGCCCCTTATGTGCGTCAACCTGTCGAAGACCAGTACTTCCGACTCGAGCGAGGAGAGGGCTCTCGAGACGTTGTGCACTTGTACCTGGAGCCGCTGCGCGATTCCTTCCTGGCTGGCGCCCAGAGGTACCTCGACGTCGTCCCTGAAGCGGTCCATCTCCATGAGGTGGAGCAGAAGTCTCTCGTTGGGAGAGAGCGCTAGCCTCGCCATGCGTTACTCGTACCAATCCTTTCGTTAATACTCCTTTCGGAGCACGAGTCGAAGAGTTGCAGAGGCAGTGCAAAACCAGTGCAAAAGACCGCCCCGACTTCAAATACCATCGGCCCGCAATTGTCATCTCAGAATACAAAAAAGGAGGCGCAAACCAAGATGTTGAACGCTAAGAGAACTGCAAGTGCTGGCGTGATGGTCGTGGCCATGATGCTCCTGGGGATCTTCGCGGTCCCCTCCATGGCGTCCGCGGGCCCGATCGTGCTCACCGACCAGCTCGAGACCGAGACCGGCGGGACCGATATCCTTGGCGGCGGAGACCACTTCTTCGTCAAGTTCGGCACCGACGCGGCCTTCGGAGTGCTTTGGGGAAATGAGACCAACGAGAACAACGTGTACTTCGTCGCGATAAAGGCGAGGTACCTCGGCATCGC
>JAFGHM010000116.1 GCA_016930135.1 Thermoplasmatota archaeon | reverse complement strand
CGCTTGATGTTGACGAAGTAGTTGCTCTTCTTGCCCGAGGTGAGTATGAACTCCCCCGTCTGCACGACCTTCACATCCATCAGCATCTGCTTCAGCATGGTCTCCACCCCTCACCAGGGCACATTCTTTTTGCCCATCTTATAACCTATGATGTTGGCGCTCCTGTGCAGCAACGGGACGAGCACCAGAAGTAGCACAAGGGCGAAAACGCCATCTCCTCGGACATAGTGGTCCAGGAACCAATCAGGGAAAGCCAACAGAGCGAGCAGGACCGCACCGACGAAAAAGCTGTACTGGTCGAGCACTGGGGCCTTGGCTCCTCTGCCGATCTCCAACCTCCTTTTGACGAACGAACCCGTGCTGTCGCCCAGCATCGACCCGAAGCTGATGACGAGAACGACAGCGAGTGCTGTTGGCCAATTCCCGAAGCCCCATGTCTGCTCCGTCCCGAACGCGGCGGCGAGAGCGATCTGCAGCATCCCGAAGAGCGCTCCCGTGAGCGCTCCCCCGAAGAATCCCCTCCAGGTCTTCCCTTCTCCGAGGATCCGTCTGCCCTTCCATGACCTCCCGAAGTCCATGGGCGTTCCCCCGCCCCACAGGACTGCCGCCGAGTTGGGTATGAGCGCAGGTAGCATCAGCCAAGCACCAGCGAGTACCGTCTCAAGCGGCGTCATCGCGGGGAATAACGCGTAGCACGGTAATAATCCAAGCGCATGACGTCCAATCCGGCCAGAGCATCATCGCCGTCAGAGCTGTAGCCCTCTCCTCTGCTTCGAGGACGACTGAGGCTCAGGCACTGGCTTTGCCTCAGTCTCGAAGAATCTGCGTATGTCCTCCGAGGGCGTCGAGGACTTCTTCGCTGCTATCGTCTCGGAGAACTGCACAGCCCGTCTGTCCAGGATCACGGCGACTCCGCGGTCCTCTTCGCTCCTGATCAGCCTGCCCATTGCCTGCAGGAGCTTTCGGGTCGTGGGAGCCTTCACCGCCCTCTCCCAGCCGTCCCCGAACCTGAGTTCGCAGAAGTGCTGGAACGCCCTTTGCTTAGCCGTCGGCTTGGGGTAGGGTATTCCTGCTATGATCGCCACCTCCAGCTCCTCCCCCGGGAAGTCGATACCCTCGCTTATCCTTCCGCCTGCGATGGCGTGCATCAGCGCCTTACCGGGGGTCGATTTGAAGTCGCTCACGACTCTCATGAAGTCCCGCTGGCCCATCTCCCGCTTCTCGAACATGGCTCTCCTGCCGCCGATGGAAAGCCGGGTTCTGGAGGAGATCCTCTCCATCACTGCATAGGAGGGATAGAAGACGATGGCGCTCCTCGGGACGCTGGAGATGATGGACGAGATGTGCTCTGCAATCCTGTCGGTCATCGTGTCGTCGCGCTCGATGTCCTCGTATCTCGTCGTGACGTCGCTCGCGTAGAGCACGAGCCTGTTCTCCGAAGGGAAGGGAGAAGGGACGCGCTCCAATCGAGCGTCTGTCGTGAGCCCGATGGAATCCCGATACTCGTCCAGAGGCGTGAGCGTGCCCGACATGTGCACGCTGGCGTGGCATTCTGCCAAGGGCCTGCAGGCTATCGAGGCATCGAGACAGTAGGCCTCGAATGCCTTGGTGTCGTACTTGGTGATGAGCTTGACATACGCCTCCTCATCGATCTTCTGCCAGAATGCGAGGAACCCCGCCGTGCCGTGGACATATGACCTGGGGAGCCGGCCAGCCATGCGCCTGTGGTCGCGCACCATCTCGCCGAATTGGTTGATTTGCCCGAGCAGCCCTGTCAGCCCTAGGCTCGTCAGCCGTGTCCTGAACATGAGCTCCTCTTCGAGCAGTGAGTGGGGGATGATGCCATCTTCGTCTATGAGGTACTCCTCTACTGTGCTGTCGAGAACCTCCGACGTCATCATAAGGAAGTCCCTTAGGCTCACGCCTTCGGCTACTTCGGGGTCGCCGAACTCATCCACCTCGGCTTCCGCGAGCTTCAGGGTGTTCTCGCCGAGCATCGCGGACTCCAGCTCCCTGGCGTACCAAGGAAGATTGTGCGCCTCGTCGACAATGAGGACGATGTCCTGGAGCGTGCACGCCATCCAATCGAGGAGGGCGTGTCTGATGAAGCCGTCGAAGAACATGATGTAGGGCGCAGCGACGATGTCGGCCGCGGGTACATGCATCTTGCATATCTCGTAAGGACAGAGGCCTCGGTCTACGCAATAGGCGACGAACTCCTCCGCAGTGGGCAGCTCCTCGCGGGAGTAGCGGATGACCGTCTGCAGGTCCTCCGAGACCGTCGCGGCGTAGTACCTGCACGCCTCCTCGTCGCCTCTGATCACTTTCGCCTTCCTCTCGCTGCAGACCTTCGAAAGCTCCTCGGGGTTGCCTTTGGACAGCTCCCGATCTGACTCGGCCAGGGGGCACATGTGCTTGCGGCCCTGGATCGCAACACCGAAGATGTTCAGACGCTCCGCGATTTCCCGAAGCTCCAACATCACCTGGCGCTGCTGTGAGTTCGTCCTGGTCACATAGAGGAGCTTCTTGCCCCGGGCCTTGCAGAACTCAAGTGCGCCGCAGAGGGCGCACACAGTCTTACCCGTGCCAGTACCGCTCTCCAGCACGAGGTGCGCTCTCTCTTCGCAGGCGCTCGAGACAAGCCCGACCTGCCGCTCCTGCCCGGGTCGCGGCGAGTAAGGAAACGACTTGGGCATCATCTGTCGATGGGTTAGAATGACCTTACTAGTAACCGCTTTCGCTGGGTGAAGCGAAAGTGAAGAATAGCGTTTCGCGGGAGAGCGGAACCGCGCCTACTCCCTGCTCCAGATGTCGTCGGGGACATCGTCGTAGATGTTCTGAGACTCACCGTCGGCCGCGTCGATGCCTCGCCTTCCCGAGATCAGCTCGTTTATGCGCTCCTTGCGGAACATCCAGTAGTGAATCCTCCACTCCCTGCCGTCGTAGAGCGTAGTCTCCTCGCGCTCTGTCATGAGTATGCCCGCATCTTCGAGCATGTAGAATGCGTCCCTGTCCTCGGGCTCGAGCACATTGTCGATTATGCGCTCGCTGTACCCGAAGAAGTTCATGACATGCTGAGCCATCGCCCGCGCCTCCTCCTCGGGCATCCCGGCCTTGTCTATGCTGTTCTTGATCGCCTTAGTGAGATGCTCGACGGTAAGTGTCGAGCGTGCCGCCTCCCCATCGGACTTCTTCAGCTTTGTGATTACGTTCACAGAGCCTAGGTTCTTTCTCGCCACTAACAACATCCCCTCGACAACGGACAACCTACAGCCTAGAATCCCGTCGGAACATTCATTTAGCAATCCGATGTATAAATAGCTTGGCGTTTGGGAGCGAATCGCTGTCGGAACAGGTCAGTTTCCAGTGGAGAGATGCTGACCTCACCGATGGACAGAAGTGGACATGGGGTGAGGGAGTGCTTGCTGAGTTCAGTGTCGTGCCCATAGGCAAGGGTGAGAGTGTGAGCCAGTATGTGGCGGAGTGCTTGACGATAGTCGATTCCTCGGGCCTTCCGTACAAGATCAACCCGATGGGGACCGTGATTGAGGGGGAATACGACGCCGTCATGTCGGTCATAAGAGCATGCCATATGCGCGTGATGGCTCTCTGTCCAAGGGTTATCACCTCGATCAAGCTTGATGATAAGGGGGTCGTTTCCGGCATGATCGAGAGGAAGATGGAGTCGGTGGAACGGCATCTTGGGAAGCAGCTCAAGAAATGAGAGATAAGAAAAGCGTTCCGGAGTGCCAGATCCTGGCCCCTCCAGAGAAGAGGTTTTTTCCTGTGGCAGACCCAGCCGTGCGTCTACCCGTACATCGGGATATCGAACGATATCAGAGGCACCGGCCAGAAGCCAACTGCGATTATCAACAGCGCGCCAGCGGCTATCATGGCAAGTCTGACCCACTTCTCCAGATCGTGTCTGAGGACTCCGCCGATGATCAGCGCCCAGGTTGCCAGCAGCATGCCAAACGACTTGATCCCATACGCGCCATCGTCGTCTGCAGTATCCGATGCTCCCGCCCACAATGAGCCCAGCCAGAGCAACAGCAGCCCAACCCACAGGAGCGCCGCCAGCACAAGATCCGACAGAAGCACCTTCAGGTAGTCGCTGAGGGGCTTCCGTGGCGGCTGATATGCGGGCTGGTACACCGGATACGGACCCTGCGGTCCTTGTGTTTGTCCAGAAGCCATTTTTATCCCATCCATTTCCATAATGGTTTCAATATGTAATATCTCTTTCGGAAAGGATATAAAACCCGCCGGTACCGTCAAATCACGGTCAGTGTCTGACAGAATCACCGGTTACTACGATAGGGATCCCCTGGCCAGATGAAGCCTTGGCCCTGGTCTCTACGGCCTGGCGTTCGGTACGGCCTCGTCCTGAGAGTGTTTCTTCTTCACGACAACGAGGCGGCACTTCTTGACGCGCGCGACGACTGGCTTGCCGAAATGTACTTCCACCGGGAATCCTCCGGATCAGACGGACCCGTCTCACTGCGTTCTGTGCTCGGGGTGGTCTGAGGTTGAATTGAGTTCCGTCTTATATAAACAAGGCGTCCGGTTTCTCACAGACGATAATGTAGGCCGCCGAAGGGTTTATCAGACCTTCATCAAGGGATCAAGGGGTGGATCTGTACTTCGTCGCCTTGTCCGCCAGTGCGCGAAGCTCCTCCCTGAGCCTCGCCAGGTCGTTCTGCGAGGTCTGTCTCGTGATTCTTCCAGGAACGCCCAGGACGAAAGAGCCAGAGGGTATCTTCGCTCCTGGGGGCACGAGGCTACCAGCGGCGACAACCGACTTCTCGCCGATGGTTGCACCGTCCAGAATCACGGCGGCGATGCCTATGGTCGAGTCGTTGCCTACAGAACAACCGTGCAAACGCGCCCCGTGCGAGACGATGCACCCGTCACCTACGGTAACAGGCCTACCTCTGGGCGCCTCAATCATGGCGAGGTCCAGCACTGCGGACCCCCTTCCGACCACGACGGAGTCATCATCCGCCCTTATGACCGCCCCCGGCCACACGCTTGCGCGCTCATGCAACGTGACGTCTCCGATGACCACAGCAGCCTCGTCCACGTAGACATCCTTGGAGGTGCTCGGCCTCTTGTCGCCGAAGCTGCGGAGAACCATGCGACCAGGAATCGCAGTCCATCCCATATAGGTTTCACTGGCCATCCCCTATCGTCATGAGGCCCTGCGAACATATTATCTATCGGCTAGCCTCATTCTCAGTATGCGGAAAAAGGCCGCATCACGCCATAGCTCCCCCGGAGGTCGTGTCAGTTGACGCAGACCGCTCTTGGCCAGCATGAGACCCTCGAGATGCTGTTTGACCTGAGTTCGAGCCTGAAGGACATCAGCAGCAGCGACGAGGCCTTCACCATCATAGCCGAGAAGCTGAAGAAGATCGTCGGCTCCGATTTCACTGCCGTGATCACGCTGGATCCGGAGCGCGGCACGCTGAAAGTCGCTGGCGGAGCAGGGATGAAACGGGAGGAATGGAAGCTCTGGTCGAGCATTCCCCCGGACGAGTCCTTCAGAAGGCGCGTGGCCTCGGACCCCGAGCTGAAGGTGCACAGGTTCGAGGGCGTCGATGAGATGCCCGACCCACCCAGAGGACTTGCGAAGCGAGCAGGCATAGACAAGTTCCTTGTGTCGCCAATCATCTATCGAGGCGAATTACTCGGATATCTGGGCGTGGCCAATAGGAAGGGAGCAAAGGCCTTCGACGAGCGATGCGAGCAGATCGTTGCCGGTCTGTCAGTGTCACTTGCGATGATCATCGACAACGTGAACCTGAGCGCGAAGCTCAGGTCCTCAAGGAATGAGACAGAAGAGCTCCTGAACATTGCGCCCATAGGTATCCTGAGATGTGATGCTAGAGGGATCTTCAAGGCCGTCAACAGGCATATGCTGAACATGTTCGAGAGACACTCGGCGGAAGGTCTCCTGGGGACCAGCGTCTTCGAGATGCCCTTTATCGCCAGATCGGGGCTCGATTCCCTCATCATGCAGGCAATGGACGGCCGAGAGGGTGAGAAGGCCGATGTCCACATGGTCACCAGGCCCGACAGGGCGCTGTACCTCTACGCAAAGGCGACACCCGTGAAGTCGGAGGAAGGCGAGGTCAGGGAGGTGATGCTCGTTGCTATGGATGTGTCGAGCAAGGTCCGGTTGCAGAGCCAGCTCGAACGGTCGTACGAGAAGCTCACGCAGGCCTATCAGGAGCTTGAGCGAGTGGCCACGATGAAGACCCATTTCATCGATGTCGTGTCTCACGAGCTGAGGACACCGCTGACGGTCATGCGGGGGTACATAGACCTCATGGAGTCCGAGTACGCAGCCAAGCTGGATCCCAAGTTTGCCTCCAGGCTGCGGACCATCAAGTCCAACACGGACAGGCTCTACAGCCTTGTAGAGAGCATGCTGGACGTCAGCAGGCTGGAGAAAGGCTCTCTCCAGATGAACCCTGAACCTGTGAGGCTCGACACCATGCTGGAGGAGGTGGTGAACGCGAGGCGGCATGAGGCTGACGACAAGAAGCAGACCATGGTTCTAGAGATTGATGGGAGCTTGCCCCTTCTGATGGCAGACCGCAGGAGGCTGAGGGACGTCTTCAACAACATCGTCGACAACGCGATCAAGTACACGCAGGAGGGCGGGAGGATCCAGGTCTGCGCCCGTGACGAGGGCAAGATCGTGCATGTCTGGGTCAAGGACAACGGCATCGGCATACCTCTGGAGAACATCAGCAGGCTATTCGATAGGTTCCACATTGTCACCAGCAACGACCTATCACACCAGGTCGACCGTCTCGGGCTGGGGCTCCCCATATCCAAGGGGATCGTAGAGGCGCACGGCGGGAGGATATGGGTCGAGAGCCAGGTGGGAAAGGGCAGCGTGTTCCATGTGGGCCTGCCCAAAGAAACGCCCAAGTAGGCTTCTAGTACTACAGCGCATTTCCCTTGCGGATGGCGGCGAGAGAGAGGGGCAATGCGATTTGGCTGACGGTTGTCGCCAGCTTGCTTTGGGGGACATCGTTCCCGGGCACCAAGTGGGGCCTGGGTTTCGTCGGCAACGACGTCTTCTTTCTTTGGCTCAGGTTCCTCATCGGAACCCTGGTCACACTGAGCGTCGTCCTCTATCTGCGGAAGGTCTCCCTGTCGATATTCAGGAGTCCAGTCATATGGATGATTGGCGCGTTCAATGCCGCCGGATTCATCATGCAGTATGTCGGCCTCACCATCACCACTGCTTCGAAGACCTCCCTGCTTGTGGACATCAATGTCGTCGGTGTCGCCATCATCTCATACTTCGTCTTCAGGGAGCGGCTGGGGAGACTGCAGGTGGCAGGCATCGCGGTCGGATGCCTGGGAATACTTCTGCTGACGCTCAACGATGAGCTCGTGTTCGACCCGGAGCAACTCCTGGGAGATGTCATCGTCTTCATGGCCGGCTGGAGCTGGGCCTTCTTCATAATCCTCAACAAGAAGCTCCTTGACAGGCACACTGGGATTGAGCTGAGTTCCGCAGCCATAGTGACTTGCATGGTCTGGCTCACAGTTCCCACTGGATACCTGTTCTTCACCGGGGCAGACTTCTCGGTGGAGGCCCCAGGTTGGGCTGCGATCTTGTACCTCGGGCTGGCCTGCACGTCGGCGGCCACGCTGTTCTGGGCTCTGGGACTCGAAGGAGTCTCCGCGACAGCATCCGCGACGATAATGCTCATCGAAGTGCTGACAGCTCTGGCGCTGTCCTTCACCTTGTTGGGGGAAACCTTGAGCTCGGCGGCGGCCGTGGGCGCGGTGATGGTTCTCGCAGCGATCTACATGGTCGCCGCGACCGGAACGGGCGAGAGGGAAGAACTCAAGTCCGCATGAGGCGCATTTCGGTCACGCGGTGCCCATATTCTCTTCCGCGCATTCCCGGCCTTGGGCCATGTCGTTCTCATGCTGTGGCCTCGGGTCCTTGCCCTCCTCCATGAATTCGATGGAGTCCCTCAGCCTCCGCTGCATGTACCACGCGGCAAGCTTGAAGAGGTTGGATCTCGCGGCGCTCATGCTGTTCTGAGTGAAGAGCTGGTCCATCAATATCCTGGCCCAGTGGAAGTCGTGCTTGATGCACTCGGCAAGAAGCTTCCAGTGCTCGGGGAACATCGCATCAGGCCTGAAGAAGCGGTCGTCTCTGAGCTCGCCAAGGGGGACGAAGAACAGAGGGACCATGAGGCTCTTGTACTGCCTCAGGTCCGCAACGAGCTCCAGGGTCTTGCTGACATCCTGCTGCGTCTCCCCCGGCATGCCCATCACGAGCGTGGCGCATACCACGAAATTGTTGTCCGAGAGCAGCTTGAAGCTCTCCCTGACGACCTCAGGCCATTCCTCGGGTCGGAAAGGCCTGGCCTTGCCCTTCATGTGCTTCGTGACGAGCTCCGGGGAGCCGGTCTCTATGCCCGTCTGGGCGTACAGATTCCTCCGGCCGTCGGAAGCTCCTGCGAGCGCGCACAAGTCTTCAATCAGCCTCGGTCTAGAGAGGGCGGACGAGAGGGCGATGTGGCTCATTCCGAAGTTATCGGTGAGCTTGCTGACGGACTCAAAGAGATTCATGACTTCGGAGGGCTCTGGGCGCATGCTCTTGGCCTTGTATCTCAGCACGTCCTCGGCATGGAGCGTTATCTTGTTGCTGCTAGTCAGGTTCAGTCTCACCTCGTCGAGTATCCGCTCCAGCGGGACGTGCCTGAGGACCTTCATGTTGGGGCTGCAGAACTCGCATCCTCTTCCGCAGCCGCGGCTGATTTCGACCGTGCCGTTTACCGTCGGTCCGCGTATCATCGGGATATCGCCCACAGGCACTGGCCCTCCGGAAACGACTCCCGGTAGCCGCCTTCCTTCTATCGCATCGCGGAACAGGTCGGGTGCGACCAGCTCCCCTTCTCCCTCGACCACGCAGTCCACTCCGAATTCCGCTCTTCTGCCCTCATCGGCGAGCTGCCACACGCCCGGTCCGCCAACAATCACTTTCGCTCTTGAGGCTCTGAGCGCGGGGTCGGTCATCAGCTTCCTGAAGAAGAACGCCGTGTAGGTCTCCCTGTCCAAGAGGCTGGAGAAGGTGCTAGAAGCCGGTCCGAGGCCGCACGGATCCGAAGTGCTTATCCCAATCACCTTCGTCTCGGGCCCGATGGCTTCGTCGAGCCGGTCAGGATGGGCGAGCAGGATGTTTGACGCCGGTATCCCGGACCTTATGAGGGCCGCCTCGATTTTCCTGAGGCCGCACGGGGCCATCTCCAGCTTGGCCTTCTTCTTGGGCTGCGGAGGACAGAACAACCTCGTGTAGAGCCATTTGGGAAGGACCCGCGGAAAGCAGGCCGCGAATCCTATGAACATGCTTCCGTTGTATGCGGACGTGAGGGTGCTGTCAGCCGTGAGTACGATTTGGCACCCCATGTGGACTCTCCCCCATTGTGTCAGTCCCCAGTAGACGAGCCGGGACGAGGGATGACCTCGTCACATCACACTGCGTTTCTCTCACTCCAGCTCGAACTGCGACTTCTAGCACGCACAGGATATTTAGGGGTTTCGCACAGGCTCTCTGTGGAAAGGTGTAGAGAGTGTCGTGAATCCCACAAGGGGCGCTTCTGGCATCTAGATGGACGCGACGTAGTCAGTGATGCCGTCGAGTATCATCTGCACGGCATACGCAGAGCCCAGAAGCCCCATCACCCTCGTCAGCGCCCTCGTGCCCGCCTTGCCTATGAGCCTGAACACTATGTCCGCCCTGAGCAGTATGAGGGCACCTATGCCCATCACTGCGACCAGAGAAGCCATGACCATCGGAATGTCCGCGGTCCCGGTGAGGATTATGACGACCGATATCGCACCTGGCCCCGCCAGCATCGGGGTGCCTAGGGGGACGAAGGCCACGTCCTCCGGTGTCCTCGTCTCCTCTGGTTCATCCGCTCCTTTCCTCTTGGACCGGGGCATGTCGCCCTCGTACAGCATGCTGACTCCGATGAGCAGAAGCAGGAGGCCGCCTGTGATCCTCAATGCGTCGATGGATACTGACAGGTAGTCGAGGATCGCCTTGCCCGTGAGGGAAAACGCAACCAGGAGAGCCAGCGCGAACCCGACAGAGTACTGCAGGGTCTTCATCCTCGCCTTCGAGTCCATGTCCTTGGTCAGGACCAGGAACATCGGGAGGACACCGAACGGGTCTATGATGATGAACATCGGTATGAACACGACGAGGAACTCGACTGCCATCTGAGAGGGCACGGCATTCCCTCTATATCTTGCTCTCGGAACATCGTGCGCAAACGGCTTTACCTCTCTAGACAATCTCGCGCGCGATTGAGATGATTAGCGATTACGACCTCCAGTCTGTCTACACCCGAGTGGACGGGGACAAGAAAAAGCACATATCCAGATTGAGGAGGCTCCTCATGCAGCCGAGCTCAAGCCTGGAGGGTATTGGCATCAAGGAGTGCGCAGACCTCGTGGCGCAGCTCTACAGGCAGGTCGGATGCGAGAAGGTCGAGGTCGTTGAGACGAAGGGCAACCCCGTGGTGTACGGCGAATGCAAGGGCGAGTCCGACAAGACTCTGATGGGCTACTTCATGTACGACACGATGCCGTACAACGAGCCCGGATGGGACCATCCCCCAATGAAGGCAGAGACCGTTGACATGAGACTCCCAGCGGGCAAGGTCAAGGCCCTGGTGAACAGGGGTGCGGACAATACGAAGGGCCCGATGGCTGCGCTGCTCAACGCCTTGGAGGCGTGCAATAAGTCAGTCGGCCGTCCTCCCGTGGGCCTGATCCTGGTTGCAGAAGGAGAGGAGGAGCTCGGCAGCCCGAACCTCCCGGCATATGTGAAGAAGCACAAGAAGCGACTGTCGAAGGCGGATGCCTGCTACTTCCCGTACTTCGGTCAGGACTCGGACGGCGGCCTCAACCTCTACTTAGGGGTTAAGGGTGTAGCGTACTTCGAGCTCGAATGCTCCGGCAAGAGCTGGGGCAGAGGGCCCACGGAGTTCGCGATACACAGCGCAAACAAGGCCTGGGTCGACAGCCCCGTCTGGAGGCTGGTGCATGCCCTCAAGACGATGACTTCGGACGATGGCAACAGGGTGCTCATCGACGGATTCTATGATGGCGTCGCGCCTCCGTCCAAGGAGGACGAGGAAGTGATTGCGAGCTCCGCCCCCAGGTTCGATGCCGAGTCTGCGAAGAAGGAGATGAGGATCAGGCAGTTCATGATACCGGACGATGACAAGGCCGCCCTTATGAAGCTCTACACATACGCCAGCACGCTCAACATAGATGGCATCTGGGGCGGTTGGACGGAGAAGGGCTCGAAGACCATCCTCCCTCACAAGGTGACCTGCAAGATGGACATCAGGGTGGTGCCCAATCAAAGGAAGGAAGCCATGATGCCGCTTGTCCGGAAGCACCTGGATGCCCACGGATACGAGGATATCGAGATGCGCGAGATAGACACCGGCTACGATTGGTGCCGGTGCAGCGTGAAGGAGCCAGTTGTCCAGGCCATGATCCGGGCGTTCGAGGCCTTCGGAGGCAAGCCCAGTATCTGGCCGACGAGCGGAGGCTCTGTGCCGTTCTACGTCTTCAGCAGGATGCTCGGGCTGCCGTTCACGATGGGGGGCATAGGGCACAGCTCCCTCGCACACAGCCCGAACGAGTACATGGTCCTCGAGGGCAACAGGAAGATAGCGGGTCTGCCAGAGGTCGAGAAGTTCATGGTCAGGTTCATGAGCGAGTACGCTCACTAGCGGGCCAGGGCCGATTCGTATGCTGCCAGGACCACCTTCGCGGTGTCGTCCCAGGAGAACGCCTTAACGCGCTCTCTGCCTGCCCGGGCCATCGAATCGCGGAGGTCAGGGTTGCGCAACAGCCTGGTGACCGCCAAGGAAAGTTGCTGCAGGTCGTCCGGATCGACGAGCAGGCCGTCAACGCCGTCTCTTACAAGCTCGGGGATTCCCCCGACCCGCGTGGCGACCACAGGTCTTCCGCAGGCCATCGCTTCCATTAGCGAAAGACCCCAGCCTTCGTTCCTGGAAGGCAGGACGACCACATCGCAGTTCGAGTAGAACGAGAGCAGAGTCCGCTGGTCAACCGACTCTCGGAACAGTATCCTGCCCTCGACTCCCAAACGGCGTGCGAGTGATGTGAAGGTGCCAACTTGGTCAGTCCCTCGGAAACCAGACTTCGCGACGACTATCAGTCTGACGTCGGGAACCTCTTCCGCTATCAGGGGCATCGCCTGCACTAGGCGGTCCAACCCCTTTCTGGGCTCGAATCCGCCCACGAAGAGAAGGGTTGGGTCAGAGGACCTCCTCTCTGGGAGGTCCACGAAATCGCCGATATCGATCCCGTTGTATGCGATCTCGGACTCGTACCCGAAGTCCGTCTTCAGCGCGTCTCTCCAATATCTCGACACCACGAACCGGTGCTCGGCGTTCGCAACAGCTTTCTTCTCGAACTCGAACAGCTGCGGGTGAGCGAAATCGTCGACATGATGGACGGTTCTGAATGTGGGTGCCGAGATCGTCCCGGCGGCCTTCATCCGCCACAGAGAAGTCCCGCCAACGCAATCCTGAGCGTGGTATATGTCTGCGTCTCTCGGAAGGTTCGAGATGTAGCTCTCGATCATGTTCTCCAGCCTTTCGATCATGTCGTGACTCCACTGGTACTGATAAATATTGAATGGAACAGATACTTCTCTGAAGTAGCCTCGGAGGGACTCGGCGTCACCGGCTCTGGCGACCGAATGGAGCGACACGTCGGCCCCGAGTGCTCCCAGCCTCTCCGCAAGCTTGAGCGCGTGCACCACGCCTCCGCGTGGTCTGGTGCTGTAGGTCAACATCGCCACTCTCACGAAGCACCTCGTCTGCGCAAACGCTGTGGTCGGATAATTCCTTTCGCATTTCCTCAGGTCGCACGGGGACTGAACACAATTCGACGTAACGAGGTCGAGGAGATCTGCAGCCAGCAGACTCAGCGGATCCCGGACCTGCGTCAGGTAGTTGGGAAATGTTATTAAGTCCTGGGCATTTATCCCCGTCTCACGGGGGAAGTCAGTCTGCCCACACCCACCTCAGCAGCATCATGTGGGCGAAAGAACTGTTGCTCCCATTCGCTCCTTGGAACGGGCCAATCTGAAGCTGGCCTCGGGCGTGCGTGTTTGACGCCGATACTGTCATCATGTTTCGGGCGGGGCAAATGATGCGCAAGGGCAAGAAGAACGAACACAAGAGGAACAACGAGCTTCTGCTATGGTTCGAGGAGATAGGGCTCAAGGACATCGCCAGGGTCGGCGGAAAGAACGCCTCCTTGGGCGAGATGATACGTAACCTCAAGGAGATGGGCATCAGGGTTCCAGATGGTTTTGCCGTCACCACCAGGGCCTTCAGGGAATTCGTCGATGAATCAGGACTCGAGGAGAAGATCTCCAGCCTGGTAGAGGGGCTAGACCCTGACAACACCACCGACCTCCAGGAGCGGGGCAGGCGCGTGAGAAACCTCTTCCTCAATGCCGAGTTCCCCATCGGCCTCAAAGTCGAGATCAGGGCAGAATACGAGAAGCTGGTGAAGAGCTCCAAGATGAGGAATCCAGGCGTGGCCATTCGATCAAGCGCCACCTCCGAGGACCTTGACGGGGCCTCCTTCGCAGGCCAGCACGAGACCATACTCAACGTCTACGGTGTAGACAAAGTCCTAGACGCCATCAGGCAGTGCTTCGCCTCTCTGTTCACGGACCGCGCGATTGCGTACCGCTGCCACAAGGGGTTCGGTCAGAGGGGCAACGCTCTATCTGTCGGCGTGCAGCTGATGGTCAGGAGCGACCTCGCATGCTCCGGAGTCATGTTCACTCTGGACACAGAAAGCGGATTTGACGGCGTGGTCTACATCACGGGCTCCTGGGGTCTTGGCGAGATGATCGTCCAGGGCGCCGTCAACCCAGACCAGTTCTACGTGTTCAAGGAAGCCATAGGCAGGTTCGATGATCCGATAGTCGAGAAGAAGCTCGGCAGCAAGAGGAAGAAGCTGGTACCTACGCGCAAGGGCCACGAGGAAGTCGAAGTCCCCGAGAGGGATAGGCAGAGGTTCGTGCTCCAGGACGACGAGATCGTCAAGCTGGCCGAGTGGGCCTGTGCCATCGAGAAGCATTATGGCAAGCCCATGGACATCGAGTGGGCCAAGGACGGCGTCACTGGCGAGCTGTACATCGTTCAGGCCCGCCCGGAGACTGTTCACGCAGTCAAGGCCGAGAACATCCTCGAGGAGTACATCCTCGAGGGAAAGGGCCAAGTCCTCGTCAGGGGCGAGGCTGTAGGGAGCAAGATAGGCCAGGGCATGGTCAGAGTCCTGGAGAGCGTCTACGAGATAAACGACTTCAGGAGGGGCGAGGTGCTTGTCACGGACAAGACGGACCCGGACTGGGAACCTATCATGCGAATCGCATCTGCTATCATCACCGACCGTGGCGGCCGGACCTGTCATGCCGCGATCGTATCGCGTGAGCTAGGCATTCCGTGCATAATAGGCACAGGGGACGGTTCGAAGATCCTCAAGAACGGCCAGAAGGTGACGGTCGACTGCTCGGAGGGCCAGGGTCTGGTCTATGACGGCCTCCTCAAGTTCCGGGTCGACAAGACGAACCTCGCGAACCTCCCGAGTACTAAGACCCAGATAATGATGAACGTGGCCGTACCTGAGCATGTCTTCACTCAGGGCAGGATTCCATGCGATGGCGTCGGGCTCGCGAGGCTCGAATTCATCATAAACTCTCACATCGGCATACATCCACTGGCGCTGATCGAATACGAGAAGCTCCAGAAGAGGGCGGAGACCGAGCCGGAGGTCGCCAGGGTGCTTGAGAAGATAGACGAGAAGACCGCAGGATATGACAACAAAGAAGATTTCTTTGTCGAGAAGCTCGCCTGGGGAGTAGGCAAGATAGCTGCGACGTTCCACCCGAGGGACGTTATCGTGAGGCTGTCGGACTTCAAGACCAACGAATACAGAAGCCTGGACGGCGGATCGCTCTACGAGCCTTCCGAGGAGAATCCGATGATGGGCTGGAGAGGCGCGTCCAGATATTACTCTGGGAAGTTCAGGGAGGCTTTCAAGCTCGAGTGCGTCGCGCTCAAGCGCGTTAGGGATAGAAAGGGCCTGACGAACGTCAAGGTGATGGTCCCCTTCTGCCGCACGCCGGAAGAGGGCAAGAAGGTGATCGAAACGATGGAGGAGTTCGGGCTGAAGCAGGGTGAGAACGGCCTCCAGGTGTACATGATGGCGGAGATACCCAGCAACGTTGTACTGGCGGAGCAGTTCGCCGAGATCTTCGACGGCTTCTCCATAGGCTCGAACGACCTCACGCAGCTCATGCTAGGGCTCGACCGCGATTCCGAGCTGGTCTCGCACCTCTACAACGAGCGCAACCCCGCAGTCAAGCATATGATCCAAGCTGTAATTGAGAGGGTCAAGAAGAAGGGCAGGAAGATAGGGATTTGCGGCCAGGCACCATCTGACTTCCCTGACTTCGCCGAGTTCCTCGTCGAATGCGGCATCGACAGCATGTCGCTGAACCCCGACAGCGTAATCAAGACGAGGTTGATAGTCGCCGAGAAGGAGAAGAACCTGGCCTCTAGGTGAGTTGCTTTTCGTTAAGCTCAGTTATCAGTATTGATAACATTTATAACGGCACATGGCATTCAAGGTCTGTAATCCTCCCCCCTTTTTCTGATTTACTCCTCAGACGGCCGTCTTCCTTTCTCGGTACAGACGTTCCTCAGAACTTCTTCAGCACCCTTGTCTTGATGAGGCCGGGCGCCGTGCCAGGAATCCGATCGACCTCCTTGGCCCACCTATGGAGCAGGTAGGCACCGATCGGCGCTATGACGATGGCCAGAAGGAGCAGGGTCTCCCTTAGACTCGATTCCTGGGCGGAGTATCCGGCCGGGATCTCGACCGCCGCCAGCAACAGCGTGAAGAGGAACGTCGCGATGGCAATCACAGTCGACCTGTGCTGGGATGACAGCACTCGCTTGTTGATGTATCCGTACGTGATCGGAGAGAGGAGCCCGGAGACCGCGTACATGAGGTACTGCGCCAGTATCGCAACTGGTGACACTATGAGGAAGACCACGACGAATGAGATCAGCGTCGAAGCGTACAGTGTGAAGAGCGACATCTTCTCCCCGAGATAGGTCTCGATCCTCCCTGCCTGAGTGAGGACTATCCCGTTGACGACGCTGAAGCTCGCGTAGAACAGGCCGATGTCGAGATATGACAGACTGAGGTCCGAGCTCATGTAGACCGGCCTGAAGACGGCCATCACATACACAGCGATCTCGATGACGACCTGGAACAGCACGAGGACGAGAATCGCCCCGGACCCGAACACGATCTTCATCCCGACCCTGAGCTGGCTCTGATACCCCTGCACCTTGGCCGTGGTGACCAATGGCTCCTTCAGGAAGACAATCGTCATTGAGCCGAATAGCCCGATCCCTGCAGCTATCAGAAGCGTCAGGTCCAGTCTGTCCGTCGCGTCGACTATCATTCCGCCCACGACGCAGGCCACTGCATTCATTGCGTACATCAGGGCGTTGCACCTGGCCATTATGTTGATGAATTCCTTCTCACGCTTGAGCTCGATGAGGGTGTCATAGAGGAACGGCGTGTCGCCGCTGACGATGAAGCAAACGCCCAGTGCCCAGACCATGTTCGAGCCCAGGAACTGCCAGAACCCGTCGCTCATGCCGAACAGGAAGATGCCCGCGACATAGGTCACCTCGCCGATGAACAGGACCGTCTTCCTCCCGTACTTGTCTCCTATGAGTCCGGTCGGGATCTGGAAGAGGATCATAGTCGCCCAGAAGGCCGTGTCTATCACGGTCACGATGAGCATGTTCTCGAAGTTCTCGTAGACCCATAGCAGCCAGAAGGGCAACCAGAGAGAGAACGACGTGACTGCTCTGAAGAAGTAGTATCTCCTGATGCGGTCGTCCCCAGCTCCCATACTCGTGCCCGTATGCTATCCGATTATAAACCTGTGGCGAGGAATGCCAGGCGTATGTGTTGATGAGCCCTAAAAAGCATCGCGGACGAGGGCCGATCGCGGCCCTCGCCCCGTTGTTGTTTGCGCGCGCTCAGAGTTTCTTCTGCTTGCAGTTCATGCCGTACTTCGGGAGCATCTTCACGAACGGCTCGGGGGCCATCATCTCCGGCGGGAACACGCCGCGCTGCTTGATCTTGCCCTGCGCGAAGAGTATCCCAGCAATCGCAAGCGGCACTCCGACGGACCACGCGGTCGCGCTGTTCTCGTACTTGTTCCAGGTCTTCTTGTGGTCCAGCGAGGTCCAGGTGAAGTACCCGCTCTTCCTGCCACTCTTGACACCGTTCACGACCGCCCCGATCGCGCACTGCCCCTTCGACAGGTGACCGAGCTGGGACGGGTCGGGCAGGACTGCGTTCACGACGTCCCTCGGCGCCACGTTGACCCCTTTGACGTCGATCTTCTTGGGGTTGGACAGGCCGAGCTTGCCGATCATCTTGATGGCATCGACGTATTCGTCGCCGAGTGCTATCTTGAAGTCGCAGTAGTCGCAGCCCTTCCCCAGAACCTTGCCTATGTACGTGGGGAGGGTCTCTGCCTCCTCGTGGTCGACATTGTAGATGGGTATCTTGCCGACGCCGTCGGGGAAGTCGAAGAACTCCTTGTTCTCAAAGGATCCGTACTTCCTGTAATGTCCCTTGCCGTAGTACGTCGCGGGCATCAGTACCTCTTCGATGAGCGTCTCTGGAGACCAGAGAGGTGCGAACTCGTACCCCTCGACATAACCGTTGTCACCGTCCCTGATCAGGATGTCCTTCACCTTGTCGAGCTTGTCGGCGCCCATCCGGGCGAACAGGTTGGACAGCCCGGGGTCGCAGCCGATGCCCAGCATGCCCGTGAGCCCCATCTTCTTCCAGGCCTTGTCCTTCTTCAGGTAAAGGAAGGAGGGCGGCGCGGGCTTGATCACCTGACCAGGCTTAGTCTTGTCCAGGGCGATGTCCCATGCCGTGTCGGCATAGTTCACCTTGGCCTTCTCGCAGGCCTCCATTATGGCGAAGTTGTAGCGTGGTATCACCACATTCATGACGATGTCTAGGCCCTTGAACGCCTTCGTCATGGACGAGACATCTGACGCGTCGATCTTCTTCACCGAGACCTTGTCGTTCGATATCTTCTTCTCAAGCCTCTTACCCTTCTCGACATTTCTCGCGCCTAGGATGACCTTGTCAAACTCGTCCGATTGGGCAAGCACATCTGCAGTCACGGAACCTATCGCTCCGACTCCTAAAACCATGGCCTTCATTCTTTCACATACCTCTGAGTTGCTGGTGCTAGAACCAGACCCCCTGATGTCGAACGACAAGCTCCTAGATAAACCTCTCGGGTCCATCGCAGAAGCTCAGCATTATCATCGGCGAGTGAGGGGAGCGGTGGTCTCAGCATTGGCGAGCAATCCGAATGTGCTCAGTATCGCCTCTGCTCGAGAGTATGAACCGGCATGCCGTACTTCTTCAGCATCGCTGGCCATGGCTCCGGGTCGAGCATCTCGGGCGGGTACACGCCCTTCTGCGTGATCTTCCCCTTGGCGAACAGCATCGCGGCTATCGCGAGCGGTATGCCGACAGACCATGCAGTGGCGCTGTGGCCGTACTTCCTGAACGTCTGCTCGTGGTTCAGCTGCACCCAGGTGTAGTAGCTGACCTCCGTTCCGTCCTTGAGACCTTTGGTCAAGGTGCCGATGGCGCAGTCTCCCTTAGCCCTCTCTCCGAGCGAAGAAGGGTCGGGCAGGCATGCGGCCACCACATCCCTGGGAGCCACCTTCGACCCTTTGACTTCGATCCTGCTGGGGTTCGAGAGTCCAAGCATGCCGATCATCTGTATCGCCTCGACATAGGAGTCGTCGAGGGCTATCTTGAAGTCGCAGTAGTCGCAGCCCTTCCCCAGCACATCGCCTATGAACGTAGGAAGCGTCTCTGCCTCCTCGTGGTCCACGTTGTAGATGGGCAGCCTTCCCACCGGCTCCGGGAACTCGAACAGCTCCTTGCCGCTGAACGGAGGCAGCTTCCTGTACTTGCCATCCTCGTAGTATGTGGCCGGCATCAGGACCTCCTCGATGAGCGTCTCGGGAGACCAGAGCGGCGCGAACCTGTGCCCTTCCACCTGGCCATTGTCGCCGTCCCTAACGAGTATCTCCTTGACCTTGTCAAGCTTGTCCGCAGCCATCCTGGCGAATATGTTCGACAGGCCCGGATCGCAGCCAAGGCCCATCATTCCCGCAAGCCCTGCTTTCTTGAACTCTGCATCCTTCTTGAGCTGGTTCCACGCGGGTGTTTCCTTGATGACGTCCCCCGCCCTGGTCTTGTCGAGTGCGACGTCCCAGGCCATGTCCGCATAGCTCGAGCCGGCCTTCAGGCACGCATCCATTATTCCGAGGTTGAACCTCGGGATGACTCCGTTGAGTATGAGGTCGATGCCCTTGAACGCCTTCGTCATCTCGTCCACATTGGACGCATCGACCTTCTTCACGGAGACCCTATCACTCGATATCCTCTTCTCGACTTTCCTGGCCCTGTCAAGGTTCATGTCTGCCAGGACCACCTGATCGAACTCCTCGGAGCGGGCCAGCGCCTCAGCGGCGACCGATCCAACAGCTCCGACTCCCAAGACCATGGTCTTCAT
>JAFGHM010000115.1 GCA_016930135.1 Thermoplasmatota archaeon | reverse complement strand
TGACCTCATACCTGTAGATGCCGTCCACGGTGCTCTTCAGGCCAATCGCGACTTCGCGTATGCCAAACTGCTTCTGGATGAGCTCAGCGGCTTCCTCCATCATGCCCCGGACATTTATCTGCGCCCTCTGGAAGTTCGAGATGAGGCCGCAGAGCGCCTCGATCATTCTCGCATTCGGCTCCCTGTGGACGGCGGCGTAGTCCATCCGCAGCCTCTGGCTGACATTTCGGGGGTCGATCTTGACCTTAGGAGGCGCTCTGTCCAGTATCCTACCCACCCTGGCATCGAGCTCTTCGAAGACCTTCGACGTCTGCGCGGCTCTGAGCACCTTCCCGCAGCTGCGGCAGGTCTCCGCCCCTGGGGCGTTCTGTGAGCCGCATTCACGGCATTTCACGCCATTTCGCCAGAAGGTGAATGGTCATCGTCCCGTTTCTGTCTTTCGGAGGGAGACAGCACTTGGGTGATGACCTTTGCTAGCACCCGTGCTCGTCGTTGAAACCGCAGAGCGGCCAACAAAGCTCAGCAGATCGTCTCGCGGACCGCAACAGCGCGACCATCGACAGAGGGACGAGCAGATGCGGTATCCTCAAGTCGCAGGACAAGCCCAGTCACGACATCTCGAGGAGAAGGAAGACACGCCTCTCCGATCCAAGCATCCTTGTCAAAATATCCGGCTTCTAGGGGCGACCGTGCCGCGAACGACCGCGCCCATCCCCACCATCGTGCCCTCGCCTATGACGGCCCCGACATCGATCGTGGCGTTGATGCCAGTCTTGACATCGTCGCCCATGATGACCCCGAGCTTCCTCCTGCCGGACCCGGTCCTCCTGCCGTCTATGATGACTTGGACCTCTCTCTCGTCCAGGCGCAGGTTGGCCACCTTGGTCCCTGCGCCGAGGTTGCACCTCTCGCCTATGACGCTGTCCCCTACATAGCTGAGATGCGGCACCTTGGTGTCGCTCATGATTATGGAGTTCTTGACTTCGACGGCGTTGCCGACCTTGCAATCATCACCTATCGAGGTGCTAGGGCGGATGTACGCGTTCGGGCCTATCTCGCACCCCTCACCGATGATCGCAGGGCCGACGATGTAGCTCCCGGGCAACACGCGCGTGCCCTTGCCGACCTGTATGTTGCCTATGACCGTGACCTTGTCCGATATCTCTCCCTGTATGTCGGCCCCGAGGCCTTCCATCAGTATCCTGTTTGCCTCCAGCAGGTCCCAGGGCCTTGCGACGTCTATCCACTCGCCCTTGACCAAGTAGGCGTACAGATGCGACTTGGCCATCATGAGCCTGAACGCATCGGTTATCTCGTATTCCCCCCTTGGGGACTTCTTGGTCTCTGCGATGGCATCGAAAACGACGGGGTCGAGGATGTACGCCCCAGCATTGACGGTGTTCGTCTCCGGGACCTCCGGCTTTTCAGAAATGTCAGTGATTACCCCGTCCCGGACCGCGATGACACCATAGCGCTTCGGGTCGTCGACAGTCGTCAGGGCCATGACGCTCCCCTTCACCTTCCTGTGGTGCTCCACGAGGCCCTTGACGCTATCCTTGGTGAGGACGACATCGCCGTAGAGGCAGAAGAACGGCGAGTCGACCATGTTCTTGACCAGGCCTATCGCGTGCGCGGTTCCGAGGCGCTCCTCCTGCTCCAGGTATTCAATCCGCACCCCGAACTCCTTGCCGTCCCCGAAGTGCTCCCTGATCCTCTGGGCCCTCCAGCCCACGAGCATGATGATATCCCTTATGCCCGCGTCCTTGAGCGCCTCGATGTTGTGCTCCAGGAACGGCCTGCCAGCCACAGGCAAAAGGGGTTTCGGTATGTTTGCCGTGAGAGGACGCATCCGGATGCCCTCTCCTGCAGCGAGGACGTAGCCCTTCACCTCACGCACCTCTTGACATACGACAACATGAGCTTCATTATCTCCGCGGCACGCTTCTCCGAACGCGCCTCGGCAAGGACTCTGACCTTGGGCTCGGTGCCCGAAGGCCTCACCAGTGCCCAGCCGTCCTCGAACTGCAACCTGAAGCCGTCCGTGGTCAGCAGCTCTTCGCAGCTCACGGTCTTGAGCTCGCTCTCGAGACGCCTGAGTACCTTCGCCTTGTCCCGCGATTCGAACTTGACTGCATCCCTGAGGGTCGGATATCGAGGGATGCCCTTGCTCAGGTCTGAAAGGCGTTTCCTGCCGACAAGCTCCACCAGCCTCGCCGCCGCGAGTACGCCGTCCGGGCAGTAGGTCTGGTCTGGGAATATCCATGTGCCTGAGGGCTCGCCCCCGAAATCTGCCTTGGCTCTCTTGACCTCCTCGCTGACGAACACGTCCCCGACCCTCGTCCTGACGACCTTCGCCTCGATGTAGTCGTCTATCGCCATCGACGCGTCCACGGTAACGACGACCTTCTTCTTCCCGAAGCGCTTCGCGAAGAGCGCCAGGAGCTGGTCCCCGCCCAGGAACCGGCCCTTGTCGTCCACGGCGACCATCCGGTCGGCGTCGCCATCGTGGGCTATGCCCAGGTCGGCCTTCATGGACACCACTGCGCTCTTCAGATCAGATAGGTTCTCTTCGATGGGTTCCGGCGGCCGGCCGGGAAAATGGCCGTCCGGGTTCGAGTTGAGCGTGACGACCCTGCACCCCATCCTCTGGAGCACGAGCGGGGTGATGTTCGATGAGGGACCGTTTGCGCAGTCGACGACGACCTTGACGCCCGACCTTCCCACGCCTGACAGTATCCGCATCGCGTGGCATTCCACAGCATCCTGCATCACGTGCCTTGTGCCCACCTTATCCCAGGGCTTGAGCTTGAACTCACTCGACTCGATTAGCCTCTCGATGGCCCGGGACTGCTCCACGCTGAACCCGGATCCATCCGGGTTGCAGAGCTTCGCCCCGGCATATTCGGGTGGGTTGTGACTCGCGGTGATCATGACACCGCAGTCCATACAGCGAGAGGCCTCTGCGAGCGTGGGGGTTGTTACGAGGCCAGCGCCGAAGACATCGCATCCGGCGGCCATGAGGCCGCCTGCAACCGCGGCCTCCACCATCGGACCCGAGGTTCTGGAGTCCATCCCGGTCACCGCCTTCCGGGCCTTCGATCCGACAGCCATGCCGATCATGGCAGCGAGCTCGGGCGTGAACTCCTCGTTCACCACGCCCCTGACTCCCGAGGAACCGAAAAGGGACATCCGGATGGACCTCTGACCCTAAGATTGCGCTGCACCATTATATTCCATTGCATCCCAGGAGGCGCGATCAGTGCCCTCCTCAGTCGAAGCGAATCGAGTGCTCCGGCAGCTTCCCGAAGATTCTGAAGCCCATCCTCTCGTACAGTCTCTCCCCCTCAATCGTCGAAAGGACGACCACCGACCTGAAGTCCATTGCGCACGCATCCAGAAGAGCCGCCTTCACTGTAGCGCTTCCGACTCCTCGGCTCTGAGCAGAAGGCACCGTGCCGACATTCTGAAGGCCTGCGACCTCATCGCTCCAGAAGAGCATTGCAGCGCTGACAGGTTCATCTTGTAGGTAGCCGAGATAAAGCCTGCGAGGTAACGCTGCGCGGCCTTTCGGTTCCACGGCAACGTTGAAGCACGGATTCCTGGCCATCCATTCCGGGATTGCTCTCGGCAGATGCCAGGACTGCGCGAGGCATTCTATCCACTGCCTGTTCTGCATTTCCGTGGAGACGGTCTCGACCCTCACGCCCTCCGATGAATCTGAGACCTTTTCGACCGAATCGAGATCGACTGCCATGGTCCTGAGGTCGTAGTCGTGCGGGAAGCCGCGCGCTTCGAGATATGCCCCCAGGTTCTTTGGCTCTGTGAGCATACCTACATGCCAGAGCAACGGTATCCTCCGCTCCCTCAAATCCTCAATGACTGCGTCGATGGCCTCTTCGATGTCGTTGGGGCCGAGCCTGCACTTCAGGACGATGTTGAAGATCTCGTTCGGCAGACCGGTTATGACCCTCGTGATCCCGTGATCCTCCGAGAACTCGGCGTATGAAAGCGCGCCCGCGCACGCCCAGTAGTCGATGTAGTTCCGCTCACAGGCGATGCATACCTGCTCGTCTGGGATTCCGTTCAGCGGCCTCCTTCCAAAAGGCTCGGACGCCATCGAAACCGGCAACATTCGGCATCGCTAAGACTCTTTCGATTACGACTGGCTCGACCCTCGAACAAGGAGGTCGATCCTCTCGTGAGATGAGCCAGACTAGCTGGCTCCCGCGAAGCTTGGGCTGTCCCTGGCAATAGCCAGATACACAGAAAAACATAGCCAGCATACGCAAATCATTAAATACTGACCAATAAGATACATCTGCTGGCCTATG
>JAFGHM010000114.1 GCA_016930135.1 Thermoplasmatota archaeon | reverse complement strand
CTGGATCGTTATCGTGAACCCGTAGAGCGTGACCCTCAAGGACACCCTTCCCGTGAGGTCGATGAATGCCAGCACGGCCTTCGCGAGCGCCGAATTCGCTATTCTCTGCACATACTCCTGGAGCGTCTCGACCACCGTCTGCATGACGCTCGAGACGGCCTTCACCACCCTGACCGCGTAGCTGGCCAAGGTGTCCGACAGGTCGACTACAAACCTGAGGACCCGCTCGAGACCGTCCTTGACCCACCCGAACACGGGCTCCAGCTTGTCCCACACCATCTCGCAGAACTTCTCCGCAGCGGCCGATGTATCGGACAGGACTGTGTTGGACGGGTTGTACTCGACGCCGCTGAGAGGCCAGGACGAGTGGACCACGATGGGGAACGTGAGATCGACCTTCACCCTCCTGAGCGAGGATGTGCCTTCACCGGAGAGCGATTGCAGCGCCGAGTTCTCGGACCTCAGCTCCAGGTCCAGCTGGCAGAGCGCAGATACCGTCCACTGGGTAGCGAAGGGCGTCAGGTTCGTGCTACCCAGGGAGGTCATGTGCACGTTGGGGTAGGCCGAGTCGTGCCTGTCGAACTCCCACGGGCGCCTCACCTGGATCAGCATATCACCAGCCGGGAAGAGCGCCCCGAGTGACGAGTATCCTGCTGCCGGGTCGTACCGCACAGGCTGCGGCTCCGGGAGACCCCCTGGTATCCTCACCTCTACCTCCTCCTGAAGGATAGCCCCCGATGATTCCGCGACCTCCCTGTGTCCGCCCCAGAACTCGAACTCTCTTCCGAGGTCGACCAGGACCGAGCTCTTGAAGGCGGACACTTGCTCCTGTCCCAGGATCCGCCTTGACATCCCGCCCAGGAGCTCCTCGACGGCCTCAGCCATCCCCGGGAACCCTTGGGCGCCCGACAACAGCAAGGCGGCGAGGGAGTCGACCATAGGCCCAGCGATGCCGTCATCGGACACGTAGACGGCCTCGCTCACAAGCGACTTCAGCCTCCAGAGGTGGAGGTGGCAGAGCTGCTCTATACCCGAGCGCAGGTGCGAGCACACGCCCCAGTCCTTGTCGTTGGCGACGTCCGAGAGGACTATGTCCTGGAGCTGCTGCCAGACGGGGACCGCCAGGTCGGGTATGTACGGATAGCGCGCGGTCTCGATTATCGAGTCACTGACGCGTTCGCAGGCCGTCGTGAACAGATAGGGCGCGTCCGTGAGATCTGCCGATCTGGTATCGACGAACTCGCACAGCCTCCGCGCCAGTTCGTACTCCGCGCTGAACATCGGGAGCGAGCGCCATGTGTCCGAGAGCGCTGTGCCGTCGAGCACCAGCTCCGCATCGCCCGTCCCAGAGGCGATCGATTCGAACAGACCCTCATCGTCCGTGGGGTCGATGCACACTCTCCCCAGGTCCAGGTCGACCGCTGCCGCGAGGTCGTGCGCCAGCCTTGCCAGGCTGTCCGAGGCGAGGGTTGTGAAGCTCGTCTGGCACTCGTTGAAGTCTGAGTACAGGTCTGCCCATGCCTCCGCGGACAGGAGGTCGAACTGGGGCAGGTCGACCGGCGCGCTCGTGTTCCCGACCCAGACGGGATAGAGGTTGCCCGCGGCGTCCTCGACGAAGTACTGCCTCTCGGGCACGGAGACGACATAGTCACATTCGGTCTGGAATATCGCCGAGAACGAGGAGATGTCATCGCCCGACGCAGAGAGCGTGCGCTCGAGCCAAGATGTCACCGCGGCATGCGCCTTATCCTCGCCGGTGAAGAAATGTATCACGTTCTCGAGGGTGTCCGTCCACATGTCCAAGATGCCCTTGACGGTGTCCATGGTGCCGAGCCATCCAAGGTACTCCATGATCCTCACCACGAGCTGGTCTCCGAGCGCATAGACCGACTGCGCGATAACGGACCTCGAGTCGATGTGCAGCTCCGTCTTCCCGAGGAACCACAGGAACAGCTCTGCGGGATCGAGCAGTCTGGGCCTGCCGGCCATCATGGCCGCGGCCCCGAGCTCACCGCCCCCGCAGGAGCTGACGACCTGGGCCATGAAGGATTCGTCGACGTCCCTGAACAGCCTCGCCTGCTCGAGCAGGAGCCCCACACTCACCGCCCGGTGGACGTCCTGCTCGGTGAGTATCTGGTCCGTCGCAAGCCCCGAATAGTACATAGGCTGGCCATAGCCCTCGAGGATGCGCAGTTGCGCCAGCGCGGTGAGCATGTAGGCGACCATTCTGCCCAGGTCGGAGAACTCACCCTCCGCGGAGGACTCGAAGGCCCTCATCTTCGACTCGATGAACGGCAGGGCGGATATCACGGGCCTCTGAAACGATGCCTGCCGCGAGAGCGAGAGGTCGCTCGCGGATATGGAGACGGAGAAGTTGCCGACCGCGACATAGTACGGATTGACGGTCATGACGCCGAGCAAGTCGTCCGAAGGTGCCGGCAGGTCCTGGTAGTCCATCTCCTCGCCGTCGCAGGTCAGAGTGTCCGGTCTCGCCGAGTCGGACATCATGATGTCCGAGGTGCTCATCTCGATGAAGAACAAGCCGCCCGTCCAGTTCGACACCGTGGATGAGTACCTGGGATCCCTTCGTGGGAACGAAGAAGAAATGTGGGAAAGCATGCGCTCGGAGAACGCGGTGGAGATAGCAGTCTGGTTCACGGGGAACTCGCCCCAGCCCGACAGTATCTCCTGGGCCCTTGCCACAGCGCAGAGGCCGAGTTCGGCGACGATGTCCGAGATAGCCTTCTCCATCGCTCCGAGCAGCTGCTGTCTCCGGGACTCCTCGTATTCTTCCGCCTGCTGCTTGGCGATGTATGTGCCCGCGGCGGCAGACGCTAGCAGCAGCACGACCGCTATCACCGAGAACGACACCTGCGCGGCTGTGTCTCCGCATATGCGCCTGTGGGCCGAGCGCGGACGCTCGCTCTGTTCATAGGCCTGGACCATGACCATCCCGGCCCGGTCTAGACGCGGGCGCGTCTTAACTGCTGCACCTACATGCAGTGTACGCCCAGCGGGTCGCATGGATGTCGAGCCCCCGTGGCATGTGACAAATATATACAGAGGATGCGATTCCAGTCCCGGATGGGATGCGTTGGAGACTGAGGAGACGCTGCTCCTGATATTCGTCGCCTTCCTCGCGGCGAAGATAGGGGGCGAGCTCATGGAGCGGCTCAGGCTGCCCTCCGTGATAGGAGAGCTCGCAGCGGGCATAATACTCGGCCCGACGCTCCTGAGCCTCATCACGGAGGAGCACACGTTCTTCGACGTCCTGGCACAGCTGGGCGCGACCTTCCTGCTCTTCTCGGTCGGGATGGAGACCAAGCTCTCCGAGCTGAAGAAGGTCGGCATGGTCGCGGGGTCGGTCGCGGCCCTGGGAGTCCTCGTCCCCTTCGTGCTCGGGTACTACGTATCCATCCTGCTCTTCGACAACAGCGTCGAGGCCATGTTCGTGGCCACGGCACTCGTGGCGACGAGCGTGGGGATAACCGCGAGGGTCCTCGACGACCTCGGGATGATCCACAGCATGGAGGCGAAGATAATCCTGGGCGCGGCCGTTGTGGACGACATCCTGGGCATGATCGTCCTCACGCTCGTGAGTGGGGTCGCGGTTGGCGACCTCACGGTGGTCAAGGTCATAGTCGTAGTGGCAGAGGCGGTGTGCTTCATCGCGATAGTGACCATCATAGGGACGAGGGTTGTCAAGTACGCCTCTGGCAAGCGCGAGGTCAGGTCCGACAAGACGGCGAACGGCATGTGGGCAATACACTACACCACCCGTGCGTTCAAGAGGGACAGCTGGTTCGACAAGCTGAGGCAGCGGCAGGCGCCCTTCGTGATCATCCTGGTGGTAGTGTTCGGCCTCTCGGCGATGGCGTCCTTCGTCGGGCTCGCAGCCATCATCGGGGCCTTTTTCGCGGGTTTGATCTTCTCCGACACGAAGGACACCTACGAGCTCGAGCACAAGTTCGAGCCGCTTAACGTGCTGTTGGTACCTTTCTTCTTCGTCGTCATGGGCGCCAGGGTCGACTTCTCCGACTTCGCGGGGGTCGTGCCCGTCGCAATCGTGATCACGGTCGTTGCGATACTGGGCAAGCTGCTTGGGTGCGGGCTCGGGGCTGCGTCCAAGGGCGAGAGGACAGCGCTCGTTGTGGGGGCGGGGATGGTCCCGAGGGGAGAGGTCGGCATAGTCGTCGCGATGATAGGCCTGAACATGGGCACAATCAACGAGTCCGTGTACACGGTGATAGTGCTGATGTCGATAGCCACAACCCTCTACACCCCCTTCCTCATCAAGACCATCATTAGGGCCGAGGCGAAACACACCAAGGGTCTGCCGTTCATTCAGCGCTTTCGCTCATGATTCTCAGGAAGTTCTCCAGGTGCTTCGAGAGCGCCTCGTTGTCCGTGTAGCCACAGGCGGACAGGTCGGGGGCGGCTATCAGGGCGGTCTTGCCGTCGCTGATGACGTCCGTAGCGATGAGCGACTTGCGCCTGATGACTAGGACGCCCTTTGGGGCCTTGACGAACGGGCTCGTGATGATCGTGACCTCCACGCCTCTGGCGACTGCGTTGGCCAGCCTCTTGGCCAAGCCAGCCCTGACATCGGACAAGGAGGGCGAGGACATCACGAAGCTGTGCCCGGACTTGTCCAGCATCTCACCTATCTTCTCGAGCACCCTATCCTTGCCGAGGATGGTGTAGACGAGCTGGGGAATGCCCTTCTCGGACAGCATGTCTCTGACGGAGGCCACCTTGGAGAAGGACTCCTCGATGTCCTTGGCGAACCGCTTCGAGATCTCTTCCGGGTCCACGGACGCGAACGCCCTCGGCCTGCCCTTGCTCTCCCTCACGAAGCCTTTCGCCCCCAGGGATATCATGACCTTGTAAGCACTTGTCCTTGGAATCTGTGCAATCTCAGCTACAGAATTGGCGGAAGACGGGCCGAGGGCCACGAGGGCGACGTATGCTCTCGCCTCGTACTCGGACAGCCCCAGCTTCTCGAGCGTTCCAGATATGGCTCTGTACTCCCTCTCGAGCTCCTCCAAGTCCGACCCTGACTTCCCTATGGCGCTCTTCAGGTCCATAAGTAGCTGAATGAGCTACATAAATTTTAAATGATTGCCCCGGGATTGTCTCCTCAGGAGCGGTTCTCATGCTAACGAGAGAGAGCGCTGTGCCCAAGGGGCTCCCGAAGACGACGGGAAGCCTCTGCCCGGAGTGCCTCAAGATCATACCGGCGACCTTGCGAGAGGAAGACGGCAAGGTCGTGATGGAGAAGTCGTGCCCAGTTCACGGGCCCTTCAAGGACGTCGTCTGGTCAGATGTGGACATGTACCTGAGGGCGGAGAAGTGGGCCAAGGACGGGGTCGGCGTGGAGAACCCCCTGATCACTGATGCCAAGGTCTGCCCGTTCGACTGCGGCCTCTGCAACCTGCATCTGAGCCACACAGGCCTGGCGAACTTGGACCTGACGAACAGGTGCAACCTCAAGTGCCCAATCTGCTTCGCCAACGCCAACGCGGCCGGCTACGTGTTCGAGCCGGACTACGACACCGTCGTCAAGATGCTCAAGAGCCTCAGGGACGAGAGGCCGGTGCCCTGCCCAGCAGTGCAGTTCTCTGGTGGTGAGCCGACCATATATCCCAGGTTCACGGACGCCATCAGGGCGGCCAAAGAGATGGGCTTCGCCCAGGTCCAGGCAGCCACGAACGGCATCCTTTTCGCGAAGGACATCGACTTCCTCCAGAGGGCCAGCGACGCGGGCATGAACACCATCTATCTCCAGTTCGACGGCCTCAGGTCCGAGATCTATGTGAGGGCGAGGGGAGTCGACCTCCTGGACACCAAGAGGAAGGTAATCGAGAACTGCAGAAAGGTCAGAAACCGTCCGTCGATCGTGTTCGTGCCTACCGTCGTGAAGGGAATCAACGACGACCAGGTCTGGCCCATACTGCACTACGCGCTCGAGAACATGGACGTCGTGCGCGGCGTGAACTACCAGCCCGTGGCCTTCACGGGCAGGATCAGCAACGAGGAGCGCGAGAAGGGCAGGTACACGATCCCAGACCTCGCGAAGGACATCGAGAAGCAGTCGGGGGGCAAGGTCAAGGTCACGGACTGGTACCCTGTTCCCACGGTGGCCTCCGTGTCCGAGCTCTGGGTGGCGCTCTACGGAGACCCGAAGATAACCCTGACGACACACGCACACTGCGGCATGGCGACCTATCTGTTCGTCAAAGACGCGGACAACGTGGTCCCCGTCACGAGGTTCGTCGACGTCGAGAACCTCTTCACAGAGCTGTACGAGCTCGCCAAGCGGACTTCCCCGAAGAAGATCAAGCTCATGTCGAAGGTGAAGGCCTTCCGTCTCCTGAGGAAGTACCTGAAGAAGGACGAACTCCCGGACGGGATGAGCCAGACTGAGTTCCTGAAGTCCCTCCAGGGTATCCTGTCGGAGGAGACCAAGAGCGAGCTCTCCAAATTCAGCTGGAGGATGATGTTCGTGGGGTCGATGCACTTCATGGACGCCTACAACTACGACATCGAGAGGGTCAAGAGATGCATGATACACTACACGACCCCCGATGGCAGGATCATACCGTTCTGCGCCTACAACTCAGGACCGGTGTTCAGGACCGAGGTGGAGAAGAAGTTCTCGGTTCCGATAGCCGAGTGGAGGAAGAGGCACGGCAACGAGTATACGTGAGTTGATGTCCATGGCCAAAGAGCTGGACGATCTGGAAGTCGACATCGCGAGATGCATGCACTGCGGTGCGTGCGTGGGCTCGTGCCCTGTGAACGCCATATACCTGGACGAGGTCATTATCGAGTTCAACGACGACTGCACCGTGTGCAAGAGGTGCATCAAGGTGTGCCCGGTTGGCGCGATACGCTTGGCGGGGGAGAGGTAGATGCCCGACTACGATGTGGTCGTCGTGGGCGCTGGGCCCGCGGGCTCCATGACGGCGAAGTGGGCTGCGAGGAACGGCGCCAAAGTGCTCATGGTCGAGAAGCGCCAGGAGATCGGCTCGCCAGTCAGGTGCGGCGAGGGCATCTCCAGGTCTTGGCTGGACGGTGTCGGGATTAAGCTGGACGGGAAGAGCGTCGCACGCGAGGTGAAGGGCGCGAAGATAGTCGCGCCCAACGGGAAGGCGTTCTACCTGTCCGAGAAGATGGCAGGGAACGAGGTCGGGATAGTCATCGACCGTGTCTTCTTCGACAAGCTGCTGGCCAAGGACGCTGTGAAGGCGGGGGCGGACCTGATGCTCAAGACTTCCGCGGTCAAGCTTCTGAAGAGCGGGAACAAGGTCGCGGGCGTGAGGGTGAAGTCGTTCGGTCAGACAAGGGACGTGAAGGCGGGCTGCGTCGTCGGCGCGGATGGCTATGAATCGCAGGTCGGCCGGTGGGCCGGCATAGACACCTCCCTCGCGCCCAGGGACATAACCAGCTGCTTCCAGTACAGGCTGACCAACATAAGGCACGAGCCGGACTACTGCGAGTTCGTCCTGGGGAGCAGGGCCCCGGGAGGCTACCTCTGGATATTCCCGAAGAACGAGGACACCGCGAACGTCGGCATAGGAATGCAGCTCACCAAGCTCAAGAATCCAGGCGATGTCAAGAAGCACCTGGACAAGTTCATCGAGGGCGACCCGAGGCTGCGCAAGGGCAAGCCCTTGGAACTGGTCAGCGGGGCGGTCTCCATATGCGCCCCGATCGACAAGACGGTGGGGAACGGCATATTGCTCGTCGGGGACGCTGCAAGGCAGATAGACCCCATCACGGGCGGGGGAATATCGAACAGCTGCAAGGCGGGAAAGATCGCGGGCGAGGTATTGGCGAAGGCGGCCAAGGAGCGCAACTTCAGCGAGCAGTCGCTATGGCGGTACGAGAAGCGCTGGCGGGATCTTCTGGAGAACCACCTCTACAGGAACTGGATGGCCAAGGAGAAGCTCGTCACGCTCAGCGACGACACCTTCAACAAGATCATCACCGCGCTCAACGAGGTCGGTGTCGAGAAGATGTCCACCCTGGCGATCCTCAAGGCCATCGAGACGAGGCACCCTGACCTGGTCCGGGAGTTCCAGCAGTTCCTCTGAGTCCGGCAGTGTCATAACCCCCGACTGTGTTCTCGGTCGCTGGAGGGGCGGAGAATGGCGTTGCTCCAGAGCATCGTCGCTGACAGGCGCAAGCTGCTGGCCACGGTGTTCCTGATCTTTCTTCTCGCGGCCTTCCTGAGGCTCTACAACATCCAGTGGAGTTACTCGAACAACGGGGTCGATGAGGGCATCATGCTCATGCGCGCCCAGATGCTTGGCGAAGGGTTCGAGCTGTACTCCGAGATCCCTTGCGACCAGGCGCCGCTTGCTTTGCTGGTCTCAGCGGCCGTAGAAGGCGACTTGCTCGCGTCGAGGCTGCTGAGCGCGATGCTCAGCATAGCGGCGATAGCGGCCTGCATGGAGGCGGCCAAACGGATGAGGGGGGAGGTCGCGATGCTCGCCGCGGGCTTGGTCCTGGCCGTCGACTTCGCCTTCCTCAGAGAGTCGAGGCTCTTCTCCCTCGACGGGATGTCGTCGTACTTCCTGGCGTTCTCCCTGCTCCCACTGCTGGCATATGTGAGAGACAGGAGCAGACTCATGCTCGCCATAGCTGGCGCCCTCCTCGGGCTGTCGGCAGCATCGAAGCTCTACGGTGCCATCGCAGTGGTCGGCGTCCTCGTGTTCATGCTCGTCGAGGCCTCAGCTGAGAGGAGGAAGGGGGCTTCTGCATACCCCAGGGTCTTGGATGCGGTGATCCTTGTCGTGGTGGCGGTCATCCCCATGGTGGTCCTCCTGGCGCTCCTGGGACCGTCCGACATGCTCAGTGGCATGCTCTTCGACCAGGGGCACAGGGAGTTCGACCTGCTCATGAAGCTCTCGATTCCGCTCTATTTCGCGTTCAGCGCGGCATACGTGCTGCCGTTCGCGCGGGCACGCACGCTGTGGACGCGGTCCCCGGAGACGAGGCTGCTCCTGTGGATCTCCATTGGGTTGCTGGTCAACTTCATCCTCCAGCCGCTGGCGTTCCTTCACAACATGGTCCTGATGAGCCCTCCCCTCGCAATCCTGGTCGGCCTGCTGGCGGCGGATTGGCTTGGACATGAAAAAAACATCAATAGAATGACACATGAATCACATGAAACTAAAAAGAGCACTGGTCTAGCTGTCATGGTGATGGCCATTTTCGTGGTCGGCGTCGTTGTCTCGGCGGGGTTTGCGTCGTACGGCCTCGCGGTCCAGGGGAGGTCGCCGCAGCAGGTCTACGGCGAGAAGATAGCGTCGTGGACCGCCGAGGATGACTGGATCATCAGCGGCGACCCCCTGATCGCCGCATACGCTGAGCGGAAGGTCCCCCTGAGCATGATCAACATGGGCACGCGAATATATCCTGAGATCACGGTCCAGGACGTCCAGGATGCCATCGAGGAACACGACGTCCAGGTCGTCATCGTGTGCTATCGCTTGTGGGAGGAAGATATGGCAGGGCTGACATTGTTCCTCCGCGGCCACGGCTTCAGCCTTGTGCTCTCGACCGCCATAGGTGAGTGGTCGAAGGCGGCAATCGAGACCTATGTCAACGACGATGATCCGTGGGTGTTCGTATCGGAGGACATCGTCGACAAGTTCGATCTGCCCGTCTGGGTCTGGGAGGACTGGCTCACTTCCCCCGCCTGACGTCCTCCCCGAAGGTCCAGAGCGAGTTCGCGATGAAGTTGAATATGCTGACGAGGAATATCGCGATCACCTGGGCGATCACTATGTAGAAGCTCGCCCTGTCCTGCGGCAGCCCGAGATCGGGCAGTATCTGCTCGACGAGTGCCCAGAGGATGATTAGGTTCAGCATCAGACCGTCCGCGCTCACGAGCAGGAACTGGGGATACTGGAAGCGTATCTTGCCCTTGGACTTGAAAGTCCAGAGCCTGTTCCATATGAAGTTGTTCGTATCGGCAATCACGAACGCCAGCACCGCGGCCCAGAGGTAGTAGACATTGAACACCTCCACCGAAGTCCACAGGACCAGAAGGTTGATCACAGCCCCTATGCCGCCTATGAATGCGAACTTGAGGTACTTGGCCAGCCAGAACCTCTTGTGCTCGTACAGGGTCGTGACATGGTCTATGTACCTGAGCATCACGGCTCCGCCGAGCTTGCTCTGGCCAGCCTTGCGATTGGCGAAGTGTATCGGCACCTCCACCACATTTGAGTACTTGCCCTTCACGAGTATCTCGAGGCCGATCTTGTAGCCCACGGGATCCAGCTTGACGCCCTCGACCACGGAGCGCTTGATCGCGAAAAAGCCGGACATGGGGTCCTTGACCTTCGTGAGCGGCCGGGCGAGCAGTGTGGCGCCCTTGGACACGAGCTTCCTGTAGAAGGGCCAGTTCTCGATGCTCCCGCCGGGAACGTGCCTGCTCCCGACGACCATCTCCGCCTTGCCATCGGCTATCTGCCTCGCCATCTCCGGTATCTTCTCGGGCGGGTGGCTGAGGTCCGCGTCCATCACCACCAGGATGTCCCCGCTGGCCGCCGCGAACCCTTCCATGACGGCCGAGGACAGCCCGAGCTTCCCCGACCTGTGCAAGACCTTGATGTTGTGGGTCTTGGCGAGCTCGTCGGCCCTCGCGCCCGTGCCGTCCGGGCTGTTGTCGTCGATTATCACGATCTCCGGTCCGGGCCCGGAAGAGCTCAATGACCTGAAGATGCGCTGGACGAGCTCGTCCAGATTGTCCTTCTCGTTGTATGTGGGGATGATCACTGAGATCGTGGCTTTCCCCCCTTGAGACCGATTCGCCTCTTGTAGAAGTAAGATACGATGACGCTCGATATCATGACCATTACGACCGCTATCAGCGCGATCCAAGGCGCCAGCTCCTGCCGGATGTTGTCGTAGCTGAGCCAGCAGAGCACGACCACGGCCGATGATTTCGCGAGTGCCCCGATGGTGAGGTACAGGGCGCACTTCTTTATGTTCCAGTCGCAGACTGCCATGAAAGCGCCGGTGTATGGCACCACTGGCGCGAGCCTGTTCAGGAGCAGGAGGCGCTCGTCGCTGACGACCAGGAATTCCGTGTACCTAGTCATCGCCTTCCTGATCCATCTCGGCGGCTTTGCCAGCTTGACGAGGGAGTACAGCGTGAAGTTCCCGCCCAGGCTCGCCAGGCTCGCGACGAGCACGACTATCAGGCCCCAGCCGAAGGAGTCTGCGTGTGCGCCGAAGATGAACACCATCCACACCTCCGGCAGAGTGGGGAAACCGGTCCCATCTATCAGTATGATGACTGTCAGCGCAAGGAGCATCCCTATGTCCCCGAGCGAAGAGAACACGCCTATGATGTCCTCGCCGATCATGTCACAGGCCTCCCGCTGGCGAGCTCCTCATAGAGCTCCTTGAGCATCTGGGCGGTCTTCTTCATGTCGTGCTCCGCTGCGAGAGCCCTCGCGCCCTCTGCCATCCTGCCCCTGAGGGCGTCGTCGTCCAGCAGCTCTCCGAGCTTGGAGGCGAACTCCGCGTCTGTGCGGGCCTTCATGCAGTGAGCGCCATCCTGCACCCACTCCTCGTACACGGGGATGTCCCTGATCAGGAGCGGGCAGCCGCAGCTGGCCGCCTCGAGCATGACGTTCCCGTAGCTCTCGGCTTTGGTGGGAAAGACGAACACATCTGCAGCGGAGTACACCCCTCTGATCTCCTCGAAGGGCACGTGCCCCGGGAAGACGACTTCGCCCTTGGGCGTGCTGTCCAGGGCGTCCTCCAACAAGGCTTCGCTCTCGCCTACCCAGACGAACTTCACATCCTTCCTATCCTTGAACGCGTTGGACAAGGCCACGAACGTGTCCACGCCCTTCCTGGGTATCCTCAGGCCCACGCTGAGCACCAGCCTCTCGGAGCCGGAAATGCCCATGCGCTCCCTGAACTGCCTGCCGAGCGTGGGGTCCCGTACGAAGACCTCCCTGTCGATCCCGTTGGGTATCACCCTGAACGGTCCCCGGACGCCGTCCCTCGCGAGCGCCTTGGCCACATACGGAGTCGCGCCGAGGACCACTGTCCCGAGGTTGTAGAACTTGACCGAGTACTTGCGCACCAAAGGATAGGCGAACGAGCCGCCCACGAACCCCCCTTTGATAAGCTCGGGCAGGTGTCTTCCGTGGACGACGACTGGCCTGCCTTGGCGCCTCTTCCTGAGCGCCCACAGGAACGAGTCGGGCAGAGGGCTGTGGAGGTGGAGCACATCGTAGTCCTCCTTAGGCTTGTTCATCAACACCTTGACGCCTATCCTCTCGAGCTCGCGGGCTACCATGGGCACATTGGTGCCCATCCCGCCAGGGTTCTTGAACGGTATGATGCTCCTGTACATCTCAAGCTCGGTCATCATGCAGACAGAGACCAACAAATCACCCGCGGATGGGGTCCGAGCAATGCCCGCCCCGTATCCCCTGACGCATTCGCGAGCATGAGAGTGCGCGGATATATAACTAATCCGACTTGCCTGGCACCCCTTCCGCCTGGGAGAGCGAGAACAACGGCCAGAAGACCCATTCATAGGAAGGCCAGGCTTCGGCGCAACGATGGAGTGGAGCAGGATGGAGACTTCTGCATTCCTGTTCGCCGTGGCCACTTCAAAGGCGGCGCTCACTGTCCTGCTCGCGTTCTTCCTG
>JAFGHM010000018.1 GCA_016930135.1 Thermoplasmatota archaeon | reverse complement strand
TTTCACATACACCCCGGGTGCTGGCTCTCGTGGCCAGTACCCGTCGGGGCACGATTGCGGAGACCTTATTTAAACCCCGCGGGCCGCCATCGCAACTCACACAAGACAGGGCGAAACGATGCATAGCCTTCTAGGTCTGGAACTCGTGTGAGCAGTTGCCCCGAGCGCTGACGAAAGCGTCCAGCGTCTCACCGTATGGGGTGACTCCTAGGTCCTGGGCTTCTGCTTCCTGTGGTGGGGGAATCGTGAAAGGTCTCTGTGGGGCAGGAACATCGCCTGCGCGAACTCGTTCTGGAAGTTCGGTTCTGCGGCAAGCTCTATGTACTCCACCTTCCTGGATAGCGTCTCGGCGAGATCCCTCACGTCCGTCGACTTGAGCGCCATCCTCGCTCCAGAGCCTGCGGCGTTGCCGATGAACTTGACCCTGTCGACCGGCACGTCAGGATACATGCCTATGTTCATCGCGCTCGCAGCGTCCACATATGTCCCGAACGCTCCGGCCGCGTAAACGCACGAGAGATCCGAACACCGAATCCTGAGCTTCGCCATCAGTGTAGATACGCCCGTGAATATCGCAGCCTTCGCCAGCTGGATCTCCTGTATGTCGTGCTGCGCGATCGTTACGTCCTCGCCCATGGCGGTGTCCTTCGCGTGTGCCAACACGAACTCCAACCCGCCAGACTTGGCCTTCCGCACATCTGGGTTCCCTGGCGCCTTCAGAAGCCGCCCGGAGGCGTCCAACAGCCCAGCGCTGAAGAGCTCAGAGACCGCATCGACTATGCCGGATCCACAGATACCCCTTGGTGGGGCATCGTCGATGGTCCTCAACTTGACCTCCTTTGTTGAGGGGTCAATCCATATGCGTTCGATGGCCCCAGTCGACGCCCGCATCCCGAACCTTATGTGCGCCCCTTCAAAAGCGGGGCCAGAAGCACACGAGCAGCTCAGGAGTCGGTTCTTCTTGCCCGCGATTATCTCCGTGTTCGTTCCTATGTCTATCATCATCCCTGTCTTCTCGTCGTTGTACAGTCCGCTGGAGATCAGATCCGCAACTGCATCCGCTCCCACGAAGCCCGCGACATTCGGCAGTGAAGAGACCTTGCCGAACCTGTAGATGCGGAGGCCGAGATGCTCTGGAGCCATGGTGAGAGATGTCCTCACGGCCGGCGCGTAAGGTGCTGCAGCCACGTGCTGCGCTGGAATGCCGAAGAACAGGTGGTGCATGGCAGTGTTGCCCACAACCATGGTCTCAAGCAGATCCTCGTGCTGAAGGCCGTTCTGCTCGCAGAGCTTTGACAGCAGCGCGTTGATCCCTTCGACGATGACGGCCTGCAGCTCGCTCGCCCCTTCGGTCTCGTGGATCGTGTGAGATATCCTGGACATCAGGTCCTCGCCGAAAGGTATCTGCGGGTTGGGCATGCTCTCGGTGGCGACCGTCTCCCCCGTCCTCAAGTCTATCAGGTAAGCGACGACCTTCGTAGTGCCTATGTCCGCGGCCGCGCCATACACGACGCCAGTCGTGTCGCCCGGTTCGAATCGCACCACCTCCTGCTTTCGATAGAGCGTGGCTGTTGCCATCCATCCCTTCTCCCGCATGGCATTCGGGATGGATGCATGCACCCCGGGATGTATTGTCGCGCGCACGCGCGCTTGTTTCATCAGAGCATCGATGAGCCTGTCGTCATCTGCTCTGAGGTCCTTGAGCGTTGCAGGAGGGATCTTCAGAAGCACTTTGGTCATGGCCGGCTTGAGAGCGGTCTTCGGCTCCACGCCGGCAGCCAACAACCTGTGATGCCCCCTCATGCTCTCCTCGGGCACTTCGACTATGATGTTGGAGGGCGAGACGATTGTAGCCTGGCAGGCCAGTCGCATCCCGGGCTTGCGTGTCTCCTCGCCGAGTAGCTTCAGTTCGCTCTCGGTGGGTCGGGACAGGGCAGAATCCCCCGACCTCACAACGACCCTGCACTTGCCGCACTTGCCAGCGCCCCCGCATATGGATTCGATCGACACGCCGGCCTCAGTAGCGAGCTGGAGAAGCGTCTTCCCCTTCTTGGCGTTCGTCTTCCTCCCAAGGGGCTGAAAATGGACCAGTTGCTCCACCAAGGCATATCACCAGGGAACCGTATATTGAGGTTGGATATACCTTCTTGCACGATTGACTTTTCCCCTTCTGCGGACTCATTCAAGAGGCTTTCTTGCGAAGATGAACTCGTAGATCTCGACGAACCCCATCTGCTTGTATAGCCGGAGCGCCCCCGACGGGTTGTCGGTGTCAACGTTAAGAGCCGCCTCCTCCATCCCCAGGTCTCTCAGGGATCTCAGGGCGCTGGCCAGCAGTGCACGAGCTACGCCCCGCTTCCTCCACGGGCGACAGACGAAGACCGGCTCCGTCCAGCCACGTTTCCGGTTGAATGCGATGTTCTCCTCTTCACTGATCATCACGCCGACTCCTCCGACAACCTTCTCGTCAGACCACGCCACCTTCCAGAGATCAGGCCTGAGGGTCGGGTGCTCAATGAGGCCTTTGTAGCTCTCCTCCCCCCATTTTTCGTCAGTGTAGCTCCTGTCGTCCTTGAGCGCCCCCTTCATCGCATCCCAGACCTTCCTGAACTCGTCCAGTGTTACAGGCCTTAGCTCCACACCCTCCGGGAGATCATAGTCGGGTATGTCGTCCAAGTTCGGCCTCTTCATCTCGAACAGGTGCCAGCTGTCCTCGTACCCGCCAGCGACTACGAGCTTCCTCCAGTCGTTCATCTCCGCCTTCGTCCAGACCTCCAGCTTCTTCGCGTCGGGGGTGTCGTGTCCAGCAGCGATTTCCTTCAGCCTGCGCTCGGCCCAGGAGAACATGGTCTGCCTGATCCCGATCAACCGCGCCTCCGGGACGAGATGAGCGTGGTGTGTGTATAGCCTCAGGCCTTCTGGTTTCTGTTTCCATTTCACGGACGATACGCCCACCAGCTTGTCTCCCAGCTCTACCATGAGCACGTCGAGGGCAGGGTCGAAGTTGAGCGGATGGCCGAAGTCCTCCTTGAGGTCGTCAAGCGTGAGCATGAATGCGTCCCCATCGGCCTCCATGCTTCGGTTCATGACCTCCAGTATGGCTGGCAGGTCTCGCTCCCCCTCGTAGTGCCTGAACGCCAGGCCTTCTATGCCAGGAGCGTTCTCGATGTGCATTTCCATGCGTGTTTCCATGACGAACGGCCGAACCCGATTCGGCAAAATAAGGCTTCTGGCGTTGGCCGAGAGGCCGCATCTCAGCAATCCTTTTATACACCGTCTAGTTTGTTCTTCTGCTCTTCTGACATGAAAGGGCCTGTGAATGATGAAGGCGCGAAGGCGCCTGAAGGAGGTATCAACTTGGCAAAAGCAACGTATGTGAAGTTCGAGATGCCGAAGGAGCTGGCCGATAAGGCCTACGAGCTCGTGGAGCTCGTCCGGGACAGCGGAAAGCTCCGAAAGGGCACGAACGAGGTCACGAAGCTGGTCGAGCGTGGCGAGACGCAGATGGTGGTCATGGCGGAGGATGTCGCCCCACCGGAGATCCTGATGCACATGCCCGCGCTGTGCGAGGAGAGGAACGTACCCTACGCTTTCGTGCCCAGCAAGGCCGAGCTCGGCAACGCCTGCGGACTCGAGAAGCCCACCGCAGCGGTCGCCGTGCTTGACGCCGCGAAGGGCAAGCCTCTGCTGGATGACATTGCAGAGAAGATCAAGGCGCTCAAGAAGTAGGTGTCGTAGATGCCAGATGATGAGAGCATCCCATCAACCGTCGTCGAGGTCATTGGCAGGACTGGCATGACCGGTGAGGCGACCCAGGTCAAGGTCAGGGTGATGGACGGCCGTGACAAGGGACGCATAATCACGAGGAACGTCATGGGACCTATCAGGGTCGGCGATGTGCTGATGTTGAAGGAGACATCGAGAGAGGCGAGGAAGCTCAGCGTACGCTGAGCCTTCGACTCGCGAAGAGGTGTTGTCCCATGGTAGAGCGAAGGGTTTGCACGTTCTGTGGCGGAGAGATCGAGCCTGGAACGGGCAGGATGTACATCAAGAAGGACGGCGTCGTCTTCAACTTCTGTTCGTCGAAGTGTTTCAAGAACCTTGTGGAGCTGGGCAGGGTCCCGAGGAGGACCACCTGGACCAGGTACTACGAGAGGGAGAAGGCCGTACGAATGAAGGGCCTGCCTGAAGTCGAGGAGAAGCCAAAGGTCAGGAAGGTCAAGAAGAAGGAGCAGCCCGAGGAGGCCCCCGAGGGGAAGGAGGCGCCTGCGGAACCCGAGGAGGAGAAGCCTGAGGCGGAGGAGGAGAAGCCGAAGGAGAAGACCGCCCCCAAGAAGGCGCCCGCGAAGAAAGCCTCTGCAAGAAAGGCAGAAGGCTCCACGTCTTCTGCCAAGAAGCCCCCAGCAGGAGATGAGAAGGAATGATCGAGAGGACCTTCGTGATGGTGAAGCCGGACGGAGTCCAGAGGGGGATAGTCGGCAGGGTGCTCGATAGGTTCGAGGCGCGCGGCATCAAGATGTGCGCAATCAAGATGATGAGGATCCCGAGGGAGCTGGCGGAGAGGCACTACGCCGAGCATAAGGGCAAGACTTTCTACGAGCCCCTGCTCGCATACATAACATCTGGGCCAGTCGTTTGCATGGTGCTCGAAGGCGAGAACGTCGTGGCCACCGTCAGGACAATGATGGGCAAGACCAACCCGCAGGACGCCTCTCCGGGCACGATCAGGGCGGACTTCGCGCAGGTCACGGGCAGGAACATCGTCCACGGCTCCGACAGCCCAGAGAGCGCCAAGCGTGAGATCAATCTCTTCTTCAACGACTACGAGTTGCAGAAGTACGAGAAGATCGACGAGAGTTGGCTCTTCGAGGAGTAGTCCCGAGGCAGACCGTTCAAACCCATTCATCCCGCATTCCGTTCTCCTCTGGAAACTGGACCGAAGAGGCGGTGGGCCAATTTTCATCTTGCAGGTTAAATCTATATACCGTGTGGCCTTGTTACGAGGCGTATGTCCGTCCGGCATCCCATAGTGTCGGTCATGGGCCACGTCGACCATGGCAAGTCGACCATACTGGACATGATCAGAGGCACCGAGGTCGTGTCACGTGAGGCGGGGGGCATCACGCAGCACATCGGCGCCACGGACGTCCCGATAGATACTATCTACAAGCTCTGCGGCCCGCTCATCGGCGACAGAAAATTCACCGTGCCGGGGCTTCTGTTCATCGACACTCCGGGGCACTACTCCTTCGTCACGCTCAGGACCAGGGGCGGAGCGCTTTCGGACCTGGCGATACTCGTTGTGGACATCACAGACGGTGTGAAGCCACAGACCGTTGAGTCGATCAGCATTCTCAGGAAGTTCAGGATCCCTTTCGTGATCGCGGCCAACAAGATCGATCTGATCCCTGGCTGGAGGCACCATGAGATGATGCCGATAGGCCAGTCGCTGGCGGCGCAGGACCCGCGGGTCGTCGCAGAGCTCGACGAGCGGATATACAACCTCTCTGGGAAGATATTCGACCAGACTGACTTCAGCGCGGACAGGTTCGACAAGATCACGGACTTCACCAAGTCCGTAGCCATAGTCCCCGTAAGCGGCAAGTTCGGCGAGGGGCTCCCTGACCTCCTGCTGATACTTGTGGGCCTGGCCCAGAAGTTCCTGGAGGCAGAGCTCAGAACGGAGGAGGGTCCCGGTGAGGGGACTGTGCTCGAGGTGAAGGAGGAGCGCGGCATCGGCACTGCGATCGACTCCATAATCTACAAGGGCACCATCAGAGTCGGCGATCAGATAGTCGTCGCGTCCGTGCGCGGCGAGCCCATAGTCACCAAGGTCAAAGGCCTTCAGAGGCCGAAGGCTCTGGACGAGATACGCGACCCGACTCAGCGGTTCGACAGGGTCAAGGAGGTCTCGGCCGCTGCTGGTATACGGATCGTCGCCCAAGGTCTGGAGAATGCGATGGCGGGCGGGACGGTCAGGGTGGCGGCAGACGACCTCGAAGAGCTCAAAGACGAGATACGCAGGGAGAGCGAGATCAAGGCCGAGCTGGCGGAAGAGGGCATCATTGTCAGGGGTGATGCCATAGGGTCCCTGGAGGCGTTCGCGTTCGAGTGCAGGAAGAGCGAGCTGCCCGTCAGAAAGATAGATATCGGAAACGTCAGCCGGAAGGATGTGGTCGAGGCATCCCACTTCGACAACCCCCTCCACAGGGCCATCTTCGCATTCAACGTGGGTGTCAACGACGACGCGAGAGAGGAGGCCCGGGAGCTCGAAGTCAAGATATTCGAGAACGATGTGATGTACAGGCTACTCGAGGACTACCAGAAATGGTGCGTCGAACGCAAGATCCAGCTAGAGGCGGACCGAAGGCTCGAGGTGGTCTTCCCGGGCAAGATCATGATCATGCGGGATCATGTGTTCAGAATGAGCAAGCCCGCAATCGTTGGTGTCAGGATCCTAGCCGGCAGGATAAGGCCTGGCCAAGGGCTCATGAAACTTGATGGCAGGTCGGTGGGCAAGATCAAGAGCATAAGGAGCGGGGAATCCTCGCTCAAGGAGGCGATTGCCGGTCACGAGGTCGCGGTGGCCATCGATGAGCCGACCGTAGGGAGACAGATAGATGTCGAGGACATCCTGCTCGTGGATATCCCCGAGGGGCACGTCGCCGAGCTCGCGAAGTTCGGATTGAAGCAGGACGAAGCCGAGGTCCTTGAGCAGGTGAAGGAGATAAAGAGGAAGGAGAAGCCATTCTGGGGAGCCTAGGCGCCCTTTTCCGTCGGATAGCCAGCATCCTTCCAGTCCTCAAGTCCTCCCTTGAGCTCGAATACCTCCCCGAACCGAGCATGTCCAGTTCAGCGGCCGCAATAGCCCGCGCCTCGCGCTCCCGGCCCGAGCAGTAGGTCACATGGGTACGGTTCTTCGTGAGATCCCTCTGCAGATGATATCCGATTCGGTCAGAAGATATGGAAATAGCACCAGGGATGTGCTCCTTGTCAAACGATTCGCGTCTCCTCGCATCCATCATCACGAAGTCCGTCTATGAGTAGTCCATCTCTGAGCCGATTATATTCTTCGGGACGTCCCTGATTATCTGCCTCGGGCCGGTCGCCTCCTATGCCGCGGGAGAGTCGTTGCCTTATGAGCGTTGCTGCGCACAAGCGCGAATCTGGATGCGCCAGCTTGTCACTGCCAGCTCCGAAACCTATTTAACTCCTTTCGCAATAGGCCTGCTACGCTCCGGAGTGGATTGTTTGGCAGAGTTCAGAGCCGTCGTAAGCGACACAAAAGATGGTAAGACATACCAGCTGCCCGTCTCGGGCCATCACGCTAACTCGCTCATAGGCAAGAGGATAGGCGACGTGGTGGACGGGATATTCGTAGGCCTTCCTGGGTTCAAGCTTCAGATCACGGGCGGGAGCGACAAGGACGGTTTTCCGATGAGGAAGGACCTGCCCGGGCCGAGGCGGAAGAAGCTCCTGATGTCGAAGGGCACGGGCTTCAACTCCAAGGAAGGCGGCCTGAGGCGCAGGAAGAACGTGCGAGGGAACACCATCTCGCCAGATACGCTGCAGATCAACATGAAGGTCACTCAGCACGGCATGAAGCCCATCTCCGAGCTGGCCAAGAAAGAGGAGAAGAAGTAGTAATGAATGTTCCGACCCAGCCAGAGACGAACATCGGCATGATCGGCCATGTGGACCATGGCAAGACGATGCTGACGAAGGCTCTGACGGGGGAGATGACAGACAGGCACTCGGAGGAGGTCAAGCGGGGCATCTCGATTCGCCTCGGCTATGCCGATGTCGCATTCTACAAGTGCAAGAACTGCAAGGAGCCCCAATGCTACACCAACCAGCCGACCTGCCCTAACTGCGAGAGCGAGTGCGAGCTCCTGAGGTCCGTCTCGTTCGTCGATGCTCCGGGTCACGAGACGCTCATGGCAACGATGCTATCCGGCGCGGCCATCATGAACGGGGCTCTGCTCCTTGTCGCCGCCAATGAGAAATGCCCACAACCGCAGACCAGGGAGCACCTGATGGCCCTCACTATTATAGGTGTAGACAAGATAATAGTCGTCCAGAACAAGATAGACATCGTCACGGCCGCTGAGGCTCGTGAGAACTACAAGGAGATCCAGGAGTTCGTCCGGGGGACTGTCGCCGAGAATGCCCCGATCATACCGATCTCAGCCCACCACGATGTGAACATAGACATGCTCATTCAGGCGATCGAGATGAAGATCCCGACGCCGAAGTGGGACAAGTCGAAGCCCGCGAGGATGTTCGTCGCGAGGTCGTTCGATATCAACGTCCCCGGCACTCAGATAAAGAGCCTCAAGGGAGGCGTCATAGGCGGCACTCTCACGCAGGGAAAGCTGAAGATCGGGGATGAGGTCGAGATCGCTCCAGGTATGAAGACCGAGTCAGGAAGCAAGACCACCAGGGAGCCCATAATCACGAAGGTCAGATCGCTGTATTCGGGCGGCCTGCAGCTCGAGACGGCGCATCCAGGGGGCCTGATCGCCATAGGCACGGGCTTGGACCCGAGCATGACGAAGTCCGATTCGCTCGTGGGAAGGTTGGCAGGCGTCCCGGGGAGTCTCCCACCGATGGTGACAGAAGTCACATTCAGGACGGAGCTGATGAAGCGCGTTGTTGGTGTGTCCTCCGAGCTCGCCGTGGACAACCTCAAGACGAACGAGCCCCTGATGCTCAGTGTGGGAACTGCCACGACCGTCGGAGTGATCACTAGTGGCCGGTCCGATTCCGCGGAAGTCAGCCTCAAGATACCAGTGTGCATCGAGAAGGGCCAGAGGGTCGCGATATCGAGGAGGATTGCGGGCAAGTGGCGGCTCATCGGCTACGGGGTTGTGGAGTGACCTGGTGGTCTCAGTGGTTGCCAAGGCAGTGGTTCTTGACGCGAACGCCCTTCTCATGCCATTTCAGTTCAAACTCAACCTCGACATCGAACTCAAGAGGCTTCTCGGCGAGGTTCCGGTGTTCGTTCCCAGCTCCGTCCTGGGAGAGCTAGCCTGCCTGGCAAACAAGAATGCGAAGGCGGCGCTCTCGCTGGCGAGGAGATACAGGATCGTGGAGACAGAGTTGCGGGGAGACGATGCTGTGCTGTCGATTGCGGAGCAGCGCTCGGCGGCCGTGCTGACGAACGACAAGGAGCTGATCGGCCGTCTGAGGGAGAGGAGGATACCTGTCCTGAGGATGCGGGGAGAGCGATATCTGGTTCTCGACGATTTCTAGCCACATACCTGACGAAATCTTATTATGATGCCTGCCCTATCCGAGCCCCGCCATGCATGAGAAGCAGATTGCCACCCTGAAGCACATAGCGCTGATGGGGGGTGTCCACGACTACATCGCGATATCGTCGCGCGAGCTCGGCAACGTCCTGGAGATAAGCCAACAGTCCGCTTCGAAGAAGATCCTGGAGCTCCTCGGGGACGGCCTGATCGAACGAGACCTCGGCGCCCGCAGACAGCGCATCAAGCTCACTGACAAGGGGTTCGACCTGCTCAGGAAGGAGTACTCGGATTATCAGCGCATATTCGAGATGAAGGACCACGTAGTGATCATTGGCACGGTGACATCAGGGCTGGGTGAGGGGCAGTACTATGTCAACCAGGAGGTCTATGCCGAGCAGTTCCAGAAGAAACTCTGGTTCAAGCCGTTCGAGGGCACGTTGAACCTGCGCCTGCCCGAATCCGAGATGCCGAAGCTGGACATCCTGAGGAAGTCCGAGGGAATACTGATCAAAGGCTTCGAGAAGGAAGGGCGGACGTTCGGGGATGTCAAATGCTTCCTCGCGACGATACACAACATGGAGTGCGCCGTCGTCCTGCCTGTGAGGTCTCATCACACTGACATCATCGAGGTCATCTGCAAGTACCATCTCAGACGCTCTCTGGGCCTCAAGGACGGCGACCAGGTCGAGCTGATTGTATCCCTCTAGTCGCCGCTATTCCTTCCTGGTGACGTAGTCCAATACGGACTCGAACACTGCACGTCCGTCTCCAGGCCCATCAGGAGATCTGGTCCAGTCGGGGTGTGTGAATCTGAAGAAGACCCTCTCAGGATGCGGCATCAGGCCGAACACATTCCCCTCCCGGTTGCATATGCCGGCGATGTTGTCGGTGGAGCCGTTCGGACACCACGGATACCCGGAGAGGTTCCCCTCGGGGTCCACGTACTTGAATACAATCTGATCGTTGTCCTCCAGCTCCTTGACTATCTGCTTGGATCTGTCGAGCGGGAACATGAGCTTGCCCTCCGCGTGGGCAGAAGGTATGAGCGATATCTTCTCTGGCGGAATCCTCGATGTGAACACGCAGCTGCCTCTGTTGACCTTGCGCAGCAGGGTGGGCCTGCACTCGAATCGCGCTGAGTCATTTGTCCCGAGCACAGCCTCGGGTATCTCGGTCATCTCGCCAGACATCGCGGGCAGTAGACCGGTCTCGACGAGTATCTGGAACCCGTTGCATATGCCCAGAACGGGCTTGCCGGCCCTGACGAACTCCACGAGGTCCTTCGCAAGCCTGCTCTTCATCCTCGCCGCGAAGATCGCGCCCGCGCGGACGTAATCTCCAGCCGAGAAGCCGCCGGGCAGGACGAGTATCTGGTAGTCCGCGAGGCTCCTCTTCTCCTCCGGAGTGACATCAGTGCCTGTGAGTTGTTTCAGGTGCACCTTCTCCGGCTTGGTGCCGAGGCGCTTGAAGGCGAGGTAGGATTCTTCTTCGCAGTTCGTACCCTCTATCCTGAGCACGCAGACCTTGACATGGCTGGCCTTCATCCAAGCAACCTCCAGAGCGTGCCGTTGAACGCAGCTGAGAGCTTGTCGACCTCGGCATCTATCAGCCGTTTGTTCGCGGAGATCCTGAGCGCCGTACCTCCGACCGTTCCCAGTCTGACGGATCTGACTTTCCTGTCCTTCGGGAGGAGCTTCTCCTTTCCCTTCTTCAGCTCGACGACCCAGCGGGTGTTGCTCTCTGAGAAGAGGCGGACATCGGACCTGAGCCTCTCCATTCTCGAGATGTCGATCTCCGCGCCCACATCTCCTCCGATACACATTTCGGCCAGTGCGACCGCAAGCCCGCCATCTGACACATCATGGCAGGAGACTATGGCGCTCCTCTCGATGCCCTTGAGCACCACATCCATGCCCGCCCTCAGAGCCGGGATGTCTACATCGGGCACCCTGAGGGAGCGTTTTCTCACGAGCCTGTAGTATTCCGATGCGCCCATCTCTGGCCCGGTCGATCCGATGAAGGCGATCGTGTTCCCCTCGCGCTTGAGGTCTGACGTGACGCACTTCCTGATGTCCCTGACTATCCCGCAGCCCAGAAGGGTCGGCGTCGGGAGCACGGACCCGGCCTGCGACTCGTTGTAGAAGCTGACATTGCCTGACGGGGTGGGGATCTTGAGCGCAGCTGCGACCTCTCCCATGCCCCTGACAGCCTCCTTGAACAGCCAGAGTCTGTCAGGTCTCTCGGGGTCTCCGAAGTTCAGGCAGTTCGTGAATGAGTGCGGGCGTGCGCCTACTGACGTTAGGTTCCTGCACATCTCGTCCATGCAGGTCTTGCCTCCCCTGTACGGATCTAAGTTGACCGCGAACGGATTCGAGGCAGTGGCTATGGCCAGCCCTCTGAAGGACTCCTCGACCGGTTTGATTACGGCGGCGTCACCGTGACTGGAGTGTCCCAACTTCCCCTGGAGGGGTTTGATCACGGTGTTTCCCCTGACTTCGTGATCGTATTGTCGGACCACCCACTCCTTGCTGCAGATGTTTGGAGATGAAAGGAGCCTGAGGAGTTCCTTGTCGTATCGGTTCTTGACCTTGGGCGTGCTCTCCTTCATTCTGGCTCTGGCCTTCGTGATCCCACAAGGCCTGCAGTACATGGGCCCCGCGGTCAGGAACTCGAGCTCGAGATCGAAGACCTTCTCGCCCTGGAAGCGAAGCCGCACGATCTTCTCTTTGATGACTTCGCCGACGGGCGTCGCAGGCACGTCCCAGAGCCTGAATACATGAAGCACCTCGTCCACGTTTCTCGGGGAGACCGAGAGCATCATTCGTTCCTGCGATTCCGAGACCCATATCTCCCACGGTGCCAGCCCCTCCTCCTTCAAGGGCACCTTGGAGAGGTCGACCTCTGCTCCGCACCCACCCGAAAGGGCTATCTCTCCCACGACGCAGGACAGGCCCCCGCCGCCCAGGTCCTTCATCCCGTTGATCAGCCCTCTCTCGTTCGTCTCAAGCAGTGCGTGAATGACGGGCTCCTTCATGATAGGGTCTCCGAGCTGCACTGCCCCCCTCGACTCCGTCTCACTCTCCTTCGTCAGTACAGCCGACGCGAAGGTCACTCCATGTATTCCATCCCTGCCCGTCCTGCCTCCGACAAGTATCAGTATGTCGCCAGGACCTTTCACAGCGTTTCTCTTGATGCTCCGCTTCTCTGCGATGCCGACGCAGCCGACATTCACGAGGCAGTTCCCAACGTAGCTCTCGTCGAACCACACTCCTCCGGAAACGGTCGGCAATCCCACTCTGTTGCCGTAGTCCCTTATGCCCGCGACAATCCCGCCAAGGAGATACTTCGGGTGTTTGATCCCAGGGGCGAGCTTTGCGGCTGGGTAGTCAGGTGGCCCGAAGAACAGGGGGTCCACGAGCGCGATTGGCTGCGCCCCCATGCAGAGCACGTCCCTTATGATCCCGCCTATGCCCGTGGCCGCACCACCGTACGGCTCGACTGCGCTCGGATGGTTGTGGCTCTCTATCCTCAGAGCATACGCGTGGTCCCTGTCGAACTCCATGACGCCAGCGTCGCCTCGGTCGATGACCTGCCTGCTAGTTATGCCAAATATGTATTCCTTCAGGAAGACCTTGGAACTCTTGTAGCAGCAGTGCTCGCTCCACGCCTGACCGATGGACTGGAGTTCGACATCGGTCGGGTTCCTGCCTTTGGAGGAGAAGAAGTCACGAATGCGTTTCATCTCGTCCAGTGAGAGCGCAGTCCCGCTTTCTTTGCTGAGTTCCTTGAGTTCGTCGTCGTTCGCATCGGCAAGGTTGATATCGGTCAGCTCGAATGGTAAGCCCCGGGGTATGTACAACCTTTCAGTCGACATCCCGGTCCCTCACTTGATCCTGATAGAGTAGTTGTGTATCACGGGGTTGGCGAGAAGCCTCCTGCACATCTCATCAACTCTCTTCTCTGCCTCCCCCGACTGACCGTCCAAATGAATCTCGAAGACCTTTATGGTCTTCACGTCCTTCAGCCCCTCGAACCCGAGAAGCTCGAGTGCCTTGAGAGTGTTCTTTCCCTCAGGATCGGCCACCCCCTTCTTCAGCTCGACCCTGACCTCTGCGACGACCATCTCTGGTTCACCGTACTGAGAGAATATGAAGCGCATACTTAGACGTTGTTGATTGCATCGCCGCCGAAGTCATCAGAGCTTGGACATCTTCCTGCCGAACGTGAGATAGCCAGTGTGCCCCAACATGTCGAAGCTCGGGCGTACCCCGCCGTTGTGGACGATCATTTCCCGCTGGATGGTCTCGAACGAATGGACCTCTGCGAATCTTGCATCCCTCATCTTTCTCACGAGGCTCTCCAGCTGATTCATGTTCGGGACATAGCAACAGAGATGTCCACCTACCCGCAATGCGGTCTTGATGTTCTCTATCGCATCCCACGGGTTAGGGATGTCGATCATCGCCGCGTCGAAGTCCTTCTCGAGATGGGCAGTGCATATGTCTTCGAGCCTCAACTCCCAGCATCCCTGAAGCTCACTCAGGCCGATGTTCTTACGCGCTACCTCAGAGTGGTCCTTCCTGTAGTCGTAGGACACCACTCTACCACCTGGAGCAATTGCCCTGAGCAAAACGATGGTCATCGCCCCTGAGCCAACTCCTCCCTCGAGCACTTTGCTACCTGAGGAGAGGTCGAGGCTCATTGGCACGAGGAAGCTGTCCTTGGGGATAATTATCTGCGCCTTTCTCTCGATGATTCCGAGGAGGTCCCTCACGCTTGGCTTCAGCAGCAAGAGCCTGCGCTGGCCAACTGTGAGTTCATCCCCAAAAGACGAAGTGCACAAGACCGCTCCGTCGATGACGCCGAGCCCACCGACCTCAAGCATGCGCTTGGCAGCCCTGACGACGAATTTCTTACCCGCCTCGTCAACCAACAGAACGCTAGCGCCTTCGCATATCATGACGGAACTCAGTAGCAGTGGCGTGTATTACTATTTTTTCGATGGGCAGCTCCCTGATCTTTGGAGGACCGATTCATTCGCTATGCTGCGCGGAGCATAACGGTCCATTCGTCTGGCTGCATATGTCAAGTTCTCCGTGAGCAGAGTGTCCCTTGTCGAAACCGACAACCTCTAAATACGCAGTCCACAATCACATCCCAGTCCCGAAAGGGGGCATAGTGGTTCAGTAACAGGCTCAGAATCGCAGTTACGGTTTGAGCCGGAACCATGTCTTGTGCCCATGATGGTACGCAGATTGAGGAGGAGGAACACATGAGCAAGGGTTTGAAGGTTGAAGCAGAGAAGTGCATTGGCTGCGAACAATGCATGCTGATTTGCTCCGCCACGCACGTGGGCAAGTTCAATCCGAGCGAATCCCGCATCAATGTGCAGGACAAGTTCCCGGAGCCGGGGGAGTTCAGACTGAACTTCTGTATCCAATGCGACGAGCACCCATGTGTCGAGGCGTGTCCTGTGGAGGCAATAGTCCTTAACGAAGGTCTGGGGATATACGTTGTGGACAAGGAGAAGTGCACCGGGTGCGGGGCGTGCGTGGAGGCGTGCCCGTACGATGGCTGCTGGCTGGACCCATCAGGTTCCTATGCAATAAAATGCGACCTCTGCGGCGGGACGCCTCAGTGTGTCGATATATGTCCCCGAGGCGTGATCAAGAGGTGAGTTGAATGGCAGACGGTTACACTGGAAAGGTATTGAGGGTTGACCTGACGAGTGATAAGATCTCCACGGAATCGCTCAACCGGGAGTGGGCAAAGCAGTTCATAGGCGGGAAAGGTCTCGGAGCGAGGTATCTCTTCGAGGAGCTGAAACCTGGTGTGGATCCTCTGTCGCCAGATAACGTGTTGATGATATGGACCGGCCCTCTTGTGGGAACCATGGTGCCCCTCACGAGCAGGTACGTCGTCATCACCAAGTCTCCCCTCACGGGCACCTTCCTTGACAGCTATGCCGGAGGGTACTTCGGACCCGAGTTCAAGTACTCCGGATTCGACGGCGTGATAATCAAGGGCAAGGCCAACAAGCCAGTCTATCTATGGATCAACGATGGGAAGGCCGAGATTCGCGACGCCAAGAATCTCTGGGGCAAGGACAACTTCAAGACGGAGGAGTTGATCCGCAAGGAGACGGGACAGAAGAGCGCCAGGGTGGCCTCGACCGGCCCGGCCGGGGAGAAGTTGTCGCTCATCGCCGGCATCACCAGCGACCTAACAAGGAACGCCGGACGAGGCGGAGGCGGAGCGGTCTTCGGGTCCAAGAACCTCAAGGCTGTTGCATGTCGGGGTACGCTCGGAGTGGATGTGCCCGACATCGACGGGCTCGTGAAGATGACCAAGGAGATGTTCATCAAGGACGTCGTGGAGAATCCCGATCACGCTGGCTCCGTTACGGATGGAACGCCCATAATAGTCAACCAGAGCCAGGACGCGGCGATTCTTCCGACAAGGGACTGGACCTCGGGGACGTTCGAGGGCCATGCTGGCATAGATTCGGAAGCCATCAAGTCCAGGGTGCTCGTGAGGAGGAAGGCCTGCATGAGCTGCGGGATAGCATGCGGCAGCTGGTCCAAAGTCAAGAGTGGCGCATTCATGGGCGCGTCGACAGAGGGCCCGGAGTACGAAACCATCGGGCTGTCAGGCTCGAACTGCGGCATCGCCAACATCGAGGCCGTCGTCAAGTTCGCAGAGGAATGTGACAAGCTGGGGCTCGACACAATGTCAGCCGGCAGCGTGACGGCATTCGCTATGGACCTCTATGAGAGGAAGGTACTGACCAAGGATGATACGGGTGGCCTGGATCTGAAGTTCGGCAACGAGGACGCCTTCAGCAAGATGCCTGAGATGATAGCAAACAGAAGGCACATCGGAGACGCGCTCGCCGACGGGTCGAAAAGGGCTGCCGGGAAGATAGGCAAGGGCGCCGAGAAGCTGGTAATCGAATCCAAGGGATCCGAGTACCCTGCGTACGACCCGCGCGGGTCCATCGGCATGGCGCTCGCCTACGCGACTTCCGACAGAGGCGCTGACCACAACCGGGCCTGGCCCGTCGCACAGGATGCCTACGGAAGCGGCGACCCGTGGAATCCCGATGGCAAGGCTGCGATATGCGTCGAGGACAACACGAGGACCAGTGTCAAGTGGAGCTTCATCTTCTGTGACTTCTATGCAGTGAGCTTCGACAACATGGCGAAGTACTACACGGCGGTTACTGGCGTTCCCGCGGACGAGGAGTACCTGCGGTCCATCGGCAAGCGCGTCTGGAACCTGACGCGCGCGTTCAACGCTCGAGAGGGCTTCACGAAGAAGGATGACAACCTGCCAGAGAGGATGGAGAAGGAGCCCTTGAACTCCGGAAAGACAAAGGGCAAGGCAGTGCCGAGAGCGGACTTCGAGAAGATGCTGGCCGAGTACTACAAGCTCTGGAACTGGGACGATCAGGGAAGGCCGACAAAGGCCGGACTGAACGAGGTTGGGCTGAGCGACATAGTGGCGAAGCTGTCGTACCTGAAGTGAAGTCATCCAATGGCCAGATGTGGCGTCTGATGTGCCCGCCCCTGGCCGATATTATTATTCTGCAGAGTGAATGTCAGTTTCCGCCACACCGCAAACAGCATCCGAAAATATATGTCGATTAATATTTAATTGTGCTCTATTGACCTCTTTTCACCTCCGTTCTTGATGAATTCGAATGTTTAACGATTGGCCGGGTTTAATTGAGAAGTTTTCAACTTAAAGGGGTAATCATTCGAACGGCGTCCGTTTTTTTCGACTGGAAATCGCATGATGGCAACCTAGAAATATCACGGATTGCGAGGGTATAAATGGAATGAGTATCTTAGGGTAAATCACCGGAGTGAGTCGCCCTGACTCATCACGCCCACTATTGATCAGGCGTGGCAACTCAGGAGGATGCACTGATGAGCTCCACTAAGA
>JAFGHM010000113.1 GCA_016930135.1 Thermoplasmatota archaeon | reverse complement strand
TCGATGCGAGTCAGGGGGAGGGCGAGGAGATGGAGATGAGAAAGGTCGGCATGGGATGGCTTCCGGACTATCCGGACATCAGGGACTACACATTCCTCAGCAGAGAGCTGATGAGCAAGAAGGAGATACAAGCGCTCGTCTCTCCCACAGGCCTCGGGAAGGCCGACAAGGTGACCCTGCCGGAATCAGTCGACCTAAGGCGGTGGTGCTCCCCGGTCGACCACCAGGGCATGATCGGCTCATGCACCGCTCAAGCAGGCGTCAGCGTCGTGGAATACTACGAGAACAGAGCCTTCGGAAAGCACATAGACGCTTCGAGGTTGTTCCTGTACAAGGCCACAAGGAACCTGGCGGAGCTTCAGGGAGACACTGGGGCCTTCATACGTTCCACGATGGGAGCCCTTGTGCTCTTCGGAGTGCCTCCGGAGAAGTATTGGCCATACACGGACCGGGTCCCCGACTTCGACCAGGAGCCGAGCGCGTTCTGCTATTCGTTCGCTGAGAACTACAAGAGCATGAAGTACTTCAGGCACGACGCTCCGCACATCTCGGAGGAGGCCATCCTTGGCAACGTCAAGAAGTCCATCGCGGCTGGGGTTCCCGCGATGTTCGGGTTCACTGTGTACAGCTCCTTGGAGCAAGCGGGCAAGACCGGCAGGATACCCTTCCCCACAGGCACTGAGAGGATACTGGGGGGCCATGCGGTCGCCGCGGTGGGATATGACGACGAGATGGAGATAAGGAACACGGACAGCGATGAGGCGACTGTGGGAGCGCTTCTGGTGAAGAACTCCTGGGGCGAGGGCTGGGGGGACTTGGGATACGGCTGGCTGCCCTACGACTACGTTCTCAGGGAGCTGGCAATGGACTTCTGGTCGATCCTGAAGCAGGAGTGGGTCGACACGGGGCAGTTCGTGATCCGCTGAGAGCTGTGACGACTCAGCTAGCCTACGCGGTCGCCTTCGCTCGGTCCTCTTGGGACATGCGGGCGAGCTTCTCTACCTCTTTGACATCTAGCCCGAGCCCCTTGGCCACCCTGCGTCCATAGTCAGGGTCCGCCTTGAAGAACAGGGCTGTCTGCCGCAGCTGTATGCGCTTATGCGCCCCGCCCAGGTGGCTCACGATGTTCCCTACCAGGTTCGAACGGTCATTCTCAGACATCACATCCCTGTAGAGGTTGCCAGGCTGAACGAAATCGTCGTTCGGGTGCGAGTACGGGTGTCGGCCCGCCTTACCAGCGATGTCGAACGGAGGGTCCTTGTTGGAAGCATCCGGCTCACCGCCGTCGAAGCTGTTCGGCCAGTAGTTCGGCCCCGAACCTCCCCCGTCGTCGACCCGCATGAACCCGTCCCGCTGATAGCTCGTCTCGGGCGCGTACTTCGGGGCGTTCACCGGTATCAGGTGGTAGTTCGGCCCCAGCCGGTGAACGTGCGTGTCGTGGTACGAGAACAGGCGCCCCTGGAGCATCTTGTCAGGGGAGGGGCCGATCCCGGGCACGAAGTTGCTCGGCGAGAAGGCCGCCTGCTCGACCTCTGCGAAGTAGTTCACCGGGTTGCGGTTGAGGACCAGCTTCCCTATCTTGATTGGAGGGTAGTCCTTGTGGGGCCAGACCTTGGTTATGTCGAACACGTCGAAACGATAGTCCTCGGCCTCCTCGGCCTTCATTATCTGCATCTCGAGAGTCCAGGAGGGATAGTCTCCTCTGGCAATCGCATCGTGGAGATCTCTGGTCGCATGGTCCGGATCCCTTCCCCGCATCGCGTCGGCCTCCTCCTTAGTGAGATTCTTGATGCCCTGGTCGGTCTTGAGGTGGTACTGGACCCAGAACTGCTCGCCCTTCGCATTGTACCACTTGTATGTGTGGCTGCTGTAGCCGTTCATGTGCCTGTACGTGGCCGGCGTGCCGCGGTCCGAGAACAGGATGGTGACCTGGTGGATAGACTCGGGCGTGAGAGAGAGGAAGTCCCAGAACATGTCGGGGTCCTTGAGGTTCGTGGCCGGGTTCCTCTTCTGGGTGTGTATGAAGTCCGGGAACTTCAGCGGGTCGCGTATGAAGAACACGGGAGTGTTGTTTCCCACGAGGTCGTAGTTGCCTTCCTCGGTGTAGAACTTGACTGCGAAACCTCTGGGGTCCCGCTCGGAGTCCGCAGAACCCTTCTCCCCGCCGACTGTGGAGAACCTCACGAAGACGTCAGTGCGCTTGCCGACCTTTGACAGGAACCTGGCCTTGGTGTACTTGGTGACGTCAGCGGTCACTTCGAAGTAGCCGTATGCGCCAGCACCCTTCGCGTGGACGACGCGCTCCGGAATGCGTTCCCGGTCGAAATGCCCCAGCTTCTCAAGCAGATGTACATCCTGGATCAGGACGGGCCCTCGCGGCCCGGCGGTCTCGCTGTTCTGGTCATCTCCTACGGGCATTCCGAAGGCTCTCGTGAGTCTCTTCTTGCCCTTCTTCGCAGTTGCCATTTCTTCATTCCTCCAAGCAAGCAGATGCCAAACACAGAGGCGATATTAGCTGTTTGTGCCGGAGTCTTCCACAAGGAGAGAATGGGATCCTGGCCGAGAAATGCGGCAATCGGGTTGCTACGGCGATGCTGACTTCACGATGGGTTGCGCCGACAACGTGCCTCGGGCAGAAAGATGTGGTGCCCCGACCGCCCAGAAGTCGTCCAGCAGTCAGGGCGGAGAAGGATAATAGACGGAATCCGCATTAGGGTTCTACCATGGCAGGCGGAATAGAGGTCCTCACGAAGGAGCAGATCGCGACGATCAACGAGGAGAGTCTGCGAGTCCTCGAGGAGACCGGCATCAAATTCTGGGATTCTGAAGCAACGAAGCTGCTTGTTGATGCAGGAGCCGAGCTGGACCAGGAATCAGGCATCGTCAGGTTCCCCAGAGGCCTCGTGAAAGAATCGATTAGTAAGTGCCCGAAGAGGATCACTCTTGCGGGCAGGAATCCTAAACACGACTTGTCTCTGGAACCGGGTAAGACGTACTTCGGGACTCTCGGCACTGCTCCTCTGGCAATCGACCTGGAGACGCGTGAAAGAAGACGTGCGTTGGCGCAGGATCTCGAGAGATTCGCGCGTATCGCGGATTCGCTGGAAAGCGTCAGATACTTCCACACGAGCGTGACGGCGTCTGACGTTCCGCCCGGAATCACCGATTTGCACCGGTGGGCAACGGCGTTCAGGAACACTGAGAAGCATGTCATGGGCGGAGCGGTATACACCTTGGACAACATGCCATACCTCGTCCGGATCCTGCGGGCCGTTGCTGGCGGAGACGAAGAGCTCAGGAAGAGGGCGATCATAACCGCCACTGAGTGCCCCGTCCCGCCTCTTCAGCACGACAAGAGGCCTCTTTGTGGAATAATGCAGTTCGCAAGGCTCGGGCTCCCGGTAATCATCTACTCGGAACCAAAGGCTGGGGCTACCTCGCCCGCTTCGTTGGCCGGCACGCTCGTGGTCACTAACAGCGAGGTGCTCAGCGGGCTTGTCCTCATGCAGCTAGTGAACGCAGGATGTCCCGCGATATACGGCAGCGTTGCCACCCTGATGGACATGCGATCAGGCGGCATCGCCTTCGGGTCCCCCGAGACTGCTCTTCTGGCCGCTGCCACGACCCAGATGGCGAGGCACTACGGGATTCCAAACATGACTCCCGGCGGGCGCACAGATTCGAAGGTCCCCTGTGATGCGCAGACGGGATATGAGAAGATGCGGACGGCACTGATGATTGCGATGTCAGGCGGAAACCTGGGTAACATGGCAGGGCTTGTCGA
>JAFGHM010000112.1 GCA_016930135.1 Thermoplasmatota archaeon | reverse complement strand
CACGCAAACCCCTTGTCTTCTATCATTTCCGTCAGTTCATACGTCAGCTCATGAGGCGTACATCCCAATGAATCAGTAGTGTTCGGTCTATGCGACGATGACCTTCAGGGACGTGCGGCCATTGTATTATTGATGCGAAGACACGTCCGCCCTCCACTGAGGTATGCCAATGAGGGCCTTCCCAAGGCCAAGGATTGTAGTCAGCAAGTGCCTGGGCTTCGACAGCTGCAGATGGAACGGGGCCATGATCCCCGATGAGTTCGTCGGGACCCTGAGGCGCTTCGTCGAGTTCACGGCTGTATGCCCAGAACTCGAGATAGGCCTAGGAGTTCCTAGGAACCCGGTCAGGGTAGTGGATGCCAAGGGTTCCCTCAGGCTCGTGCAGCAGGGCACCGAGAGGGATGTGACAGAGGACATGATGAGATACGCTGACGGGCTGCTGTCAGGGCTTCAGCCCGTGGACGGATTCATCCTGAAGAGCAGGTCGCCCTCATGCGGGATCAAGGACACCAGGATATACCCTGGCATGGAGAAGGTCGCGGCGATGAGAACCAGTGCTGGCATTTTCGGGGCAGAGGTGCTCAGACGATTCCCCAGCCTCGCAATCGAGGACGAGGGGAGGCTGATCAACGACCGCATCAGGGACCACTTCCTCAAGAGGGTGTTCGCGTTCGCACGGTTCAGGGAGCTGGAGCCGACGGCCCGCATTAGGGACCTCGTGCAGTTCCAATCGGAGAACAAGCTTCTGCTGCTAGCCTACAGCCAGAAGGAATTGAGAGCGATGGGACACATCGCGGCCAACAAGGAGGGCAGGCCCATCGAAGAGGTCAGAGACGAATATGCCAAGCATCTTCACAAGGCGATGTCCAGAATGCCGAAGGATGCGGCCAATGTCAACGTTCTCATGCACATGCTCGGGTTCGTTTCCGATGGCTTGTCGGGCGATGAGAAGGCGTTCTTCTTGGACACAGTGCAGAAGTACAGGCTCGAGAGACTGCCGCTGTCAGTGCCTCTGAGCCTGATCAGGTCTTGGGCGATAAGGTTCGACCAGAAGTACCTTCTGCCCCAGTCCTTCCTTGAACCATATCCCGACGAGCTCAACCCCGTGGTCGGCAGGGGCGTCGCGAGAGACCTGAGGCCTTGAGACCCATACGGTTCATGGGATGAGTCTTAATACTGCATTGCAGGTCCGAGAGCATGTGACAGAGTCCATCGAGTACTCGGTCCTGCGGGTCGACGGGAGGGTCGAGGTCAGACAGTATCCGCCCTTGGTCCTCGTAGCTGTCCATGGCTTGGACGACAACCAGGCTTTCGGGATACTCTTCGATTACATCGCGGGCAACAACAAGATGAGTAGAAGTATACCAATGACCGCGCCTGTCATATCTGCGAAATCATCTGGTGAGAAGATACCGATGACCGCCCCGGTGATATCGAAACAGGGCTTGTTCGCCTTCGTCCTGCCATCAGGCTACACCGTGGAGAACACCCCGACGCCCGTCGACACGCGCGCGAAGCTGACGGCCGTTCCACCAAGGAAGCTGGCCGTGCTGAGGTTCAGAGGGCGCACCACGGAGAGGACTGTTAGGTCAAGGACCGCGGAACTGACTTCATGGCTGAAGAAGGTCAATATGAGGCCAACAGGAGAGCCGCTCCTCATGCGGTACAACCCTCCTTTCGTCCCCGGGTTCCTCAGGAGGAACGAGATAGCGTTCGAGGTCGAGCACTAGGCGCTGAAGCTTCGACCGGCGCAGCCGGCCCTCTCAAGAGCACTTGACATCGGTCTCGGGGTGCGATTTATCGCCCAGTCAACCAGGTGATGCCCAGAATCAATGTGGTGAGGCCTCTTCTCCCGATTTCCCACGCGCCATGGATGCGAGCACTCCCAAGGCGCACAGTACCGCGAATGTGATGAAACCCATCCTGTAGCTCTCCAGGAAAGCCTCCGCATCAGCGCTCGTGAGCTCCACGTTCCCGACATATATGGATATGAAGAGCGTCGCTATCGCGATGCTCAGGACCTGTCCTATCAGTCGCATCGTCCCGACCGTGGCCGCGGCGACACCGTAGAGCCGGCGCTCGACCGAACCCATGATGGCGTTGGTGTTCGGGGAAGAGAAGAGAGCGAATCCGAAACCGAGTATGGCCAAGGCGAATACTATCTGAGGTATGCTGGTGTCTGCATCAAACAGCGCCACGAGGGCCAGGCCCACGGCGCTCGTGGCCATCCCGATGGATGCTATGATTTGAGGTTCGACCACATCCGAGAGCTTGCCCGCCAATGGCGAGAAGACGGCCATCACTATCGGTTGGGAGACCAAAATGATCCCGGCCTTCTCCACCCCGATGCCCTTGAAGACCTGGAGGTATAGGCTGACAAAGAAGACGACTGCTGAGGTGGCCGAGTAGTTTATCAGGGCAGCCATGTTGGAGAAGGCGAACCGACGGTTGTGTCTGAACAACCTCATGTCCAGAACCGGCTTCTCGACTCTTATCTCCCATAGCACGAAGATCGCGACACCACACAGCCCTGCTGCGGACATAGCGACCCCTGAGAGATTGGGCATCAGTGTGAGACCGAAGACGACTGCCGTCAACGCTACGGCGTAGATAGCGGAGCCCCGCAGGTCGAAGCTTTCGCCTCGGGCCTCGGCCCATTCTCCCTTGAGCCTAGTGTAGCCAGCATAGAGGACGAGGGCGCCCATGGGCAGCAATACCACGAAGAGGCTTCTCCAGCCCAAGACGCCCGTCAGTATGCCTCCGAAGAAGGGCCCAGCGGCCAGGCCGACATACACGGAGGCCACAGCGAGGCCGAGTACTCTCCCCCGCTCCTTCGGGGGATACACGGAGCTGAGTATCGCGACTGATGTCCCGAACATCATACCGCTGCCCAGACCCTGGACGGCCCTGAAGGCGATGAGAGTGAATGCGTTAGGTGCGAGCGCGCACAGCAGCGAGGCGGCTACGAAGATCCACATGCCGTAGAGGAACAACCTCTTTCTCCCGTAGATATCTGCCAGTCTGCCAAATGGTACGAGGAACACCGCTGCGGCCAGCAGATAGGATGTGACCACCCAGCTCAGAAGGACTGCCGGCATGGAGAACTCGTCGGAGATGGCAGGAAGCGCGATGTTTATCGAGGAACCCATGAACGGAGTGACGAATGAAGAGAGCACGGCGACGAGAAGTGCGGACCGTCTGTCCGAATCGGAACTGGAACCATGACCTGAGTTGGCCATCCTGCAATCCCGCCGGCTATGGAGTTAAACGATATTTACTTATGACCGCTGCCCACACCCGGCGATTGAGCGGTTTCGGCGCGTGGAGGTCGTTCGAAGTCTCGATGCGACGGACTGATACCGTTCAGGCTGACCTGTAAGGGCAAAGAGTAATCAGCAACAGCAAGAATCATCTGTGAGAGAAGAAGGGGTGACGCAGCAACATATGACTCAGAAAGCCACCTTCGGCGCCGGATGCTTCTGGCATGTCGAGGAGGCGTTCAGGCACATCAAGGGCGTTGTCAGAACGACCGTTGGCTATTCAGGGGGCAATATGAAGAACCCCACATACAGAGATGTCTGCTCTGGCCGGACGCACCACGCAGAGGTTGTCCAGGTGGAGTTCGACCCTTCAGTAGTATCGTACGATGAGCTGCTAGAGATCTTCTGGAGGGACCACGACCCGACCACCCTCAACAGGCAGGGACCCGATGTCGGGGAGCAGTACAGGTCCGTGATCTTCCACCACGACGATGCGCAGAAGGCTGCGGCAATCGACTCGAGGGAGCGGCTGCAGAAGACCGACCGGTTCAAGAACAGGAAGATAGTTACGGAGATCATGCCAGCCCAGGAGTTCTACCCGGCCGAGGAATATCATCAGAGGTACTTCGAGAGGCGCGGGATGCACGCTTGCAGGGCATGTTGAGGCGATCGAATGGACGTATATGATGCGATCAGGGCGCGCAGGTCCGAGAGAGACTACGATTCGAAACCAGTTCCTGAGGATGTTCTGAACCGAGTGCTTGAGGCTGGACGGATATCACCATCCGCCAGCAACTATCAGCCATGGCACTTCATAGTTGTGAGGGACCCTGAAAGGAGAAAGGCGTTGACTGACGGCAGGTATGCGAAGTTTCTGACCCAGTCACCTGTGGTGATAGTGGGCCTGGGGGACACGAAGACCTCCCCGGAGTGGCATGTAGTGGACACGACGATCGCGCTCCAGCATATGGTCATCGCTGCCACGGCAGAAGGACTGGGGACATGCTGGATCGGCAGCTTCTATGAGGACAGGGTCAAGGCTGCGCTCGGCGTGCCTGAAAGGTACAGAGTCGTCGCGATGCTGGCCATGGGCTACCCCAAGGAGAAGACCGACATCAGATCCGCCATCGCTCGGCCGAAGAACCGCAAGGAACTCAAGAGGATATTGAGCTTCGACAAGTTTGCTCCGCCGCGGCCCACCGTTCGAGCGCCCAGCGGACGGCTACGGCGAAAGCAATAAAACCAGCGGAAGGCTAGGACACCACCGGTAGGGACATGACCGGAAAGGTGCTGAAGTCCGAGGAGGAGTGGAAGAGGATCCTTCCCCCAGAGCGATATCGCATACTGCGCCAGAAGGGCACGGAGATGCCTTTCACAGGGAAGCTGCTGAACAACAAGACGGCGGGGACCTACAAGTGCGCAGCCTGTGGCCAGCCGCTCTTCTCTTCGGAGACGAAGTTCGACTCGGGCAGTGGCTGGCCGAGTTTCTACGCCCCAATCTCAGAGGAGAACGTCGACAGAAAGACGGACAGGAGCATGTTCATGTCCAGGACCGAGGTCCTCTGCAGCAGGTGCGGAGGGCATCTGGGACATGTGTTCGACGATGGCCCGCATCCCACGGGGCTGCGTTACTGCATAAACTCCGGCTCTCTCGATTTCGAGGAGAAATAGTTCCTTTTATCTGGACAGCGTTTATCACCATCTGAGATGAAACGTGGAGAGGCTCCCCGACCGCCGACATGCAGGAAAGTACCACACAGCATAGTGACCCACGGCCACGAACGGGTTGACGACTATTTCTGGCTCAGGGACCGATCCAATCCGGGAGTCATCGAGTACATCGAGGCCGAGAACCGCTATGCGTCTGAGATGATGAGGCACACCGAACGACTACAGCGGAAGTTGTTCGAGGAAATGAAGGGAAGGACCTTGGAGACGGACGAATCGGTCCCAGAGGCCATTGACGGCTTCTTCTACTACGAACGCACAGAGGAGGGAAAGCAATACCGGATTCATTGCAGGAAGTCTGGGTCCGTGGACGAAGAGGAGGAGATAGTCCTGGACGAGAATGAGGTCGCTGGAGGCAACGTCTTCTTCAAGGTGAGCTTGGTAAGGCCGAGTCCGGACCACAGACTCCTGATGTACCTTGCCGACACTGACGGTTCGGAGCGCTACACGCTCTTCGTGAAGGACCTCGAGACGGGCAAGTTGCTTTCTGACCAAACCAACGACGCCCACGACGCAGAATGGGCCAACGACGGAAGGACCATATTCTACTCGACCATGAGCCCTGACTACAGGCCGGACAAGGTCTGGCGCCACGAGCTCGGGACGGACCCGAGAGGAGACGTGCTCGTGTATCACGAGAAGGACCCGGCCTACTACTACATGGAAGTGACCAAGACCAAGTCGCGGAAGTACATCCTGGTCACCGTCGAGAGCGCCACGACCTCGGAAGTGCACTATCTGCCCGCTGACAGACCGAAGTCGGAGCTCAAGATATTCTGTCCCAGGAAGCACGATATCGCCTACTTCGTCCTTCATTGGGAAGACGGTTTCTACATAGTCACGAACGAGGACGCGGTCAACTTCAGGATCATGTGGGCTCCGGCCTCTGACCCCGCACGGGAAAACTGGAGAGAGCTGGTTCCGCACCGGGAGCGCGTGGCCATAGACGTGAGCGACCCGCGCCCCTGGGTGGAGACCTTCAAGGGCCATCTGGTCGTGTTCGAGCGGGAGAGCGCACAGGGCAGGATCAGAATATACAGGCTGAAGGACATGAGCTCCTACACGGTTGAGCTCCCTGAGAGGCTGCACTTCGCGATGCCGATGCTCAACCCCGATCCCAACTCCATGAAGCTGAGGGTGAAGTACTGGTCGTGGGTCACGCCGACGACCATATATGACTTCGACCTCGAGACGATGCATCTGGACCTCAGGAAGAGGGAGAGCATAGCTGGCCACGACCCCTCGGAGTATGCGTGCGAGATGCTGTCCGCGAAGGCCAAGGACGGGACGAGGGTGCCCGTCTCGATAGTATACAGAAAGGGGCTGAAGAAGGATGGAGGCAACCCCTGCTTCCTCTACGGCTATGGAGCGTATGGCAGTTTCGAGTGGCCGAAGTCGAGGTTCGATACTGCCACTCTCTCCCTTCTTGAGAGGGGGTTCGTGTGCGCTTACGCTCACATCCGCGGAGGAGGGGACATGGGCCGTATGTGGCATCGCGAGGGGCGGGTGCTCAAGAAGATGAACAGCTTCACCGACTTCATCGCGTGTGCTGAGCACCTGGTACAAGAGGGATACACCTCACCCCGAAGGATAGCAGCACTCGGCAGAAGCGCAGGTGGTCTGCTGATGGGCGGGGTCACCAACATGAGGCCGGATCTATTCGGAGCGGTCGTGGCCGAGGTGCCGTATGTCGACGGTGTGACCACGATGCTTGACCCTTCGATACCCCTGACCGTGGGTGAGTTCGAGGAGTGGGGCAACCCGGCGATTAAGGAGCACTACGACTACATGCTGCAGTACTCCCCGTATGACAACGTGGTCGCCAAGGAATACCCGAACATGCTAGTGACCGCAGGCCTGAACGACTCCAGGGTTCAATACTGGGAGCCGCTGAAGTGGGTCGCCAAGCTGAGGGCCAAGAAGACCGACGACAACATGATACTGCTCAGGATAGGCATGGTCGAAGGACATGCGGGCGCGTCAGGAAGGTACGACCACCTGAAGTACGACGCCTTTGTCTACGCCTTCATACTTGACAGGCTGGGCATCAACGACTGACCGAGGCTTCATGTGAGCAGAAGGCTCAGGACCATCTCGATCGCGCCCAGATAGACTCCGCCCGTGAATATTGTCTTCACGATCCTTGTCCTCAGCCTCTTGAGGCCCCAGGTCGACCCTATGAAGGCGAAGAAGAAGACGACGGGCGTTAGGACCAAGGCAATGTCGAAATGCATCGACGCTCCCGTCTCAGCGGTAAAGATATACGCCATGAACGCGGCGGGGGTGAGTATGGCTCCCATGAAGGCGGAAGTCCCTATGGCCTTTCGCGCCTCGAGCCTGAATACGTAGATGATGAGCGGGACGCTGACCACGCCCCCTCCGATGCCGAAACTGCCGATCGCGAAGCCCGTCAGAATGCTGATGCCCATGCCCGCGAGCTTCAGCCTGAAGCTGAAGCTCGTCGGAGACAGAAGGTTCTCGTTCTTGGACTTGTAGATGTCATACAGCATCTTCGTCGCGACCAGCACAAAGAGAGCGGCGAAGCCTGCCTTCACAAGGCGTTCATCGACAGTTCTCGTGAACGCGACGCCTGCAGCGACTCCCACCAGCCCCGCGGATGCGAGAAGGGTGCCCAACCTGAAATCCACGAGCTTCTTGCGGCTGTGAGTGATAGCAGCAGTGATCATCGTAGCAAAGGCGAACATCAGTGACAACGGAACGATGTCCACCATGTAGAGGCTGACGAGCAGTGCGTCCATAATCGGGACGTATAGCCCTCCGCCTCCGAGCCCGAGGTTGGAGTAGAAGAACGCGACTATGGCGATGAGGACGGCGACCACTAGAACAGAGGCGGTGTCCACGCCGCCGAAATCCATGCGCTCATGAACAAATCTTGCGTATTAAATGAGTGCGTTTGT
>JAFGHM010000111.1 GCA_016930135.1 Thermoplasmatota archaeon | reverse complement strand
TTCGAGCATGCGTACTACATCGACTACAAGAACGACAGGGGCAAGTTCCTCGAGGCCTTCTGGAACATCGTTGACTGGGATTCGGTCGGCAAGAGGCTTGAGAAGCACTTGTGAGCCGAAGGGGAACGCGGTTCCGCTCAGCGGCCGCCTCAGAAACTCTTTTAGGTATCTTCTGCATCACCCGACCATCATGTGGATGTTCGGAGGGTTGAGATGGCAGTCGCACGCCTGAGATTCCTGGACAAGGACGAGGTCGAGCTGATCCACCAGCAGAGCATCGAGTGCCTCGAGAGGATCGGGGTGATGGTCAAGAGCCCGGACGTGCTCAAGCTCCTCAAGAGCAAAGGTGCCGAGGTCGATCTCAAGAAGGGCGTCGCGAAGCTGCCCGAGTCCATGGTCAAGGAGGCCATCAAGAGGGCTCCGAAGAGGCTGGTGCTCGGGGCAAGGGATCCGAAGCATGAGAAGACCTTGCCCGTTGAGTCGTTCCCGCTCCTGGCCACCACGGGCCTCGCGGTCTTCACGCACGATCTTGGAAGCGGGGAGAAACGGCAGACAACGAACAAGGACCTCGCGGACTTCTCGAAGATGGCCGACGCGATGAACGGAGTGGACATCTGCTGGACCACCGTCACTGCCCACGACGTCCCCCAAGAAGCGCTTGCAGTGAACTCTCTGTGGACCGCGCTGCAGAACAACACCAAGCACGTCCAGGTTGTCCCCGCCACGCGCGGCGCCTCGGACGCGAGAAAGCAGGTGGAGATAGCCTCCCTGATCGCAGGGGATCTTGAAGCGCTCAGGAAGAAACCCCTGTTCTCCGTCATCAGCTGCTCGATAGCCCCTCTGTGCTTCGAGAAGGCGGAGATAGAGGCGCAGGCCGAGTTCGCCAGGGCGGGCATCCCCGTCGTCTCGATGTCGATGTCCATCTCGGGCCTGTCCTCGCCAGTCACCATCGCTGGCACGCTCGAGAACATCAACGCCGAGAACCTCGCCAGCCTCACTATCACGCAGGCCGCGAAGCAAGGAGCGCCCTTCATCTACAGCTCAGAATCCGCCCCGATGAACATGGCTACGGGCGTGCTGGACTATACCGCATACCAGCTACCTCTGATAGCAGCGGGCGCAGCCCAGATGGCTCAGAGGTACGGGATACCATCGCACACGTCCAACTGGGGCTTCGAGACCATCGAACCCGGCTTGCAGTCATCCCTGAGCGAGGCCTTCGGGACCCTGGTGAACACGATGTCCGGGACGGACTGCATGTCCGGTGCGGGGAGCCTTGACAGCGCGAAGGGCGCGAGCCTCGAGCAGGTAGTGATAGACTCCCACATCTGGGAGGACATCCGGACCTACATGCACAGGTTCCCCGTGACGAGGGACACGATAGCACTCAACGTCATCGAGGCGGTGGGGCACGCGGGCACCTTCCTGAGGCACCCGCATACGCTTCGCACCTTCAAGAGCGAGATGTTCGTTCGAGACCAGAGCCGGAGGTCGTGGCAGGCCACCATGTCCACCAAGATGGCCCTCGAGGCGAGGGGAATCGCGAGGAAGGTCCTGAGGGAGCACGAGGTGCCGCAGATGCCTCCTGATGTGCTCAGGGAGGGCGCCGCGCTGATCAAGGACTACGAGAAGAAAGTCGGTAATTGATACATGTCCGGCAGAAATGCTATAATAGTCTCCTGCGTAATGCCAGTTTGTCAGACATGGGGATGGAGCGTAGAGAGACTGACCTGGCGCGGTACACCCGCAGGATGCAGGGGCGAACGGCGCAGGCGCTCGACGAGAAACCCCCGTACCCTCGCTTTGACATTCCAAAGCATGGATTCTTCACGTGGGTGGGGTTCCCATTCGCCTCGGTGTCCGTCCTGGTAGTCCTCCTGACGCTCTTCTCGATGTCGATGATCTGGGGAGGGTGGACATGGTCCAGCTGGACCTACGCCTTCTCGTTCGCGATCCTGGTACCCCTGGTCGCGCTGGAGGTCAGGCGGAAGGCGGTCATCACGGGCGGGGCCCTGCTCATGCTGTTCTTCATGGTCCTGATAGACGCGGGGATGCCGGGCCTGTTCGGCTACAGCCCTTCCGACCTCAACTGGTACGACAACCTCGCGCACTTCCTCGGCGCGATGGTCATGACCTTCTTCCTCTGGTCCTTCCTATGCTGGACCCTGAGCCCGATTGGCCCACCGACGACGAACGGCCGACGCAAGTTCTGGCTGGTGATAGTCACCATGTTCGTTGTGTCGATGTTCTTCGAGTTCACCGAGCTCTTCACCGACGTCCTGTTCGGCTGGAGCAACTTCCATCCAGGCATCGACACGGCCGGGGACTTCATATTCGACTCCGCGGGGATAGTCGTCGCCGGCACCGTCGTCGCGAGACACAGGTTCAGCGCGCTCAGGAGACCATTCTGGCACCATGAACCCGTGTCCGCCTGAGCGTGCTAGAAGCTCCTCTTCTCGACCCGTTCGACGGCCCCGAGGACTTCCGACGGTCTCATCTTGTCGGGCATGTTCCTGCTGTTCAAGTCCTTCTCCGCCGCGTGCTCCGCCGCGGCCCTCAACGCGGCCTTTGTGATCTCCCCGAAGGCCTTGATCGAGGTGGGCAGGCCGAGATTCTCGCACCACTCGAACACTTGCTGGACCTCCTCTCTCGGACGCCTCTCGTAGACCATCTGTACGATCGTGCCATACGCCACAAGCTCGCCATGCTCTCCGCGCACCTGCCCGGTCCTCGTGAGGCCGTTGTGGAGCGCGTGGGCGAGCGCGCAGCCCGTGTTCTCGAAGGCCATCGCACTCGAGAGCTTGACGGCCTCTATCACATCGTCCACATCGGACGAGTGGCTGCCGTTTTTGATGTCCGCCAGAGCCCTGGGGCCGTGCTCCATCAGACTTGCGTAGCAGCCTTTGGCGAGCGCAAGCGCTGTCGAAGGAGGCACTTCCGCGTCCTTCCTCTTCTCGCGGGCCCTCACATACGCCTCCGCCTCGAACCTCGTCGACAGAGCGTCCCCCATGCCCCAGACCATGTACTTCGGAGGCGCTCTGAAGATGATGTCCGTGTCCTCGATCACCAGGACCGGATTCCGGGGCAATGTGATGGCTTCTAGGAACCTGTGGTCCTCTGTGTAGACAACCGACTCAGCGCTCGCATCGGCGTTCGTGGCACACTGCGTCCCGACCGTGACCGAGGGCAGCTTGAGCTTCCACGCGACCGCCTTCGCGGTATCGACCGCCCTGCCGCCCCCGACTCCGATGACGAAGTGAGGTCTCGCCCTCCTGCCCTCTTCTGTGAGTCGGTCGATCGCTGAGTTGGTGCACTCCTTGACCGTGTCGTTCCATCCAACCACCTCGATGCCGTTCGACAGAAGCGACTTCCTAACCCTGTCCCCTGCCACCGAGAGCGCGGTGCTCCCTCCGACAACGTACGCCTTGTCCCCATAGGGAAAGGCCTTCTGGCCGAGGTGGTATATCGCTCCCTTGCCCTGGACATAAAGTGAGGGCGCGACCATCCTGCGGATCGTGATGGGTCTGAGGGCCGTCATGGGATATCCTAGCTCCTTATCCTGTACAGAATCCTTCCCTTTGGGGGAAGACGTGGCGGATACTAAAACACTTTCTTTTATCTCGGAGATGCGTTCCACTTCGCGCAAGGGCAAGGAGCGAGAGCGTGGAGCACTGGTGCGACGGTAGCTGCAGGGGCCCCGATTCACTCAAAGTTCGGACGATGGCCAAGTACGACGACCAGTGGAAGGGGCAGGACGAGCAGGCGGCAACGGGGAGGCGCAAGGCGTTGTCCATGATCGCAGACCCTCTTCTGTCGATGGTGCATCCCCTGACGGGAAAGGTCGTCGTCGACCTCGGGATAGGCACGGGCAGCCTCGCCTTCCGAGCGCTCGAATTCTCCCCGCCCAAGACCATGATAGGGATAGACTTCTCGTCGCCAGGACTGTGCGTCGCGAGAGGCATCTCGAGGCATCCGCGGTTCGCAGAATATGATGTCGAGCTGGTCCTTGCGGATCTCGAGAAGATCCCGCTCAGGAACAGGACAGCGGATGTGGTCCTGAGCCAAGCCACGATCAATTTGCTGCCCGACAAGTGCACGGCCATGAGGGAGATCGCACGCATAGCCCGGCCAGGGGCGAAGATCGCGATATCGGATGCCTTCAGGACGACACGCAGCGGCGGGGACGAGTCCTGGGAGCAGTGCATCGCGGGCGCCATGACAGTCAACGAATTCTCGAACCTGGCGCTGAGCTCAGGCCTCATAATCACGGGCCAGGCCGACCTCACGCAGCAGGTGAGGGCGCTTGTGAGCGGCAAGAAGTGGGATTGGCCTGAGTTCCTGCAGCACAACATGGACTACCGCGTCTTCCTGCTCACGAAGGGGTAGATGTTGTCGGATTCATCGAGGGCTGATTAGAGCAGGTCTCTCGGGAGGAGCTACCATTTCTAGGCATCCAACATGATTCAGCATTGCTGTTTCGGGCAACGAGAAACAAACATTGATATTCTCGACTCACGCTTCTTGTGGGCCAGAGCCAGGGTGGCATCCTCGGGGGGTTTGAGGATATGGTTTGGAACTGCAGCAGAAGATTGTCTGTCGGACTAGCAGTGTTCGTAGCGGTTGCCTTGTCTATGCCTGTTGGACTGTTCTTCGTCGCAGAGGCTCCTGAGCCGATGCAGTCCGAAGAGACTGTGCTTCGGATGGGTTTCCTGCAAGAGATTGACTCCCTGAACCCGTACCTTGGCTTGAATGAGGTATCCT
>JAFGHM010000110.1 GCA_016930135.1 Thermoplasmatota archaeon | reverse complement strand
TGTAGAGAACATCCTGTCGTCAACCTCCACCTGCGATCCAGACAGGGCATTCAATAGAGCGGATTTTCCAACATTAGTATGGCCTGCGAGAGAAACGAGCAGATATCCTTTCTCTCTTCTCTTCAAACGAATCGTCTTCCTCCTCTCCATTAGCTCTCGAAGACTCTTCTCTATCTTTCTTGAATGTGTTTTTGCATGTTCATAATAGACGTCCGTTGCATAGGCTCCACCGGCCAGGAAACCAGGACGATCTCCTCTCTTCGCCTTATGGATCCATTCTCGCAGAAAAGGCTGTTCATATCTGAGTCTTGCTAAGGTCACTTGAGCAATGGCCTCTGGTGAGTGTGCGTGGCTAGCGAATATTCTGAGGATCACGCCGGGTCTGTCGATGCATTCAGTTTGAAACTTCATCTCGAGGAAATGATGTTGTGACGGCCGCAGAATACCATTTATGACGATGATGTCGAGACCGAGATCCTTCATCTGGTCGTATACTTCATCAATTTTACCAGGACCAAGGAAGCTGGTCTTGTGGGGGTACCTCGTCTTCTGTATGAATTCCTTCACTACTTCGATTCCGAGAGTGTCAAGGAGTGACTTCAGTTCATCGAGTTCAGCATCAAGACTAAGTATTGCAGCCTTCTTCATCTCGAGGAGTCAAGTGGACGTGTGAGATAATGATTTTTGCCGACGGAAAAAGGCTCCAGAACAACCAGGAACCACGATTTCCGTTGGACCGCTCTCCAGCAGACCGTTGCACAACCCCTTATCCGGAGTTCCACAGGAAGAAAAGGGGTCCCCCTTCAGTCGTTGGCCCTTTACAGCAGACGATTCATTTATTCGGAAGGCACAATTACATGCAAATGCTGGCTCGCACGAATCATCGAAATTCTCAAGCTGCGGAAAAAATGATTCCTCGCGATAAAATTAACGCTTAAGTAGCTTCTACTGTATTCGCTACTTCCCTCAGTTTCGCATGGATTCCGAGAGCGGCTTCCACAGGAAACGATGGGGAGGGAAGGAGCCTTTGCTTCTACGGGGGAGCTAGATGCAGGATACCATATTCCAACAGTACATGAAGGCAAAGACAATATTCAAAGGAGACAGAGACGTCCTCAGACCATCCTACATCCCCGGCACCCTCCCACACAGGGAGCAACAAATCCAGGAGCTAGCCAGGATACTCGTGACCGCTCTCGAGGGCCAGAGGCCCTCAAATGTACTACTTTTCGGCAAGACGGGCACGGGGAAGACCGCTTGCATGAAATACATCGGTAAGGAGATCGAACGCGCGGATTCCGGCCTGAACAAGGTCGGTTTCATCTACATGAACTGCGAAGTCATCGACACTCAATACGGCATCTTGCAGAACATCGGGAACAAGTTCATCGCAGACTTCGAGAACCGGATCCCTTTCACGGGTTGGAGCACTGAGCGCGTCTACAACATTCTCAGGGAGAAGATAGACGAAGAGAAGCGGGTCATCGTCATCGCGCTCGACGAGATCGACCAGCTGGTCTCCAAGAGTGGGGACGATGTGCTCTACCATCTTTGCAGGATCAATGACGATCTCAAGAACGCCAAGGTCAGCGTCATCGGCATCTCCAACGACCTCAGGTTCATGGAGTTCCTGGACCCGCGGGTCAAGAGCTCCCTCAGTGAGGAGAAAATGGTCTTCCCGCCCTACAATGCAGAGCAGATCAAGGACATCCTAGAGCAGAGAGCCGCCCTTGTCCTGGAGGACGGCGTGCTCGAATCCTCGGTCATACCGTTGTGCGCCGCCTTGGCCGCTCAGGAGCATGGGGATGCCAGACGCGCACTGGACCTGCTGAGGGTCGCCGCGGAGCTCGCGGAGCGGAACCACATGCCCATCGTCACCGAATCAGATGTCGTCCGCGCGAAGAACAAGATAGAGCTGGATTGCGTGACGGAGGCGATAAGGACGCTACCCGTCCAATCGAAACTGGTGCTCATGGGGGTTCTCCTGAACAACGAGAGAGGCGATTCCAAGCTCACGACCGGAGATCTCTACGAAACCTACAAGGAGATATGCCAGTGCACATCGATGGCTATCTTGACTCAGCGCAGGATAACCGACCTCATTTCGGAGCTGGACATGCTCGGCATCATCCACGCTCGGGTTAAGTCCTTCGGGAGAGGGGGAAGGACGAAGGAGATCGAGCCCAGCGTCCCCGTGGTGGAAGCTAGAAAGATCCTGGAAGAGGACGAGATTCTCAGCCAGCTGAGGAACTACAAGCTGAGGCACCAGACGACTCTCATGTAGCCTGCTTCGGCGGCTCTTCTGTCTCTTCGACAGAGGGTTCTGCTTCCGCCCGCACCTCTTCTCTTCTCACAGCCTTGTAGTAGGGGGCATCGGAGTCCTGCTCTTTCGAAGGTTTCCTCGAAATGGCCCTCTTCTCCTTGTATGTGAGACCGATGTCTATTGCGACCGGCGTGACGACTATCAGGATCATCGAGATCCACAGGTTTCTGACGCTGTTCTCGGGGGCGGTGCTACCCAAGGAGTCAGTCGTCCATAGTTTGAGAAGTCCGAACCAGGGGATTTCTCCGCGCGCCTTGCCCACAATCCACTCTACTTCGACCATGCCCCCGCCGGCGAGCATCTGGTCGGTGTTGGAGTTGCGGTCTCCTTTGGTGATGAACCCGTTCTTCTGGGTCGGAATCAATCCAGCTATGTCAACGTTGACCGTAAGGTCGTTCCATCCCACATGGTAGATTCTGAGGACGCTTGTCAGATTGTCCCAGGTGTCCTGTGGGTCAGTCGCCGACCACTTGTCCTCAGGGGCATCCCTTAACGATACGGATCGATAGCAGTCTTTCGTGGGATCGAACTGCAGGTAGATGATGGCCCTGTGGATGATCGGCGTTCGCGTCTCGGTACCGCCAGGCCTGTAGATCACGACATCCCCGTAATCGCCATATGACCTGTGCCCAGAGACAACACCGTCCACGTAGGTCTCGATCTCGGAAGCCCTCGTGACTTCGCGCACCAAGACTAGATCTCCGGTGTCTATCGTGCCGATGTGACTCGTGTTGTCTTCTCCGTGCATCATGCTGTTTGACTCCACGACCACCAGGGGAGGCCATAACCCTGTGTACGCGTACATCATGAAAAGGATCAGGACGACAAGGAGCAGTGCTATTCCCGCATCCCTCGCGAACAGGAGCGCAGAGCTGAGCCTCTTCGACTTTCTGCGTCGGCCAGAAGATCGCCTTGACACGGCGCGTCCATCGGCGGACATGTATAAATTGATATGGTTCATTGACACACTTCTTCCAGCCTGGCTGAACTGGTGGTTCCGCCTGTGGACACTATTGTGAGCCCCCTCGTCTGTCACGACCCTGGTCTCGTTGCCCGGTGTGACGACCGCCTTGGCGCATCTCGGCGGCGAAGGCGGAAGGCAAACGGCTAGGCCGGGATCCATTCGATACGGGCATGCAAAAAAGTAGGCGCGGGGAAGGGGTTTGTTGGACTGAATCAGTCCGCGCATGGGCAGTACTCATAGTCGTACCCCCAGCTGTAGTTCCAGTCGTACTCTCCGGGGCATTCCCCGGTTCCGTTGTACTGGTTCTTGTACTCCCAGCTGTGCTGCCACTCATGCATGTGATCCGTCCCGATGTGGCCGGAGCCCGATCCGTCGCCGTTGGACGCAGTCCCAAGGGCGCTGGCGGCGGTCCCCGAGGCAACTGCAACTCCCGCGACCGCGACAACGGCCACCAGGCCCACAATCGCGAAGAGCACCGATGTCTTCATGCGTGTTTCACCTCCTATGCGCCTGCGGGGTCCTCCCCGAGGCCTTGTTCTGTCTCTTGGGTGAAAGCGTATATGGAGCTATGCTGAAAAGTGGCCTTGAGCTTTGCAGAAAAGTGAAAAACCGCCTGTCCAGAAGGCATGAACGGTCAATCGCCCCGCCTTATCTTGATCCTGTTCGTCGCACCGTGCCTCTCCTTGCTCACAACACCCTTCTGCGTGAGCTTGTCGAGCAGCCGGGAAACCTTCGCGTTGGACATCTTCGTCCTGAGGATGAGGTCCTTCTGCAGTGCTTCTCCGCCGGAATCCATGATCGCCTTGAACATTGTGCGCTCGTCGCCCGTCAGGAGTCGGAGGACTAGGTAGTCCCTCTCGGCCAACTCGTCGGTGGAAATGGCTTCGGGTTCTTGGTGTTCGAGGGCAGCCTCTGCGGGTTCCTCCCTCGAGCCCACAGGCTCCCTCCTCTCTTCTGGCCTCGGGGGTGCCATCGACGGCGGAAGAGGCTCATATTCCTTCCATAGCAACAGGGCCATGACGGCAATCACTATGGCCGCGATCGACGCGGCGATCAGGCCGACGTTGGTCGAGCTGTATGTCATGGGGTTGCCCCACATGCCCCCGTGATTCGGATCGTCTTCCTGAGGCTCCGGGGTCAAGACCGCATACACCAGGACGACGAGAGCCGCGGCAGCAATGGCCATCGCCCCAATCCTTACCCACTTGGACATTGCACTCCATGGTTAGTCGCGGAACGCTATTTCTATCCTTTGCCCTCCTGAGCGAGCGAAGGACGGAAAGGTAAAAATGCCATGATGGGATTGAGGCGCCGAGGGTGCTCTTGACGCGCAAGCACGGTAAGAGGATAGACAAGGACCACTACTTCATGAACATCGCCATAGAGGTCTCCCGACGGAGCACATGCACCAGGAGGCATATAGGCGCCATAATCGTCAGCGATGTCGGGCAGATCAAGAGCACAGGATACAACGGCAACCCGCGAGGGCTTCCGCATTGTGAGGAGATCGGGTGCATCCGAGACAAGCTGGGGATACCTTCGGGGACCAGGCTCGAGACCTGCACGGCCGTGCACGCGGAGCAGAACGCGCTCATACAGGCTGGTACGGACTCCAGGGGGTCCACGCTCTATTCCACCATCGTGCCGTGCCCCATATGCGCACGCATGATCCTCAACGCGCAAATCGCCCGCGTCGTGTACATCGATGACTATTCCGACCTCGCGGGAATCGAGCTTCTGAAGCAGGCTGGAATCCCGATTGCGAAGATGGACAAGAAGGACTTCGCGGACAAGCTAGACGGATGACCCGAACGCGGGGCGCTTGTGTCGTTAAGCGTCGAAATGACACCCTCAAGGAATCGAAAAGGTCAGACCGCGGAGTCTATTTATATCGAAACCAGCATCAGCGAGCTGGACGTGTCTTACTTGGGAAAGGCCGACATTCTTCGTCAGATCAAGGAGGCGGAGGAGAACGTCCGCAAGATGACGAAGGCCGCGGAGGAGAGGAGGAAGGCGCTACAGGCCGAGGGAAAGCGTGCGGCGATGCAGAGGACGGAGGAGGCCGAGGCCGATTTGAGGAGGCGGCTCGACTCCGAGACCGCCGAGGCCCTTGTGCAGATCGAGCGGCGCAAGATGGCGATTCTTGAGGACGGCATCAGGAAGGCGGAAATCCTGACTTCGACCGCCCGCGGAAGGATGGGCAACGCCAAGAAGTACGTCCTTTCGGAGTTTGAGAGGGCGGCTGATGCTTAGGCCTGAGGAGATGACCCGCGCGGTGGTCGTGGGGTCGATCGACAGCCTCGACGCGACCATCGAGTGTCTTTACGAGCTCGGCGTATTGCATCTCATAGATTTCACATCGCAGGACGAGGAGTTCAAGATCGGACAGCCGCTGCCGAAGGCCTCGGGCGCCTCCCAGAAGCTCCTGAAGCTGAGGGCGATGATTCGCTCCCTGGAGCTGGAGAAGCACCGCCCTTCGGACAAGATGCAAGTCAGGGACATAAACAAGAAGCTGGATCAGGCGTTCGTCACATTGGACCTGAACACATCGAGCAAGGCGGAGGCGAGGCAGAAGATCCAGGCCCTGATCAGGGAGAAGGAGGCGGAGATACAGGCCCTGGAGCCGATCGCGACCTTTGGCGTCAAGGTCGAAGACTACGATGGATACGACAACCTCGTGTCCTTCACAGGCACGTGCAGGTTCGATCCCGAGCATGCCATCTCGAGCAAGCTCCAGCAGTACGAGATTTTCAAGCTGGAGCGCAAGGCGGATTTCGTCGTCGCTCTCTTCGTGAAGAGCGAAGACAGGATGGAGGCCGCTAGGCTGCTTTCCGAGCATGACTACCAGGAGATCAAGCTGCCCAAGCTCAAGGGCGACCCCGAGCATATCATAGAGGGCCATAGGGGGCATATCAAGGATCTCGAAGCCGACTTGAAGAGGGTCGAGTCGGACCTCGAGGGCATCAGGAAGCAGTTCGCCGATTTCATCATCTCATCCGAGGAGCACTTGTCCATCGAGGTGCTGAAGGCGGAGACACCGCTGAGGATAGCTACATCCGCCAACTCGTTCGTGATCGACGGCTGGATACCGACGGCGAGGGCGGACGAGATACAGACAGCGCTCAACTCACTTTGCGGCGGACTCGCCTTCGTCGAGACGATACCCCCGGAGAGGGAGGAGGAGCCTCCGGTCAAGCTTAAGAACCCGAAGCCGGTCAGGCCGTTCGAGTTCTTCATAAACCTCGTCTCGACGCCCAAGTACGAGGAGATCGACCCGACGCTCATCCTGTTCATCACATTCCCGGTCTTCTTCGGCTTCATGATAGGCGACCTCGGGTTCGGCCTCAGCCTGATGGCCCTGGGCGCCTTCATGCGCTGGAAGCTGAAGAACTACCCCGACCTCTACAAGCTGGGCGCAATAGTGCTCGCCGGCGGGCTTCTCGCAAGCATATTCGGGATATTCGTGTTCGCGGAGGCGTTCGGCGTGCCCTTCCACCCGGCGGAGGGCAGCCATGAGGAGGCCTCGTGGGAGGCGGTCGTCAACATACCCGTCCATCCGATGCTAGAGAAGATGCACGACGTCCTCGAGATGCTCGCGATATCCCTGGTCGCGGGCTGGCTGCACCTCACCTTGGGGTTCGCGTTCGGCTTCGTGAACCACGTGAAACACAGCAAGAAGCACGCATTAGCCAAGGTGATGTGGCTCCTGCTCCTGTTCGGCATGTTCGCGGAGCTGATGACCATCGGAGGCGATGCCACCGAGACGAGCAAGTTCTTCAACTCCACCCTCTTGGCACCGCTGCCAGATGAGACGACCAACTTGGCGGGGATAGTCGTGTCGCTGCCCGCCCTGGGGTTCATACTCGTGGGCCTCGCGGGATTGCCGTTCACTGAAGGACCGGCAGCCCTCAGCGAGGTCGTGGGCCTGTTCACCAACCTCGTCTCGTACGCCAGACTTGCCGCCCTGTCCGTCGGCAAGGGCGCCATGGCCTTCGCGTTCAATTCGATGCTCTTTCCGCTCATATTCGACAGCGGGAACATACTCATCTCGATAGCAGGGGTCGCCACCCTGTTCGTCGTTCAAGGATTCTTCGTGTTCTTCCTGGGGGCTCTGTCCTCTGGGATCCAAGCCATCAGGTTGAACTATGTCGAGTTCTTCCTCAAGTTCTTCGAGGGCGGAGGGGCGGACTTCGAGCCCTTGAGCTACGAGAGGAAGCATTCGACGGCCACGAAATAGGAGGCACAGAAAATGGACACAGGAACAGGACTGGCCCTCATCGGCGCGGGCATCGCGATAGGCGTTGCGGGCCTGGGCACCGGTGTGGCTCAGGGACAAGTGGGTGCTGCGGCAGTGGGCGCGACAGCTGAGGACCCCAAGATGTTCGGCAAGGGCATCATCATGATGGTGCTCCCCGAGACCATCGTCATCTTGGGCTTCGTCATCGCGATCCTGCTGTGGCTCGGATGAGTCGAACGAGAACGGACCGGAGAGTCGGAGAGGACGGTGCATGCGCCATAGGAGCTGAGAAGCCATGAGCCTGAACAAGGTCGTTGAGGACATCCTCCGCAGGGGCAAGGAGAGGGAGCAGGAGATCATCCGCCTCGGAGAGGGCGAGCGGGACGAGCAGCTGAAGCTCGCGGACAAGAGGATAGCCGAGAACATCGCAAAGGCCGAGAAGAGGAACGTCTCGAACATCGAGCAGATGGAGCGGCAGGAGGTCTCCAGCGCGGAGCTCGAATCCAAGAAGACGGCCCTGGGCGCCCAGAGGCAAGTCATGGAGGAGCTGAGAGGGCAGGTGCTGGCCGAGCTCTCCAGCTATCCGGCGGACAGACGAAGGAAGCTCTACTCGAAGCTCGTCGCGAGGGCCAAGAAGGAACTCGGCGAATGCTACGTCTACTCGAACAAGGATGACCAGGGACTTCTTCAGCTGCCCTCGGCCATGGCCAACGGCGGAGTCATCGACTGCGGCGGCGGCCTGGTGTTCGAGAGCAAGGACAGGGCCGTCAGGCTCGACTTCCGGTTCGAGACGATGCTGGACGATGTCTGGAACAAGAGGATGCAGGAGATATTCGGCAAGCTGTTCGGGTGATGCTTGGGATGTGGTTGTTTGGCGGCCGCGGGAACTACGCGTATGCCTGCGCGCGCGTGAAGGCGAAGAAGAGGTTCCTTCTCTCGCGTGAGGCGTACTCCAGGATGCTGGTCATGGACGTGTACGAGATCGGCCGGTTCCTGGGGGAGACGCAGTACCGCGAGGAGATGACCAGGTACGCCTCCCGCAACTCGGGGGCGAGCCTCGTCGAGGTGGCCGTGACCCGCAACCTGGCGAAGACCTACTCAGACATACTCGGCTTCTGCACAGGGCACCTGAGGGAGATGGTCGGGGATTACCTGAAGCGGTGGGACACGTTCAACGTGAAGACGGTGCTCAGGGGGAGGGTCACGGGCGTCCGCGAGGAGGAGCTGGTGGACACCCTCATCCCTGCGGGCGAGTTCTCGGAGGCTTACCTGCAGTCGCTGATGCAGATGGGCCAGATGCACGAGGTCATGGATGCGCTCTCCAGGAAGCCGGCGCTGGGGATCACGCCTGAGCTGGTGAGGGAGGTGGTCGACTCAGGGAGGCTCGCCGCCCTCGAGGACCATCTTGACAAGGTCATGTACTACGATTTGCTCAACGATATCGAGCCCACCAACACCCCCGAGAAGCTGCTGAGGGACTTCGTCAGGAGGGAGATCGATGTCACGAACCTCAAGGTCCTCCTGAAGCTGAAAGCGGAGAAGGTCCCCGAGGACAAGGTCGTTAAGTACCTTATCCCCGGAGGCATGGACTACAGCATCGACAAGCTCAGGGCGCTGGCCCAGCAGGAGGGGCTGATGCCTGCAATCGAGGAGCTGGAGAAGTCCTCGATGTACAACGAGATAAAGGCCTCCCTGGAGCAGTTCAAGGCGGACAGAAAGCTCTCAGGCATCACGATCGCGCTCGACAAGGCGCTGATACGCACGAGTGAGAAGTTCGCGCACTTTTATCCGCTCTCGGTCTTGCCTATAGTCAACTACATGATACGCAAGAAGGTGGAAGTGGACAACATAAGGATCATCGCGAGGGGCAAGGAGAGCGGCCTCCCGACGAAG
>JAFGHM010000109.1 GCA_016930135.1 Thermoplasmatota archaeon | reverse complement strand
GCGAGCTGCATCCGGAGCATCTTGTCCGCATCCCTGAGGTCCTCCCTGCGTCTGTAGCCGGCGAAGCCCGGGATGTAGCTTTGGATCTTCTTCAGAATGCCCTTGTCCTCTTCGACTCTATCTCTTATGTCTGGCATCGAGGGGTTCCTCCGATTTTGCCGACTATTATCACCTACAAGAGCTAATAAAGGTGTCGCTGGAGAACCCAGACATGAGAATCAATCCAGGCCCTCGCTTTATGAGCGACGAAGCGAATACCTTAAGTGCATGGCGCTCAGGATCATCGGCGTGATAGGATCCAGCGAGGCCAGCCAGGATCTCATGGTCCTGGCGGAGAAGGTGGGCGAGGAGCTAGCCCGGCAGGGAGCTGCTGTCGTCTGCGGGGGCATGAACGGCGTGATGGAGGCCGCGTGCAAGGGCGCCAGGCGTCTTGGCGGGTTGACCATCGGGATCATCCCCTCGAACGATAAGGAGGATGCCAACCCATATGTCCAGGTGCCCATCGTCACCGGCATGGGAGTCGGGAGGAACGTGATGCTCGTCAAGACGGCCGATGTCCTGATAGCCATCGGAGGCGAGTTCGGAACCCTTTCCGAAATCGCCCATGCCCTCGACCTGGGGAAGATCGTGGTTGGTCTAGGAACCTGGAAGCTGGAGAAAGCGCGCCCGAGCCCGATTCCGAACCTCATCGAGGCCAACAGCCCGAAGGAGGCGGTTGAGATAGCCTTGAAGGCCATTTCTACACAAAGATAATGTAGCCAAGGGCATTGGGTTGTTCCGTCGCGCTTTGGAGGCTCATACTGAATGCCGATGGCAAGGGTCGCAGTCGCTCTGGACCCGGACAGGAAGGAGGGCACAAGGAAGGTCGTCGAGGCAATCGGCCTGCCTGACCTCAGAGACAAGAGCGTCCTGATCAAGCCGAACTTCAACACGGCCGACCAGGCCCCTGGGTCCACCCACCTGGACACTATTCGTGCAACAGTGGAGCTCGTCAAGGCTCAGAAGCCGAAAAGGATCGCCCTGGGCGATAGGAGCGGGCCTGCGAAGACGAGCAAGGTCTTCCAGGAGAAGGGCGTGTTCGCCCTCGCCCAGGAGATGGGGTTCGAGTGTCTCGTTTTCGACGAGATGCCCAAGGACCGATGGGTGAAGATAAAGCCTCCGGGCATGCACTGGGTGAACGGGTTCTGGTTCGCGAAGCCCGTGCTCGAGGCGGACGCGGTGATAGGGCTGTGCTGCCTGAAGACCCACCAGTACGGAGGCCATTTCACGATGTCCCTGAAGCTCACGACTGGAATGGTCCACTCGAGGAACATGACGGAGCTGCACACCTCGGTCATCAACCAGAGGAACATGATTGCCGAGATGAACTGGCCCTACAAGCCTGCTCTCGTCGTCATGGACGGCGTCGAGGCCTTCTACAAGGGAGGACCCATGACCGGCCCAAGGTGGACGGCCAACCTCACTTTCGCATCCTCGGACAGGATAGCCCTGGACGCAGTGGGCGTGGCCGCGCTTAAGATGCACGGGACCACGGACAAGATCGAGAAGAGGCGGATATTTGACCAGGACCAGATCCGCAGGGCTGTCGAACTCGGCCTTGGAGTCAGCGGCCCGGACGAGATAGAGGTGGTCCCTGTCGACAACGCTTCGGGGCCGATTGCGGCGAAGATCGCATCTGTCCTCTCGAAGGGATGACCAGAATGGCTGCTCGCCCGGCTCGCGATTCGTCAGAGAGAGCTTGTTCTCGTTGACTGGCAAGTCAACGCGCAAAGCGCATACATATAGGGCGGGTGACAGTAGGTCTCGCGATGACCATGAACCCTAAGTTGAACTTCGCTTCAGTGTCTACCGTCGTCCTGCTGCTGCTCCTTTCGACCTTAGCCATGTATGCGATCGTGGACTCTCCCGAGCAGTGGTACGAGGGGGGACTCAGGTCCTTTGATTCGAAGTCTGAGCTAGAGGAGTTTTTGAAGCATGCGCGTGGCTCTTCCAGCAGTCCGCTGCTCGCGAGGACCCCCACCGGGTTTTCTGAACTGGCCGCGGACGCGGGTGGCGGCGCACAATACTCCGAGACAAATGTCCAGACCGCGGGCGTCGATGAGTCCGATGTGATCAAGACGGATGGAGAGTACATCTACGTGTCCACGAACTCGGAGGTCGAGATAGTCCGTGCCACCCCGCCAGAGGATATGCAGATCCTCTCTACGCTCACTGCGGACGACATCTTCGGAGTTGATGAGAACCACTCGGCAAGCATCACGGGACTCTTCGTACGCGACGACAAGCTGGTGGTCCTCGGGTCATTGTACCAGCAATACGATTGGTACAGATACGTTCTGAGCGCAGACGAATACAAGTATGAGCCCCCAAAGGTCGTCATATCGGTCTTCGATGTGAGCGACCGCTCGGACCCCTCTCAGGAATTCAGCGTCGGGATCTCTGGCTCTTCGCTGACCTCGAGGATGCTCGGAGATGTCGTCTATGTGCTCACGCAAATGGCTGTCTGGGACTTCGATGGCTACACGATTCTGCCTTCTGTCTGGCAGGGCGACACGAATGAGGAGATTCCGCTGTCCTCAGTGAGATACGACCCTGAGACGCGCTACGCTAGCTCCTTCGTGAACATACTCGCCATAGACATCTCCGATGGCGGACACGAGATCCTGTCCGTTGTGGCAGGCTGGGCCTCGACAGTGTACATGTCCCTGGATTCGATCTACTTCGCCGTCCAGAAGTGGGATGGGGACATCGAAATGGAAGACGGAGACACCGTCCCTGACAGGTCGTCGAGCGCGAGGACGACGATATATCAGATAGCCGTTGAAGGCACCCAGATGACTGCTGCGGGAAGCTGCATCGTCCGCGGATGGCTCCTGAACCAGTTCTCGATGGATCAGCACGGGGAGCACCTCAGGGTGGCGACGACGACCAGCTGGATCAACCCGGAGAATGCCGTGTATGTGCTCGACAGCGACATGCAGACCGTGGGAGCTCTCGAGGGGCTCGCACCGACAGAGAGAATCTACTCAGCGAGGTTCGTCGGTGAGACGCTCTATCTCGTCACCTTCAGACAGGTCGACCCGTTGTTCGTGATAGACCTCTCCGACCCGGCAAACCCGAAGGTCGCGGGAGAGCTCAAGATACCGGGCTTCTCGACCTATCTCCACCCTGTGGACGACACCCATGTACTCGGCATCGGGCAGGAGAACGCCAACGTCAAGGTGTCCCTTTTCGATGTCTCGGACCCGACGGCCCCGGTGGAACAGAGCACATACGTCATTGGCGGGCTGTTCGGCTCACAGGCCCTCTACGACCACAAGGCGGTGCTGTTCGACCTCGAGAGGGAGCTTCTTGTCATACCCGGATACGAGCACAGCTACTCCTTGTACAACTGGTCATACGAATACTCATCAGTCCCCGCCGCATATGTCCTGGAAGTGTCGCTTTCCGAGGGGATATCCCTCAAGGGAGTCATAAGACACGAACCAGGCTACGCTGCGTACTACAGTGAGATGACGAGATCGCTGTACATCGGAGACTACCTCTACACCCTGAGCTGCTACGTACTTCAGGCGAACCTCTTGAAGGACCTCTCTTTCGCAGGGAAGGTGTCCATCGACGAGCCCTACGGGAGCTGGGACTACTGATGGCCTCCAACGGACTGGGACCCGAGCCCGAGAGCACAGGAACCAACTTAATGTCCCACAAGCCCATATTCAGCCTCGGAGCAGAGGCCATGCGTGTCGAGTTGGACAAGAAGTCGCTGTTCGCCTTGGCCTCGGACACGCGGCTCGAGATACTGAAGGCGCTCCAGCCCATGAGGAGGACCGTGAGCCAGCTCTCCGAGGCCCTGGACATAGACAAGGCCGCCATCCACAGGCATCTGAAGAAGATGGAGGATGGGGGGCTCGTCGTCAGGAACGAGGACCACGGGTTTGTGTACTACGGCCTTTCGTGGAAAGCGCGCGACCTGATGTCTCCGAACGAGAACACAAGGATAGTCATCCTCATCTCTGCCATGTTCGTATTCTCGATCCTGGCATCGTTCTTCCTCTTGGTCGGACTTGGGGCGACCGACACCGTACCCATGCTTGACCCGAGGTCTCCGACAGGGGGAGAGTATATGGGCAGTGAAGACCAGAATGCGTTCTATCAGCTAGCAGAGGATTCGCCATCGACATGGATGCTCCCTCTTCTGGGCTTCACCGCGATCGCAATCGTCGCATCGGTAATCGCTCTCAGGAAGCTGTACAGGCCGCGACAGCGGATAGATCCGAAAGTGGAATCTAGCACAGTCGAGAGACCTTTGCCCGAAGACTGAGCGCGGCCTCGCCAGCACTGTGCCATGTGCGAACCGTCAACGAGTCATACCTGATCGCCCATCGGCGTCTCCCTCAGACCGTCGTAGCGTAGTTTGAGACCAATCAGAACTGCCGTCAGGGACGTGCCGACGACATTGGCGGCGATTATGGCGATGTCCTCCCTCGCG
>JAFGHM010000108.1 GCA_016930135.1 Thermoplasmatota archaeon | reverse complement strand
CTGGTGGGCGTGCCTCTGGTCGCTCACGGCTACAAGGCCAGCACGCTCGGCCTGAAGACCGGCGATGCGGTGTACGGATGGAACTCGGGAACGGTCACCTACGACAAGAGCTTCATCGTCGGGATCTCTCCCCCGCCGCTCGACTTCGCGATAGTCGAGGGCCTCGGATACTGGGTCTACTCGAACTCCGTGCAGACGCTCAGCCTGCAGGGACTCGCACCTACTGGGACGTACACGGTGCCGATAACGGTTCCGGGAGGCGGCGGCTGGGCGCTCATATGCCCGCTCACATTGAGCACGGCCAAGTATGCGAGCGCGATCCCGCCTGGATACAGCGGCTCCACAATATCGACGGTCGCCATGTACGATGCTGTCTCGAAGACGTACAAGGTGTACTACACGGGCCTGCCGTTCACGGACTACCTGCTGATACCTGGACAGGCGCTGTGGATCTACTGTGCCGGTAGCGGGACCCTGACGCTGTCCGCGTGACGACGGCGTGGTTGAAACCTCTTCGTTGAGGAGGCCCCTCGGGGCTTCTTCAAAATCCCTTTCATTATTCTTTCCGGATTCATCTGCCATCTCTGATCATATCGCGTCAATGGCCACCGGCTCCGAAAAGAGAGCACCTTCCACGGCCTGAGCTGTGTCCGCCTGCCCCGTTTCATGTTGGCGCGTCTGAGCCCATTCGGGACCACGTGGGGCAATGGCTGTTCAGATCAACCGGACCCAGCGAGCTGCTGCTACTGTATTGCGCCTTCACAAAATCCTGTTCGGCGGTTCAGCCTCGCCTCTGACCTTCTCAGCGCGTCTCCTCTCATCCGCGGCGACGTCGGAGGCCACGATGTCTATCATGTCCAGCTGGAGGGATGTGAACAGGTAGTCCAGGTTCCTGTCTATGTTCGGGAGGTACCTCGCAGACGAAGGGCTCTCTATCATCTTCGTGAGGAGGCCGTCGATCCTGTTTGCCGTCCTCGTCTTGTCCTTTATGACGCCGCCGCTCAGCCTGAGGATCGAGAGGCATCTGTCCACGGTCTCCTGCGTCCGCAAGGCGAGTTCCGAGACGTGGTCCCAGCTGTCGGTCCCTGGCTCCTCAGTACAAGAGTCGTTCTCCAAATCCCATCCCTCTTTTGGAGCTGCTATATGTATATGTCGATGCGTTTATATGTGTTTCCGGAACGGCGAGACTTACGGAATGATCAGCCGTCAATCATGTTTTCGGACGATCTCTGTCGCCGACCTGCACGCCTCCCTGACGAAGTCGCTGCATCCGATCCTGAGCTCGGGAGACTTGAAATCACCCTTGTCCAGGGCCCTGCACCCCGCAGCCCCGAACCGCTGGACAAGCGAACTGTACAGACTGTGAGCCTGCTCGTAGCATCTGAGCATGCCCTCGTCATGCCTCGTCTTGCCAGACAACGCCCCGATTGCCAGGGCGCCGCCAGCCAATGCCCCGCAGACGTCCTCGGAGCGGCCCATGCCGCTGCCGAACGGAGTCGCCATTCTCTCTGCCTGGTCTGTGAGCTCGAGCTCCTACTTGCCGAGAGGGCTCTCCTCGACCGTGAGACGAGGATTCGTGGCGTCCATTGAGGCCTTCACTCCCTCGGGAATCACGAGTCGATGCCTGCCATGGCCACAGCACAAACCGGTGAACGAGGGGATATTCCGAAGAATCCCCAAGCGGTCCTGGATGACATCCTCGAGGCTGGGCGTCGGCTCATCTCTCTTATGGAAGGTGGAGACCTGACCGAAGATGATCCCCTTCGCCATCTGAAGCTTACGGGCCAGGTGCAGATGAGTGAGCAGCCGCTCGATGTCGTACTCCGACACAAAGACGTCTTCGAGGAACAGCAGTTTGCCGTCGGTGTCGATGGAGTCGTCGGTCCCCAAAGTGTGGACTATCATCGAGAGGTTGCCTCCGACGATCAGCCCCTTCGCCTTGCCCGGGACGACGGTCCTCAGGAGCATGCCCGCAGGCGGATTGTCTATCCTCCCCCACGGTTCGGCCTTGGACAGCAGGGAGAGGGCCCTGTCGATGTTCTCCTTTCCAGAAGGAGGATCCTTCTCCGGGTTGTCACCGGCGTAGCCTTCTATCGAGGGTCCGTGGAACGTCACGAGGCCGGTCCGCTGATGCATGGCGATGTGCAGGGTCGTTATGTCGCTGTATCCAATGAATATCTTGGGGTTCTTCCTGATCACGTCGAAGTCCACGAGGTCGAGGATCCGCATCGCTCCCCAGCCCCCTCTGGAGCACCATACAGCGTCGATGCTGTCGTCGGCGAAGGCCCCCACGAGTTCCCGGGCTCGCGCCTCATCCTTTCCGGCGATGTGCCCCGTCCTCGTCAGGTTGCGTGTGCACTCGCCGAGCACCACTCTGTATCCCCGCGAGCGAAGGTAGTTGACTCCTTGCCCGAGCCCGAAGGGCTCAGAGAAGCTAGAGGGGGAGACTACGCATATCGTGTCCCCCTTCCTCAGCCTAGCAGGTTTCAGCAACTTCAATTGTACCAGTCTCCGCCACCCTGAGAGACGGCATGGAGCATAAATGGTGCTGCCATAGACATGATGATAGATGTCTCTGGATGGCTATATGCGAGGGCAAGAGGAGACGCTCCTGCGTCTCCCGCTATCAGGCCACGGCTTCTTCGAGAATCTCTTCGGAGGTGGGAACTCCTTCGAGCTCGCCCGCCATCTCCAGCAGGCCGAGCTGGATTGACGCCTTGATGTAGTCCAGCTCGTTCGTCGTGTCTTCTGTCTCGTAGAAGTCCTGGTCCTCCTCAAGGTCCTTGATCAGCCTCTCGAGCCTGAGGCGGTTCTCAGCCAGAGTGGCCAAGACCTTGATGTCGTCCACGTCCTGCGAGTCCTTCAGTATGCGCGTCCTTATCACTCTGTTCTTCTCTCTTGAGACCGCGAGGGGAACAGCTAGCTTCCTGTTCAATCCAGCATCCCATCCCAATCGTATGACGATTGTCTGACAATATCCACTTCTACGTATATATATGTTGCTGATATCGGGTTCTACTTCAATGGTGGGCCTGCCAGCTGGTTCGCCCGCCTCTCGAGGTCGGCGATCTTCCTCTGCAGCGCGCGTATCTTGGCGTCGTGCTTGGCCACCTGCTCTCTCAACTTCGCGGCCTTCGCCCTCAGCTTCGCGGCCTTCGCCAACTTCTTTGCCGAGAGCTGGTGTTCGCTCACCTTGGCTGAGTACCTTTTGGCCTGCTTCAACGACGACATCCTATCCCCTCAAAAATCATGTTATGAGGATAAGAAGGTTCTGGCCTCGTTCTCCGAGGGGAACGCTCCAAAGTGAATTATACGGGCGTTTGAATGCCCAGACTTGCATGAAGGCGCACGTCGAGGCCTACGGCTGCACGCTTAACCACGGTGAGTCTCGCGAGATAGAGGACCTCCTGTCAAGCCGCGGTTGGGAGATCAGCGATGAGGCGGACGGATGCGATCTTGTCGTGATCGCGACGTGCGTGGTCATAGATACCACCGAGAGGGCGATGCTCAAGCGCCTTGCGGAGCTGAGGGACTCTCCGAAGCTCATAGTCACGGGGTGCATGGCCACCGCGTGCAGGGACAAGGCGGAGGCCGCCGCTCCAAGAGCGATCCTTGTCCCTCCTGGGGATATCGACGCTGTGTCATCGATAGTAGGGGAGACCGTCGGTGCCGAGCCCAGGCGTTCATCTTCGGACCGCCACGCCTGTGGGATAGTGCCAATCGCGACTGGTTGCCTTGGAGACTGTGCATACTGCATAACCAAGCTTGCTCGCGGAGAGCTGGCCAGTCGACAGCTGTCAGAGATCGTCGCTTCGGTGAGGAGGCTTGTTGTGTCCGGCCCCAGAGAGATCCAGCTGACCGCCCAGGACACGGCCGCCTACGGTAAGGACATCGGGACCGATCTGAGCTCTCTTGTCAGAGATGTGTGCTCCGTCCAAGGGGATTTTCGGCTCAGGATCGGGATGATGACTCCGAGGAGCGCCCTCCCGATGCTGGAACAGACAGTGAGCATGTACGGGCAGCAGAAGGTCTTCAAGTTCCTGCACCTCCCCGTCCAGAGCGCGAGCGATCGACTTCTGGGACGGATGCAGCGTGGGTACGTCCTTGCGGACTTCAAGAGAATCGTCGAGGTCGTCCGAGACGCAGTGCCTGAGCTGACGCTATCCACCGACCTGATAGTCGGCTACCCGAGTGAGGGGGAGGAGGACCACGAGGCCAATCTCGACCTCATCCGAGAGATGAGACCTGACATAGTGAACGTGACCAGGTTCTCACCGAGGCCGGGCACGATAGCGGCTGAACAGGATGGGCAGGTCGTCGGATGGAAGGCCAAGAGGAGGTCGCGCGAGATAACGGAACTAAGGTTCAGGGTCGCGCTCGAGAGGAACCGGCTGTGGCTGGGGCGGCGCGTTCGTGCGCTTGCGACGGAGCGGGGGAAGCCGGGGACGACCATTCTGCGCACGGACGAGTACAAGCAGGCCGTTGTGGCTGAGGACCTGGGACTGGGCAGATACTACGAGATCGATATCACTGAGGCGACGCCCACCTACCTGCGGGCGAAGAGGGCTGGTCATGGATGAACCCGTCCACGAAACTGTACGTAATCCTTGCACTCACCATACTCATCTGGGGCAACTCCTTCGTGGTCGTTCAGCTGGCGATCAACGACGGGGCGACCCCGATCATGATCGCGATGGGCAGGTTCCTCGTGGCATCGACCATCTTCGGAGGGTACATCCTGTTCAGACGCCCCAAGGGCATAGACAGAGCCGACCTGCGGCTGTTCCTGGCACTTGCCTTCGTCAGCATAGGCGTGTACTACTTCTTCCAGTACTACGGGATACATCTCGCCGGGCCCTCCATCACTTCCATCCTGATCACTCTCCTCTGTCCCATCATGATATTCATGCTCTCTTACTTCAGGCTCGGCGAGAGAATCAGCGCGGAGCAGAAGCTTGGCCTGGGCATATCCGCCGCAGGGTCCTACTTGGTCATCACGGATGGCACCACAGAATTCATCTCCGACTGGGAATCGGTGCTCGGCGGAGCCTTCGCTGTCATCTGTGCCGCCCTGTGGGCATACTACACCGTTGAGGGCAAGAAGGTCGTGAAGAAGTACGACCCATTCGTGTCAACAGCCTACATAGCGCTGATGGGGACTGCGATGCTCGTACCGTCTGCAGTTGCAGAGGTCCAGCTCTCGGGCAGCGTGAGCATGACTCTGGGCTATGTCGCAGCGGTCCTCTATCTTGGGATACTGTGCACGGTGATAGGCTATGTGTATTGGTTCAGGGCGCTCACCGGCCTCACAGCATCCTCGACTGGGGCGACCCTCTTTTTCGAGCCCGTGGTCACGGTGGTGTTCGCTTGGATCATCCTGGGGCAGGGTATAGGCTGGGTCGCGGCCGCCGGTGGGGTCCTGGTGCTGGTCGGAGTGGCCCTTGTGTCCAGGCGCTGACGGAATCCGAGGCATCGAACCCATTGTCTGACATCAGAGAATCGTTAATATGAGTGTCCATCCATGTCGCCACATGTCCATTCCAGCCCCGTAGTGTAGTTGGACAATCATGCGGGCCTTTGGAGCCCGCGACGGAGGTTCGAATCCTCCCGGGGCTACCTCTCACATCTGTTGTAGGGCATGGCTAGAGTGGCAATCTGGTGCCTACGGCCAGCGCGCTGCAGGCTTCGCCACCTTGGGGTCGCCCCGTCCGACAAGCTTCATATAGCGTTGAATAGCTCGATAATGTGGCGCGGAATGGGGTGGTTGAGATGCATCGGGAATCGGACACGGTTCCTCACAGGCGTTTGACCATTGCAGTTGTTGTCATGGCGGCCGTCCTACTTGGAGCACCTTACTCAATGCTACTGAAACAGGAGGAGCCGGCTCACGAAGGAAGATCAGGCGTCTTGGCGACCGAAGAACGACCGCTCCGAATCGGTTGTGCGGGATACGAGATGTCTACTCTCAATCCGCTGAAGGCTGTCTACAGCTCGGAGATGGTTGTTCTCTGGTCATGCTACAGCACACTACTGACGCGTGATGCAGAAGGGGTTTTGAGGGGGGACCTCGTCACGCACTTCGAATCCTCCCCGGACAGCCTGGTCTGGACGATTGAAATTGTCGAGACCGCGAGCTTCTACAACAAGTACGATCCAGAGGCAAATCATCCATTGACTGTTGATGACATCATCTTCACCTATTGGCTGGTCCAGAATACGACAAACAATCTCCAGAACCTCCTTCCGGAGATCCCCGAGGCAGGGGGCGGACTGGTGCTGAGCATGCACAAGATCACGGACTTCCGGATGTCGTTAACCCTAAGGACGGAATACGCTCCCTTCCTGAGCGCGCTCACTAGCATTCCGATCCTCCCCAAGTACATCTGGGAGGGCAGACCATGGAACTGGGTGAATCACGATTCTTCCTCCAAAATTGCTCCATGTGTCGGTTCGGGCACGTGGTACTACGCCCAGGACGCCCTTCCGACGGCTGGGATTGTCGAGCTTCGAAGGAACGACAGATGGTTCGCAATCGAGGAGTATGGTTGGAAGCCCAGACCGACTAGTCTCGTGCTGCTGTTCCAGTCGTCGCCGGAGTCCAATCTGGAGGCGTATTCGACAGGCCAGACGGACATAATGCTAGGCGGGACGAGGGCCCAGTTCAGCGCAGGTGTGCCCGGACAGACCTGGGGGTCGAGCCAGGGCCTTGTCTACGAATTCAACATGAACCAGATGTCGACGGCCATGAGATCACAGCTCGTGCATTCGGGATTGACCAGGTTCGAATATGGAACCAATAGCCAACTTCTGCTCGACCCGATTGTGAAGCTCGCCCTATGCATGTGCGTCGACAAGGATGCGTTTGTGGAGGAGGTCCTTGACGGATGGGGCGCAGACGCCGACTCATTGGTTCCGCCTGTCAGCGAGTGGCATTACTCGTACGGCAGCGGGCCCGGCGAGACGCCGATAGTGTTCGACACGAGTGCGGCGAGGTCGCTGCTGTGGACGAACGGCTGGAAGTACGACTCTGCTGGGAACGAGGTCCCTGAGTCCGGCACCCAGTGCCCGCTCTACGGGTACGTAGACGGGGTCCTGACACCACTCGAGTTCAGATTCTACACGCTCAGCACTTCCACGGAGTGGATTGTGGGGGCCATCCTCATGAAGGAGTGGGCGGAACAGGTAGGCGTTCTGCTCAACCTCGTGCTGAAGAACCTCGGCCAGATGAACACCATCTGGTGGGCCGCGGACTATGACGTATGGCTTTGGGACTGGCTATTCACTCCGTACTCAGACCCCTCTACTGACATAATGTCACTTCTGACGACAGGTGAGATCGGCAACTGGAGCGATGTGTTCTGGAGCAATGCGACCTATGATGCGCTATACAACGATTCCGTCTGTGAGATCAATGCGGTCTCAAGAGGGCTGATCCTCGCTGAGATGCAGAGGATGGCCTACCTTCACAGCGGATGTTGGCCCGTGGCCTACGCGGACACCCTCTATGCCGCACAGTCCGTGGCGCCTGCGAATTGGCAGAACTATGGGAACTGGACCGAGGACTTCCCGCTGACGCCCGATTCCGGCTATCCATGGCTGTTCCTGCAGATATACCCTGCCGACAATCCTCCTCCGGTGATATCGGAGCTCGTCGCTTTCCACGAGGTCGATATCAATGATCCGCTGGATCTCACTGCTTGGGCGACCGATGACTCAGAGCTTGAGTATCTATGGAACTTCGGTGACGGGACGAAGAGCGGTTGGCTGACTTCGCCGAACACGACGCACACATACACGGCCGACGGCTGGTACACTGCGTACTTCGCGGCCAAGGAGGTTTCTTCTACTAACGACTCGCACATCTCCTGGGAGACCACGAACGTGCGTGTGATTGATGGGTGCAACAAGGCCCCGAAGAACCTGTCCATAACCTATGTGCCCGGAAGTCCAGATCCCGGCGATATCATCACATTCACCGGCAGCGCGACGGATCCCGAAGGCGACACACTGTACTTCTCCTGGAGTTTTGGAGATGGATTCGCAGCCAGTGGGGATATCGTGATGCACAAATACGCTGCCCCAGGGAACTACACAGTGACCATGTACGTTACTGACAACCACATTGGCACAGAGCCCAGACCGTCTGTAGCGACCTTATCGATTCCTGTCTCGGAAAACCGCCCGCCGATTCTGGATGTCCCTGAGACTCAGTTGGCCAACTGGAAGGACCCCTGGATCTTCATCGTCAACGCGTCCGATTCCGACGGCGACCCGTTGCTGTTGACATGGTTCTGGGGTGATGGCACATTCGATGTCACGGACACAACCTGGGCGACCCATCTGTACTATTCTAAGGGATGTTATTCGTTGACCGTCTGCGCAGACGATCTGACAGGACTGAGCGGCCACAATGTGAGTGATACCGGCACGGTCGCTGTCATGGATCTTGGGATGAGCTATCCGACGGTGGACACATGGGCGGTCAGCAAGACGAACCCGTGCTCGGGCGAGCAGGTGACCTTCACCGCAGCTGCCAGGGACAAGAACATGGATTACCTGACCTTGACCCTGGACTTCGGTGACGGAACCAAGGCGGTCAGAAAGGGCACTCCGCCAGGTGTCAACACACCCGTGACGTTCCTTGTGAACAAGACGTACGAAGCCGGAGGAACCTACACAGCTCACCTGTATGTCTATGATGGCGGTGTGAACGTCACCTCGAGTGGCATAGTGATGGAAGTCGTTCAGAACGACGCGCCGTTCCTGTGGACTCCGCTGGCCGACACGACCGCCGTCAAAGACGTGGCCAAGACGATTGACATCGACCCGTTCGACATCGACAGCGACCCGCTCAAGTTCACATGGGAGTGGGGTGACGGCGAGATCACAGTGACGACCTCGACCTCGGTCTCGCACACCTACACCGTCGCGGACGAGTATGTGTACAGGGTGTACATCGACGACGCCCACGGGCACAACGTGTCCTACGCGGCCATCATGCACGTGCAGCTCTCGTTTGCCTTGGACCTCGTTGCTGGCTGGAACCTGGTGACTGTGCCTCTCACGGGCCACAGTTATAGAGCGAGCACACTTCCCCTGAATATGGGCGACGCTGTCATTCGCTACAACACCTCCTGGGGAATCTATGACAAGACATTCGTCGTCGGCATTTCGCCATCATCGATGGACTTCGACATCTTTGAGGGTGAGGGGTATTGGGTCTACTCCACTTCATCGAAGACGATCCACCTCCAGGGAGATTGCCCAACGGGCACGAAGACCGTCAAGATCGACGTTCCGACGGGAGGCGGCTGGGCCTTGATAGGACTCACGTCGCTCAAGACCTGGCATGCAAGTGATATCTACGACATGTTGACGAGCGGCTCCATATCGGTTCTCTATGGATTCGACCCAGTTTCGAAAACCTACGAGATGTTCATCCCTGGCTTGCCGTTCACCGATTTCCTGATACCGTCGGGACGGGCGTTCTGGGTGTACTGTTCCTCAGGGACGGAGCTGACCTACGAAGCTTGACACGAGAAGGGTAGTCGACGATTCGCATCAGAGAATGAGCGCGTGCGCCGTCACCTTCTCCTCAGCCTCATCACGAACCGGCTGACGGCCACGAACACGATGATCCAAAAAAGCACCAGCAGGAAGAATCCCTCTGCCAGGAACCCGCCGCTGACGGCAGCCAAGAGGAACATACCTGAGATCGTGGCCACGAAGCCGAAGGCGATGCCCCATATAGCGGTCATCTTGTCGACCTTCCAGGCCAAGGGCTCACCACTTCTCCCAGTGCACTATGGAGTCCAGAGATAGCCTTCTCCTGTGCACTCCCTTCTCTGCTGGGTATCCGAAGGAGACGAGCGCGACTGGACGCGCGTGTGACGGCACCCCAACGGCCTCTCTTGCCTTCTCCTCGTCGAATGCCCCCACCCAAACGCTGCCCAGGCCATTGCCGTGGAGGTAGAGTGACATGTTCTGTATTGCTGCCGCAACGTCCTGGAGACAGTATAGACTCCGCCCTCTAGCGCCGTAGTGCCCGATTCTCTCCAGGTTGGCACAGCACACAATGACGACAGGCGCTGTTCGGATGAAGTCCTGGCCGTAGGCAGCTTGGGCGAGAGCCTTTTTCGTGTGAGCATTCCTCACCACGATGAAGTCCCTCGCCTGGAGATTTCCTGCCGATGGTGCCAGATTCGCCATGCGCAAGGCTTCCCTCACAGTCTCGTCATCGACCGGGTCCGCCCTGAACTCCCTTACGCTGGTCCTTCCCTCTATGCACTCGACAGTCTCCACGCCCCTCACCTGCTCGGCATAGGCATGCGCGCCAACTTCTAAGTATTTTGTCGGCGGTTTCATGCGGAGATGACGGATTCCTCCGACAAGGGAAAGGTGCGCTGCACCCTCGTGCTCGAGTTTGCGTCTCCCTTGGAAGCAGAGAAGGTCCACAGATCGGTGGAGCTGGACAACCAGGGCTACATCGAGACCCGCGTCGTGGGGAACGCGATCCATGCGGAGATGACCGCGGTGTCGCTCAACAGCCTCCTGCACACTCTGGACGATTTCCTCGCATGCGCGAGTGTCGCTGAGAAGGTCGTTTCGCGCAAGAGTTAGTCCTCGGAATCCTTCACGCGCACGGCGATGCCGCGCTTGAATGCCAGCATCTCCTCACGATTCATCAGTGTCCTTCCGACCGCCGCGAGCTCTCCTTTCGTGTTCACGACCATCACGTCATCGCCAGGCCTAATCTCGGGATCGCATTCGGTCACGAACTTCGCGAACACGTTGTTGCCCTTCCGAGCGAAATCGGCGGGTTCGTCCTCGGTAACGACTCTCATGTGGGGAGGGGGGAGCACCTCCATCAGCAGCTTGGCCCCCTCCAGCTTGAGGGTGAACCTGCCGTCGGAGGCCCGCATCGAGAGCGCATGCAATCCGTTTATCAGCACATTCCTTATCTTGCCCGTCCTCTGTGATTTGACGAGCTCGATCTTCTTGCCTTCGAGTATGTCCCCAGCTCCCTTTCCGAACTGCATGTCCAGCACGGCCCTGCATCGGAGCTTGTCAAGGTCGAAGGCTCCGGGTGATCCCGGTATCATCTCCTGAAGGAACTCGAGGGTGCCCTCGCCTTCCCACATCAGGGCCAGGGGGTATCCGTGGCCGTGAGCGTGGTTTTCCATGACCGCGAGCATCTTGTCCTTGACCTCGGCGTCCACCTCCTTGGGTATCACGGACTGAGCGATGGGGTAGTATTCGTCCAGCTCCACGGGCACAGGGCCGAAGAACGAAGCGACGATGAAGCTCGCGTCGACATGCCTCGTGACAGCGTCGATCGCGCCCTTGTATGTCCTGGAGTAAGGCTTCGCGCCTTCCTCGAAGCCCACCAACACTCTGGTCTTCGGCTTCCTGTACCTGGTGTAACACCTTTCTTGGTACCGCGTCACCGTCGGTCTGTCGTAGCTCTCGGGGCCGCAGTAGAAGAACGCTGCCCTCCTGCTCGCAGGCTCGAACCTCTCCAGGAACCCCTTGTGCTTCGCGAGGGCTTTGAGCGCCTCCAGGAGCATCGGATGGGCTCGGGCGCGCATCTCCACGAGCTCCCAGATCGAGCCCTCGTGGATTGCGTTCTTGACAACTTCGATCTCGTGGAGGCACGTGTGCAGGTTGTGCTCGGCAAGTCTCTTCGTCCGCTCCATCTTAGACATCTGCTTCAGCTCCTCGACGGAGGTCCTGCTGCACATCGGACAGTGACACGGGAGCGTGCGGAGGTCTCCCAGGAGCCTCGTGCCCGTGGAGAACATCATCCTGTCCTCACGGGCGTATTTGGCGTATGAGGCAGAATCGAACATGTCGCATCCAAGCAGGACTGCGAGCGGGAACACCATCGGGTGTCCCGCCCCGAACAGATGCACGGGCCTCGACGGATCCAGGCCTTTCTTCGATTCGACAATCACACTCACGAGGTCCTGGTACTTGTAGCTCTCCAGAAGGGGGACGACACCGCCTATCGGGTGCACATGCATATCGAGGGCGGACAGCTCCTTGGCGCACCTCTGCCTGAGCTCTCCGTGAAGGCCTCCTTGGACCGGTCCAGCGAGGAGCATATCCCCTTTGACGGCCATTGCGGCCTTGGCCCTCTCGACGGTCACATCGACGGCCCTCGTCGCCTCCTCCTTCGTGAACCCAGGCTCGGAGAAGACGTCGAGGATGGTGCCTATGTCGGAGCCGATGTCCGCCTGGAACTTGACTATCTCCTGTGGGTCGATCTGACGGGAGCCGTACACATGGTCCTGGAACGTCCCGCTGTCAGTCATGACCGTGCCGTCGAAGCAGAGTACAGAGTGGACGCCGTTCTCCAGGGCCCGTACCCGTAGTTCTTCCGTGTTCTTGATTATGTAGGAGTTGGTGATGAGGGCCTGGACGCCGAACCGGTCTCGCATCTCCGCCGGGGTTATCGTCAGATAGTTCGGATTGACCACCGGAAGCAGCGCGGGCGTGCTGACCTTGCCGTGGCGAGTCGTGAGCTCGCATATCCTCGCAAGGCCGTCGCGCTCCTTGAGCTCGAACATCATCGAGTGTGAACGGTCTGCGCACTAATTATCTTATCATATACTCCCAGGGAAGGCCGAAGGAGCGAGCCAGCGAACATTTAATACGGTCCGGCCTCTGTTCGTGGTCCGAAGGACATGAGCGGCATACTCCAGGTCGTGGCGGGATTGCTGATGGTATTCTTCCTGCCAGGCTTCACGCTCATAAACATGATGTTCCCGAGAAGGGGCGAGCTCGACCCCGAGTACGACCTCGTGTACAGGATCACCCTCGGGATGGGGACCAGCGTGGTCATAGCGATATTCGTTGGCTTCAGCCTGAACGCGATCAGCACCGAGGAGCACGGATATGTGACCTCCGGGCCCCTCTGGATTCTGTTGCTGCTGCTCACAGGTGTCTTCCTTGTCCTCGGCTGGTTCAGGGGCGCGTATCCAAGAGCGGGGTTCGTACATCCTTCGCTCTACCGCGTCCCTGGGAGGAGAGGGGAACCGAGGACCGTCGGCAGCGACTTCGCGAGGAAGAGGAGGCTGGAGGGCCTCGTCATCGAGCGCGAGAGGCTTCTGAAGGACATCGAGAAGTATGCGGAGAGGTCGGCGACTTCAAATCCCCAGAGGAAGCTCTACTACCGCAAGATGGCCAACAGCGCGAAGGACAGGATAGCGCAGATAAGCGACGAGCTCAAGAATCTCGGCAAGGAGGTCAAGTGAATGCCCGCCGGAAAGGGGCAGATGGAGTTCAAGCTCGTGGTGGTCGTCAGGGACGACCTGAGGATGTCCGGCGGGAAGCTCGCAGCCCAGGTGGCCCACGCTGCTGTCACATGCGCCCTCGAGGCCAAATCGAAGAAGCCCAAGTGGTTCTCCTCCTGGTACGCCGAGGGCCAGAGAAAGGTCGTCCTGAGGGCCAAGGACCTGGAGGAGCTGAGGGCGCTGGGCGACAAGGCCTCCAGGGCCGGCCTTCCACGAACGCTTATCACGGACGCCGGGCTCACCGAGCTGCCCCCTAACACCACGACATGTCTCGGGATCGGCCCCGCCCCGGAGCCGGAGATCGACAGGATAACGGGCCAGCTGCCCCTTGCATGAGGCGCAGATGAAGACTCAGGTGAGGATACTAGGCATAGACGATTCGCCTTTCAGGTTCAAGGACGAGAAGGCCCTGGTTGTGGGCGCGCTCATCCGACTTCCGAACTACCTGGAGGGCGTCATGCGCACGGAGGTCACGGTCGATGGGACAGATTCCACGGACAAGCTCCTCGAGATGGTCTCACGCTCCCGATACAAGGAGCAGGTCAAGGCCGCGATGATCGACGGCATCGCCCTCGCGGGCTTCAACATCGTGGATGTCGAGAGGCTGCACTCCGAGCTGGGCGTACCTGTGATAACAATCACCAGGGACCGCCCGGACTTCGGGAAGATGAGGAGCGCTTTGATGAAGCATTTCCAGGACTGGGAGGCGAGGTACTCGATGGTGACCAGGCTCGAGCTGCGGGAGATTGAGACCCAGCAGAAGCCCGTCTACGCCTGCGTCGCCGGCCTCGATTGGGAGGAAGCCGTGAGGCTGGTCGCGCAGTCCACGGTCAGAGGCGTAGTGCCCGAGCCGATCAGGGTGGCCCACCTCATATCCTCCGCCATGGTCCGTGGAGAATCCTACGGCCGGTCGTGAGGCCATGCCTGTCAGCCGACGAGGGCAGGGCCGAAACCACAATATGCCGCCCGATGGATACCGAGTCCAGTGGGTGCGATGATCAGGAACCTGTTCACAAAGAGAGACCACAGGTCGATTGCCGGCATCACGAAGGAGCAGGCCGTCCAGGCTGCATCGTGGTTCTGGAGGAGCAGGCAGTTCGGGATCACATTCACTTCCCCCTTCAGCCTCAGGGGCGAGCAGTACTACTCCAAACTCGGCCTCAGACAGTCGGTCGACGTCTGGGCTGCCGACGAGGGCCCGAATACAGGTGTCGACCTCAGCTTCTCGGCCTCGCTCACGGACGAGGGTGCTGTTGTGGGCGTCGTGGGCGCGGTCCTGCTCCTTCCCGTCACGGTCGCGGTCGGAGCCGTGTCGTACATCGAGTACGAGAACGACGCGCAGAGGCTCATGAACGACTTCTGGTCGTACATCTACAACTTCCCGAAGAATCCGAGCCCCCCTGCGAGTCCGTCTCCTCCGCCTGCTTGGGCGCAGGGACAGCCCGCGCAGCCCGTCGCCCAGCCGCAGTCCCCGAGGGCTTGCGCGTCCTGCGGGGCTCAGTTGGATGCGGATGCGAAGTTCTGCAAGGCATGCGGTGCGAAGGCCGCATAGCCCGTATCTGGCCCTCTGGCATGCGTCAGGTATAACCGTAAGTTTTAATAGGGCGACGAGTTTGTAGGGCCTACTTCGCTGAAAAAGGTGAATGATTGCCTAGAGGACTGCATACTGCCAGGAAGCTCGGCCTGGGCCGGCAGAAGAGACGGTGGAGCGACAGGTACTACAAGCGCCGGAAGCTCCACCTGAAGGAGAAATCCGACCCCCTAGAGGGCTCCGCGCAGGCCAAAGGGGTCGTGCTCGAGAAGGTCGGCATCGAGGCGAAGCAGCCCAACTCCGCGATCAGGAAGTGCGTCAAGATACAGCTCATCAAGAACGGAAGGCAGATTACGGCCTTTGCGGTAGGCGATGGCGCTATCAACTTCATCGATGAGCACGACGAGGTGCTCGTCGAGGGCATCGGGGGCAGGATGGGCAGGTCGTACGGCGACATCCCCGGTGTGAGGTACAAGGTCATCAAGGTCAACAACGTCTCCTTGGACGAGCTCGTGAAGGGCAGGAAGGAGAAGCCCGTGAGGTGAACTAGCTGGAAGAGGGCAATCCGAATCAAGAGGAGGTCAAGGCTCAGGAACCGACACCGTCGGCCCCACAGGCAGCTGCTGCACCGCCTACACCGGCCGAGCCGGAGAAGGCACCTGCGCCTCCGACCGCTCCTCAGGAGCCAGCACCCGAGCCCCCGGCCCCAGAGAAGCAGGTGCCGATGACGGGCAATGTGTTGCTGTTCGGTAGGTTCGATGTGTCCGATGTCGTCGTCAGGGACGCCGGCATGGCCAGGTATATCGACGTGTCGGCCGTGGCAGTGCCGCACTCGGGCGGGAAGCACACGAGCAAGCCCTTCGCGAAGGCGAAGATGAGCATCGTGGAGCGTCTGATAAACGGCATGATGCGCACCGAGGACTTCACGGGCAAGAAGCTCAAGGCGTACAGGGCGGTCGAGCGGTCGTTCGTCATAGTCCAGGAGAAGACCAAGTTGAACCCGCTCCAGACGCTCGTCGACGCGCTCCAGCACGCTGCCCCCAGGGAGGAGGTCACGAGGCTGCAGTACGGAGGCATATCGGTGCCGAAGGCCGTGGACGTCGCGCCCGCGAGGAGAGTGGACCTCGCGCTCAGATACCTCTGCACGGGCGCCCTCGAGCAGTCGCGTAAGAGCAAGAAGCCGATCGAGGAGTGCCTCGCGGACGAGATGATCGCGGCTGCGAAGAACGATGTCAACTGCTACTCAGTGGCTAAGAAGGAAGAGGTCGAGAGAGTGTCCGCTTCAGCACGCTGATCGGCCCGAAACCGTTTGTCCACTGTCTGCTGTCATCTGAATACATGCTGGACCCGTGGTGAGCATATGGGAAGGAAAGAGGACAACATCAAGAAGGCTCAGGCTCTGATGCGAAAGCCCCAGTTCATTAGGAACATAGGGACAGCTGCGCACATAGACCACGGAAAGACGACCCTCTCAGACAACCTGATCGCGGGTGCGGGCATGATGTCCGAGGACCTCGCGGGCAAACAGCTCCTGCTGGACTACGACGAGCAGGAGCAGGCCAGAGGAATCACCATCAACGCCGCGAGCGCGTCCATGGTCTACGACTACAAAGGCCAGGAGTACCTGATCAACCTCATCGACACCCCAGGTCACGTGGACTTCGGGGGCGACGTCACCAGGGCCATGAGGGCCATAGACGGCGTCGTCATACTGTGCTGCGCGGTCGAGGGCGTGATGCCCCAGACAGAGACGGTCATAAGGCAGGCCATCAAGGAGAAGGTGCACCCGATACTGTTCGTGAACAAGGTGGACAGGCTCATAAACGAGCTGCAGGTCACCCCCGAGCAGATGCAGCAGCGCCTGTCGAACATAGTGAACGAGGTCAACGAGAAGATCAGGAAGCTGCTTCCTCCCGAGCTGAAGGAGAAGTGGGCGCTCAAGGTCGAGAGCGGAAACGTGGTGTTCGGCTCCGCGTACAACAACTGGGCGATCACGGTCCCGTACATGAAGAAGAGCAGCATCAACTTCAAGACGATCTACGAACACTGCAAGAACAACGACCAGAAGGCGCTGGCCAAGAAGGCGCCGCTGCACGAAGTGCTCCTCGAGATGGTCATCACGCACCTTCCGAACCCCGTTGACGCGCAGAGGCTCAGGATACCGACCATATGGCACGGTGACCCGGAGTCGGAGTTCGGGAAGGCGATGCTCAATTGCGACCCGGACGGCCCGGTCGCGTACATGGTCACCAAGATCATAATCGACCCGCACGCCGGCGAGGTCGCGGTCGGGAGGCTGTTCAGCGGGAAGATCATCAAGGGGCAGGAGCTCTGGATCTCCGGCATGCCGAACCCGAACCGGGCGCAACTCGTGTCACTCACCGTGGGAGCCGACAGGATCCCGGTGGAAGAGATCGATTCTGGCAACGTCGTGGCCGTGTCCGGGCTCAAGGACGCCATCGCGGGCTCCTCCGTATCGAGCGACCCGGCCATGGCGCCGTTCGAGAAGATGGTGCACTACTCAGATCCCGTCGTCACGGTCGCCATAGAGGCGAAGCACACGAAGGACCTGCCCAAGCTGGTCGATGTCCTCAGGACGGTGGCGAAGGCAGACCCGTCCATACAGGTCGAGATCAACCAGGAGACGGGCGAGCACCTGATGTCCGGCATGGGAGAGCTGCACCTGGAGATAACCAACTACAGGATAGTGAACGAGCACAAGGTCGAGATCAATACCTCGCCTCCGATAGTCGTCTTCAGGGAGTGTGTCTCCAGCAAGGGCGGGCCGTTCGAGGGCAAGTCCCCGAACAAGCACAACAGGTTCTACATCGAGGTCGCGCCCCTGGAGCCGGCGATCGTCCAGGCCATCAGGGGCGGCGAGATCGAGACAGAAGGAAGGATCAAGGACTCCAAGGCGATGGCGAAGAAGCTCCAGGAGCTGGGCATGGACAAGGACGAGGCCAAGGGCGTCGCCAGCTTCGTCGGGACCAACGTCCTCCTCGACACGACCAAAGGTATCCAGTATCTCCACGAGACCATGGAGCTCATCAAGGAGGCCTTCGAGGAGGCGATGAACAGGGGGCCGCTCGCGAACGAGAAGTGCATGGGTATGAAGGTCATGCTAGTCGACGCGAAGCTGCACGAGGACAGCATCCACAGGGGGCCCGCGCAGGTGATACCCGCCGCGAGGTCCGCCATATACGGCGCGATGTGCCAGGGCGGCAGGGTGCTCTACGAGCCCATCACGAAGGTGTTCATCAACGTCCCCCAGGACATGATGGGGAACGCCATCCGCGAGATACAGCAGCGCAGGGGCATCATAGAGGACATGAAGCAGGAGGGCGACATGGCGGTCGTCGAGGGCAGGTGCCCCATCGCCGAGATGTTCGGCTTCGCCGCTTCGGTTCGGAGCGCCACTAGCGGGCGGGCGCTGTGGTCGACCGAGAACTCGGGGTTCGAGCCCATGCCTCGCGAGGTGCAGGAGAAGATAGTGCCGCAGATAAGGGAGAGGAAGGGCCTCAAGCCGGTGCCGTACGACGCGTCGTACTACGCGGCCTAGATGGCATAGCCATACGTCCAAATTGAGGGGCAAAAAGACTAATATACCAAGAGCATCATGCTCGAAGAGAAGACATTGGAGGCCATGATATGGCAGAGAAACCACACATGAACCTGGTGTTCATCGGACACGTCGACCACGGTAAGTCCACCACTGTCGGCCGCCTGCTGCTCG
>JAFGHM010000107.1 GCA_016930135.1 Thermoplasmatota archaeon | reverse complement strand
TTCGCGGTGATAGGCGTGATGCTGGCCAGCTACATGGGCACGCAGGCCCAGGCGCTCGGCCTCAGGCGGGAGTACAGGGGCATCCTGGGGCGGGCCGACAGGCTCGTGCTGCTCATATTCGTGCCGATCGTCCAATACATCCTGATAGCCCTCGACGCATCCTTCGCGATGGACATCCTCGGCTTCTCCCTCATGGGCTGGATGATGATATGGTTCGGGCTCGCCGGGAACGTGACCGCGGTCCAGCGCGCGCACATGATCTGGAAGTCACTTCCCTGAGGGCTTCTTGAACGGCCCTGTTGGAGAACTCCAGTGATTGAGATTTCTCGCTCAGAGCCAGTCGAACAACGTCGGACCATCGACGCCTGGTCCGTGCACCGTTTTTGCCCTGTGTCTCGCCGCATCGACCCCACACCCTCCTGTCAGGGTGCTGATCATGTGGCAGAATCGTCTGTTAGGACTGTTCGTTCCGTGGCCAGGACGGCTTGGCCAGTAGATCTCTCGTGGCCCTCGGCGCTCTAAGCGGATACCTTCGGGATGCCCCCTTGGCTGCGGGAGTGTCCTGAGGAGAGCGTGAAAGAGGGGATGTTACATGCAGTGCATGGGGACAAGTGCCACGACCGCCTAAGAACATCTGATGCTCGTCAAGGCGGTGTCTTTTCGTCTGGAGAGTGAGCTGCCCGTCCAGGCGAAGTTCCTTCTCGAGGATTTCCGCCTTGCCGTGAATTCCGCCATAAGGGCGGGACTGCAGACGCGCGCGACATCGAGGAACGCCCTGTGCAAGTCAGTGTACAAAGACTTCAGGACCGAGCACCCTGGCATGTACGCTCAGCACCTCGTCTCCGTGTTCGAGGTCGCCGCAAGCGCCCTCAAGAACCATCGGAAGAAGGTCAGGAAGGGGCAGGTCGGACGGATTCCGTATGTTCATCGGCTGTTCATGAAGACGGAGAACCAGGCGTACACGCTCGACCGGGCGAACGGCGTGATCGACCTGCCCATACGGGCCGGGTGCCATGTCGAGCTCAAACTGGTCCTGAGCGAGTATCACAGGGTCTTCTTAAACGACGCCTCCTTCTCCCTCGGCTCCCTGACGCTCTTCGCGGACAGGGTCGTGATCGCCTTCAGGACGACGGAGCTGCGACCGTATATCCCGGAATCCGTGGTCTCCCTCGACACGAACGAGAGGAGCCTCGACGGGGTGTTCGTCAGTGAAGGGAAAGGCACCCCCGTGAAAGCCTTATTCCCACAAGTGGCCGCGATCCAGCAGAGGCACCATGGCCGGAGGAAGCGCCTCCAGAAGAAGAAGTCCCATGACCGTCGAACTTCGAGGCGTCTGTGCAAGAGGGAGGGGAAGAGGGAGCATGACCGGGTCGAGTGCCGGATGCATCAGGTAGCCAACGCGGTAATCGACTTCGCCGAGGAGAACAAGGCGGCGATAGTCCTCGAGGACCTGAAAGGGGTCTTCAAGCCGAGGGAGGACAAGGCCCTCAACAGACGGTTGAGCATGTGGCCGAGGAGGAAGCTCCACGACTTCATCGAGTACAAGGCCCAGTGGAGGGGGGTGACGGTCCTGAAGGTGGACCCGAGGAACAGCAGCAGGAAGTGCCCGAAGTGTGGGAGATTACAGGATTCCCGAAAGGGCACTGAGTTCGCATGCGAGTGTGGCTGGCATCTTGACAGGCACATCAACGCCAGCCTGAACCTGCTGCAGACAGCCGTCTCGAAAGAGATGGTGGGGGGTCTACGGTTCGACCCCGGCGCGCTCCAGCATGACGTGATGATGATCCTCTACGACCCTGAGAAGGGCGCACGGTCGGAGCCGAATGGAGCGAGTTGTGTAGAGGCTGCGGCGTGAAGGGCCGCCGCCTAATTTCGCAACAGAACCTTGAACCGCTTACCCTTGGCCTTGTAGTATGTGAGCGGGTGTGTCATCCACTCCTTCTTGCAGAGGGAGTCGGGGTCGAAGCATATCCCGTAGCTCTTCATGGTCGAGCACTCCGGTGGGGTGTACTCAGTCCCGGATATCTCCCCAGTGATGTGCTGGATCTGGTATCTCGACTTGCTCTCGTCGAAGTCCGGGGCGGATGAGAATGTCTCCAGGACCTCGTCCGAATTCATCCCCAACTTGTGCAGGAACGACACGAGCGCGAATCTGCCGGAGTGAGGCAGGTTCTCCCCTCCCTGAATCATCTTCAACATCTTCTTCATGCACGGCGGGAACCTGATGATGGATACCCTTCCCATGCTCCTGGCCTTGAACTCCGCCCTCTTCTCGGCCATGATCCCGCCGATCTCGGCGATGTCGGCGGAGAATGCCTGCATGATGTCGTCGTTGACCGGCAGAGGGAGCTCGGAAGTGATCTTGTCTGTTAGCATCTGCTGTATGAGTCTTACGAGGCGATGCTTCGTCACGAGCACCCTGCCCGCCACGATCTGCTGGTTCACCAGCTTCCAGTCCTTGCTCCTCATCGTGGCGGAGAAGCGCAAGAACGCGGTGAAATCGACCGAGATGGTCTTGTCCCCAACGACGACATCGAGCCCGAGCTCCTCGGCGACCCGCTTGATGAACGCGAGGTCCTCTCCCCTGAGCCGCTCGTCCGCCTTCTTGGCC
>JAFGHM010000017.1 GCA_016930135.1 Thermoplasmatota archaeon | reverse complement strand
TTCAGCCCGTCGCTCACGTCCGGCAGGGCCCTGCCGACGATGACGCTCATCGCGTAGTCGATGTACGACTTCTTCATCTCGGTCTCGATGGGCCTCTGGACGAGCTTGGCCGCGATCCTCTGCTGCTCCTCTGCCATCTGGTCCATCCGCTACCACCTATACATCCAGGAACTCCACTTCCTTGGCGTGGTCGTGGATGAACATCCTCCGGGGCTCCACGGCATCGCCCATGAGGACCGAGAACAGCTCGTCCGCCTCGACTGCGTCCTCGATCGTGACCCGCTTGAGAATGCGCAAGCTGGGGTCCATGGTCGTGACCCTCAGCTGCTCCGGGTTCATCTCGCCCAGGCCCTTGTACCTCTGTATGTCCACGCCCTCTCCCAGCTCCTCGACCGCCTCGGCCAGCTCCCTGTCGCTGTAGACGTACCTCTCAGCCTTGCCCTTCTTGACACGGTAGAGCGGCGGCTGGGCGATGTAGATGTAGCCTCTGTCGATCAGAGGGCGCATGTATCTGAAGAAGAAGGTGAGCAGGAGGGTCCGGATGTGCGCCCCGTCGACGTCTCCATCGGTCATTATGCAGACCCTGTGGTAGCGAGCGCTGTCGGCATTGAGCTCGGACTCGATTCCCGTGCCAAGGGCTGTGATTATGGTCCTTATCTCCGCGTTCTTGAGCATCCTGTCCAGCCGGGCCTTCTCGACGTTCAGTATCTTGCCCCTGAGGGGGAGCACCGCCTGGAAGGTCCTGTCCCTAGCCTGCTTCGCGCTCCCGCCCGCGGAGTCGCCCTCTACCAGGAACAGCTCGCACCTGGACGGGTCCTTCTCCGTGCAGTCCGACAGCTTCCCGGGAAGGTTGCCTACATCCAGCAGGCCCTTCCTTCGGGTGAGCTCCCTGGCCTTCCTCGCGGCCTCCCTCGCCTGCGAGGCGAGTATCGCCTTGCTTATGCATGCCTGGGCGACCTTCGGGTTCTCCTCCAGGTACTCGAACAACTTCTCGCCGACGGCAGACTCCACGATGCCCCTCACCTCGCTGTTCCCGAGCTTCGTCTTGGTCTGGCCCTCGAACTGGGGTTCGGGGAGCTTCACGCTCAGGATGGCCGTTAGGCCCTCCCTGACGTCCTCGCCGCTGAGGGCCTCGCCGTTGCCCTTCATGTAGCCGTACTTCTTGGCGTAGTCGTTGACTGTCCTTGTCAGCGCGGCCCTGAAGCCGACGAGGTGAGTTCCGCCCTCCGTCGTGTTGATGTTGTTGGCGAAGGTGTGTATGCTCTCCTGGTAGCTGTCGGTGTACTGCATGCCTATCTCGACGGTGAGCCCGTCCTTCTCGACGTTGATGTAGATGGGCTTCTCGTGGAGGCTTGTCTTGCTCCTATTGATGAACTGGACGTACTCGACTATGCCTCCGTCGAACTTGTACGCATTCGATTGGTTGGACTTGACATCCGAGATCGATATCCTCAGGCCCTTGTTCAGGAAGGCGATCTCGCGCATCCTGCTGGAGAGCGTCTCGAAGCTGAACTCCACTGTCTCGAATATCTGCGAGTCCGCTTTGAAGCGGACGTTCGTTCCCGAGCCGGGGGCCTCGCCTTCGACCTTCACTGGGCCGGTGGGCAGTCCGCGCTCGTACCTCTGCAGGTGCACCTTGCCCTGACGCTTGACCCTGACCTCGAGCCACTCAGAGAGGGCGTTGACAACGCTGAGACCGACGCCGTGCAGTCCGCCGGAGACCTTGTATGTCTTCCTGTCGAACTTGCCGCCAGAGTGCAGCTTCGTGAGGACCAGCTCCAGCGCGTCCTGCTTGTACTTCTTGTGCATGCCTATGGGTATGCCCCTGCCGTCGTCGTCCACAGTGACGCTGCCATCCTCGTTCAGGTAGACGTTGATCGTCGTGCAGAATCCGGCCATGGCCTCGTCGATGCTGTTGTCCACCACCTCGTATACAAGGTGGTGGAGGCCGTGGAAGTCCGTGCTGCCGATGTACATGCTCGGCCGCTTCCGGACCGCCTCCAAGCCCTCGAGGACCTGGATCTTCTCTGCATCATATGCACTATCTTCCATGAGACTGTAACCCCTATCGCAACGGCTCAAACATCGATCTTTTTCCGCCGCACCCCATCCCAGTTTTCGGCGCTTTTTTCGATGCGCAAATTCATTAACGGGAAGCGCATATTTAAATGCTTTCCGAATACTATCTGGCTGCCTGCAAAAACCCCCCTCCGTTTCCACTGCAAAAATCCGTCGATTTATGACCTCGATTTCCAGGGGAAATTTCGGCGATTGACGAATGGGTTTGGGAACGGGTCGAACCTGCCTTCCCTGGCCCATATAGCTGACCGCTGCGCCCCTAAGGGGACGAGCCGACATCTGAGTGGGCTGGTCGCTTCTGCGCGCTCGTACAGAGGGGGCGACAATCAAAGGATTTATACCGCAGCCGCGTTTAGTAGCCGTGATACTGGATGAGGGTCAGGAAGGGGGCGTCTTTTCCACAGGAAATGAAGGGGGTTGCGAAGAGAGAGGGGATGGAGCCAGGCAGGCTAGCACGGCTCGTCAGAGACGGAAGAGCCGTGATCCCTTCGAACCCTGCGCACAGAGGGCTGATTTCCTGCGCGATCGGGGAAGGACTCAGAGTCAAGGTCAACGCGAACATAGGGACCTCGAGGGACTATGTTGACCTGGCTCAGGAACTCGAGAAGGCCAGGGTGGCGATCATGTACGGAGCCGATGCCATCATGGACCTGAGCACGGGGGGAGACCTGAGGCGGATAAGAAGGAAGATAGTCTCGGCGAGCACGGTCCCCGTGGGAACCGTGCCCATCTACGAGGCCGTGTGCAAATCTTCCAGGAAGGGGGGGCTATGCAGCATGACCTCGGACGACCTCTTCAAGACGATCGAGAGGCACGCCCAGGACGGCATCGATTTCATGACAGTGCACTGCGGCGTCACAAAGGCCACCGCCGACTCCCTGAAGAAGCACAAGAGGGTGACAGGTGTTGTGTCAAGGGGCGGCGCGCTCCTCATCGCCTGGATGCACGAGAAAGGCCTCGAGAACCCGCTCTACGAGGACTTCGACCATCTTCTGGACATGGCAAAGGAGCACGAGTTCGCACTCAGCCTGGGCGACGGGCTGAGGCCGGGATCGATCGCTGATGCATCGGATGTGCCCCAGCTGCACGAATTACTCGTCCTCGGCAAGCTCGTCGAAAGGGCGAGGGCGGCAGGCGTGCAGGCGATGGTCGAGGGGCCTGGTCACATCCCCCTGAACGAGATAGAGGCGAACGTCAGGCTCGAGAAGGCCGTATGCAAGGGCGCCCCGTTCTATGTCCTCGGGCCGCTCGTGAGCGATGTCGGAGCTGGTTATGACCACATCACGGGCGCGATAGGAGGGGCGCTCGCTGCGTATTTCGGGGCGGACTTCCTCTGCTACGTAACCCCTTCTGAGCACCTCTCGCTGCCGACCGCTGAGGACGTCCGAGAGGGGGTTGCGGCCAGCAGGATCGCCGCGCACGCAGCCGATGTGGCCCGCGGGAGGCTCTCCGAGTGGGACAGGGAGATGTCCGTCGCCAGGAAGGCCTTCGACTGGGAGCGCATGTTCGAGCTTTCCGTCGACCCCGAGCGGGCGAGAGCACTTCATGACAGGCGCAGGTCGAAGAGCCCTAAGGTTTGCTCCATGTGCGGCGAGCTGTGCGCGATGAAGGTCGTGGACAAGGTCCTCAGAGACTAGGTCCTAGAGGAACAGGCCCATCGGCAGCCGCAGGACCATGCCCGCGAGGACGTAGACCACGCCCGCCACTATCCCGGAGAGTATCGCGGTCAATACCCCCTCACCTGAGGATACATCGTTCGCCACGCTGATCGCCTTGCTTACCATCCAAAGCAACCAGGCTAGGCCCACGAAGGCCACAAGGATGAGCACGACCCCTGCGGCAATGGCCTGGTCAAGCTCCGCATCCGACCAGCCTTGCACGTCCGTGAGGTCGAGGTCCTGGAAACCGGTGGTGAATATGAACAGGAGCACGATGCTCAGCAGGGCGTAGGCGGGGTAGGTGTAGCCTATCAATGTGATGGTCGCGCTCCTCTCTCCCCTGCCACCGAAGAAGCCCTTGGCGATTGCCGCTGCTGCAACGCTGAGGACCAGAAAGGCCAGCAGGGACACGGCCCAGCCGACGAAGCCTTCGTGTGCCATCGTGAGCGCATCTCCTGTCGAGTATCCGAGCACCTCGCCCATGTCCGCGGTGACGAGGATGCTGACAATCGCTGACAGGAACGAGAACACAACGACGATCGCCAGTGCGCGCTGCAGGTTGGTGGTGAGATAGAGGTTCGTGAAGGCCTTGGTCGGTGCGTAGGCGATCCTCACCAGGTCCGCGAAGTCGAGCTTAGGGGCGTGCTTCGGCTGCATGTATAGCCCCGGATAGTGTGTGACATGCACATGGGGATGGGTCGGGTACGTGAAATCCTTCGGAGGAAGCTGGACGACGAAATCCTTCGGAAGCGGAACAGTGATGACCGCCCCGCACTTGTCGCACACAGCCCCACCCAGGCCTTCGGGGAGTATCTGCACATAACCCGCGTGGCTGTCCCCACACGATGGGCATCTGATCTCATGCAGGTAGACTACCCGCTCGTCCGCCATGGAAAGACCGATGGAGTCCATGGAATAAGAGCGTTGCTGACTACTGTGACCGCGAGAAGCGTGGAGCCACTGGAGGGTTTTGAACCCCCGGCCTGCGGTTTACGAAACCGCCGCTCTCTAGCGGCGCCTGCGGAGCGCGAGGCGCAACCGCTGAGCTACAGTGGCGCGTGGCCTGTTGGGTAGATTGTCTTCCTAGTTAATTCTTTTCACAAGGCGGATTGCCGTGGTGCAGTGTCCAGACACAGTGGCGATGCGAGAGGGTTTTTAAGCCATTGACATCATTTATCCACGGGACGCCCAAATGGTCACCGACCTCCGAATTCCCGAAGGCATAATCGTCAGGACAGCGAAGGGGGGACAGGAGTCTCTCAAGGGCATCCTGGCCGATCTGAAACAGTACAGCTTCACGGGGTACATCCGCGTCTTGTTGAAAAAGGAGATAATGAACTCCATAGGCTACCTGGTCGTCGAGCAGGGCGTGCCAGTGATGGCGGTGTACGAGTTTGAGAAGTCGAAGCCCAGGGAGCTGAGGAGGATATACACGGGCGAGAAATCGCTCAGGTTCATCCTGGAGGACTCGCAAGACAAATCCTCGGTGATAGAGCTGCATAGCAGAGTCCCCACCGATGAGTTCGAGAGACGGTTCCCAGACGCGAGGATCTCCGAAGCGCCCCCGTCTGCGCCAGGCGCTGCCAAGGAGATCGCTGAGGAGGCTGAGGAGGAACCTGAGGAGAAGGTGGATGCCCAGAGAGAGATCATCGAGCTGTGGAGGAGGAAGGGCTTCAAGGTGGACACGTTGGAGGAAGCCCTCAGCAAGGGGGCGGATACCCTCGCCAAGGAACTTGAGGTCTTCGAACTCGACGCGCAGAAGCTGAAGCATTTCGAAGTGGTGCTCAACAACTTCCCCGTCATGGGCCACGAGGACGAGATACAGGAGATCAGAGCCAAACTCAACGACAGGACCAGGATAGCGGAGATAGAATCTGACATCGAGTTCCTCCAGGAGAAGATACGTCACAGGATCCAGAAGAGAAAGGTAGAGGAAGAATCGATCAAGCAGGAGATGGAGAAGAAGAAGAGGGAGGAGAAGGCGGCCGATGTCTACGACCTGATACTCCGCTACCAGGCCTCCCCTGAGGGGAGCGAAGAGCGCACGTGCCCCAGGTGCGGCAGCCCCGTCGGCGAGGACGGTATATGTGCGAGGTGCAGTTCGGAAGAGGCGGGCCCTGTCCCGAGCTACTCGAAACCGCTTCCGGAGGGCATGAGATTCGAGAACTTCGTGGTCGGACCCGGCTCGAAGTTCCCAGTGGCCTCCGCCGTGGCTGTGGCCGAGTCTCCCAGCAAGGCCTACAACCCGCTCCTGATATTCGGCGGCTCTGGACTTGGGAAGACCCATCTTCTTTCCGCAATCGGCCATCAGATGAAGGAGAAGAGCAAGGGCGCCAAGGTCGCCTACGTGCCTGCGGACAGGTTCGTGGAGGCCATCGGGAACGCAAAGGACGAGGCGGTCAAGCGCAAGATCAGGGAGAGCCTCAAGCGCGTCGATCTCCTATTGGTCGACGACATGCAGTTCCTGGCAGCGAACGCTGCTGCCCAGCTGGAGATGGCCCACATCATCGACCACCTCATCGACTCGAAGAGGCAGGTCGTTTTCGCAAGTGACAGGCTTCCGGCGCAGATCCCGGGGCTGAGCGACCGACTGAACTCCAGGATACTGATGGGGCTCACGACCGACCTTCAGCCTCCTGACATGGACACGAGAATCAGGATAATCGAACAGAAAGCGAAGGAGAAAAACCTCGATCTCAGCAGGGAGATCATCAGCTACATCGCGGAGCGCGTCACGACCAGTGTGAGAGAACTCGAGAGCGCCTTGACCAAGATCATCGCCTTCTCCTCGATCATGAAGCTGGAGGTGGACCTCAACCTCGTCTCTGACATCCTGAAACCGCTGGCACCGGTGCAGGAAACCCGCAAGGAGATCATGAAGGACGTCAAGGCCGTGCCTGGGCACTGCTACCTGATAGAGGAGGAGAGGCCCATGTACAGCAACGTCCTCCTCTCAAGGAAGATGGACGAAGGAGTTGCAGGGCTCGTCATAACCAGGATGAACCCGAAGCGGATAAGAGACGAGTTCAAGGTGCCGCCAGAGATACTCTGGCTCACCGACAAGGATAGCACCCAGGAGAAGACAGTGCCTCCGTCCCTCGAGATGCTGATACATGTCATCCAGAAGTTCATGGCTTCGGAGGAGAAGTCCATGGTCGTCCTCGACGGCATCCAGTACCTAGTGAGCAGCACCAACTTCGAGTCGGCACTCAGGTTCCTCAGGAGCCTGATCGATGAGGTATCGGAATCGAATGCGATACTCGTGATATCGCTCAGCCCGGAGACGATGAAGCCCCAGGAGGTCTCGATTCTGGAGAGGGAGATGGAGGTCCTGAACCTCACATAGCCGAGCGGGCCTCATGCAGGCTTCTTCATCATGGTCTTGAACTCGCGCATCTCCCTTATGGCCTGGGAGTAGTCGCCTGACTTCATGAGGCTGGTGGCGGATTTGAGCACTGTGAGCATCGGTGTGATGTTGACGCCCTTTACCTTCGCCTCGAGGAGATCCTCCCGCGCCTTCACCATCTCCTCGTTCATCCTGGCCGGGATCGCCTTGTAAAGGGTCTCGTTGATGCTCTTGAGATGCGTGTCTAGCCTGTCGAAGTCCTTCGCCTCGAAGGCCTTGTTCGCCTCCACGAGGAGCCTCCTGGCATCCTTCGTGTCGACCAGGAACATCTCACAATCCGATATGAACTGCTTCGCGCTGGCAGTCTTCTTCCTTGCTTCGTTGTACCTGCCAGTTATGGGGACCAGTTCCTTCTCAACCTTGTCAACATAGACGAATGCCGCTTCGATGTCTTTGGCAGCCCTCGCCCGCGCTAGCTCCTGCATGTACGTGGCCGCCCTCGAGATGTCTCCGCCGAACTCGCGGGCCACCTTCATGTCCTCGCTCAGCTGGCTGATCGTCTGGCCCAGGTGTCCGTCGATCCTCACCATCAGGACAGCCTTCGACTTCTGGACCAGGTCTATAGCATTGTCGAGCTGTCGTTCGCGTCCCGCGACAGCGGCCTCGTCAATCAGATCCTTGCTCTCACCGATGGTCACGTCGCGTTCTCTCGCGAGTGCGAGGAGCGGCTTCATCTCCGCGACCATCCTGGCTAGTTCCTTGCCTTTGTCCTTGACCGGTGGCGCACCGGCCGCGGCAGGCGCTGGGGCGAATGGCCGCTGTTGCACCTCCGGCGCCTCATAAGCTTCGGGGGCCGTGCTGACCGGACGGGGCTCGGGCCTCTTCGAGACTCTCGGACCCTCTGCCTTCGGAACGGGACTAGGCTCCGGCCTCGCTTCAGGTTCCCGCTCAGAAGGCTTCTCCTTCCTTCCCAACCTCAGCTTGCCGAACAGGCCTCTGACGACGGATGGTTTCTCCTCGACTGGCTCCGGCTCCTTCTGCGCCGCTCTCGGAGCGACCCTTTCGACGGACGGAGCGGCCTCTGGCCGCTCAGGTGCGGGCGCCCGGGTTTCTTCAAGTAATATCTCTTGAGCGGCCTCGGACTCCGGCTCCACGAATATCGCGCCACAGCCAGGGCATGATGCGGCATCGACACTGACGAGCGTGTTGCAGGCGGGGCACTGGAACATGTCCGCGCCCTCCTCTGCGAAAAGGACCCCGCACTTCGGACAGGAGCTCGCTGTGGTCTCGACATGAGCCCCGCACTGCGGGCATTCGAAGTACTCCACGGGCGCGGGCTGTTCAACGATCGGTTCGGGCTCCTTGACAGGCTCGGGCTCGGCCGCCACGGGCTCGGCGACCACGGGTTCGATTGGCTCCGGAGCGGGTTCGGGAACCTCTCTCACAATGCGCGGTTCGGGAGCTGGTGCTGGCTTCGACAGGACCTCCTCGACCTTGGCATGTATAGATGGCTTCTCCGCAGCCGAGGGAGGGGGTTCGGGCGCTCCCGTGGATGCCTCTAAGTCTGTGTCGAATATCGATAGGTCGGTCCCGCAGAACCCGCATTTTCTCGAGCCGGGCTGAAGCGGAGAATCGCATATCGGGCAGAGCTTCCCCCCGCTTGGATCTGGCAACTGGAAGGGCCTCCTTTCACTATCAGAGCCAGTTTACGGTATGCCTGGATAAATAGTTAATCGTTTTGATTTCGATTCTTGATAACTGTCGCGGGCAGGGAACCTCCACGAGGCGACTGGCCTTCAGGAGAAACATATTTCCACCTGTGCGTTGTTGCTTGTGAATCGGGGGAAGTAATGGAGCTGAGAACCGTCAAGGTCGAATTCCCAGAGAGCGCCAATGTCATAATAGGCCAGACCCACTTCATCAAGACCACGGAGGACCTCTATGAGGCGATCGTCAGCACCGTCCCACAGGCGAGATTCGGAGTCGCCTTCTGCGAGGCTTCGGGCCCGTGCCTGGTCAGAGTGGAGGGCAACGATGATATCCTCAAGAAGGCCGCGGAGGAGAATGCGGTCAGGATAGGGGCCGGGCATACATTCGTCGTCGTCCTCGAGAACGCCTACCCGATAAACGTCCTGAACAGGATCAAGGACCTGCAGGAGGTGTGCGGGATCTTCTGCGCGACCGCAAATCCGGTCGAAGTGATCGTGGCCGAGAACGAAAGGGGCAGAGGCATCCTCGGGGTCATCGACGGAGAGAAACCGAAGGGAGTCGAGACCGAGAAGGACGCGGAAGACAGGAAGGCGTTCCTCAGGAAGATAGGCTACAAGAGATGACCTACGAGACGACCATCGCCCCTCTTGATCTCGACCTCACGCTTTCCTGCGGCCAGACGTTCAGATGGCACAAGGAAGGTGACTCATGGAAGGGCATCTTGGGCCGGAGACTCATCATACTGCGGACGCGGGGGCGTACGCTAGAGGTGCGCTCCGAGCCCGACGATGGAGATGCGGTCGCCCTTGTCCGAGAACATGTCCGGGCCGATGACGACATTCCACGCATTCAGAGACGCCTGGCGAGCGACCCCGTCCTCGCGAGAGGCATGCGAGATGTACGGGGGTTGCGCATAGTCAAGACCGACGAGTGGGAATGTCTAGTGAGCTTCGTCTTGGCGACATACGCCAACATTCCGCGCATCACGAGAATGGTGGAGACCCTTTGCACCATGTTCGGAGATGAAGTCACGGAGGGCGTGCACGCCTTCCCGGACATCAGGAGGCTGGGCCAGGCTTCCGAGAAGGAGCTCGCGGGCTGCGGGCTTGGATACAGGGCGAAGTATGTCGGCGCCCTGTCTTCCTGCCTGACGGGCGGGGATATCCGGAGGATGAGGCGGCTGCCGTTTGAGGATCTGAGAAGCGAGCTGGTCGGGCTGCCTGGGGTCGGCAACAAGGTGGCGGACTGCGTGGCGCTGTTTGGCTTCGGGAGGCTGGAGGCTTTCCCCATCGATGTCTGGATGGCCCGCGCGCTCAAGAGGCTTTACGGAGTGGGCGGCACGTACAAGGCCCTCCACGAGTTCGCGTCCGATAGGTTCGGCGAGTACGCAGGATATGCTCAGGAGTACCTGTACTACAACGAGAGGCTCTGCGGGCCCAGGGGCGAATGTCTCTTCTCAAAGGAACGAGCCGATGCTGTGGTCCGTCAAGACTAGAGCCCCCTCTGCGAGTGAGAGGAGGCCGATGATGATCATCGTTGGCTTCCACTGGAGCACCATCGTGGCGATGGCGAACAAATCCTCCAGGAAGTGGACGAGCGAGTGCACGATGGCACCCACGATGATGAATATCACCACGAGGAAGACCCATTCATCGACTCCAAACAGCTCCGAAGGCAGGAGATAGGACGCTATCAATGCGGCCGCTCCTCCGACGAGCGCCCCGACAACCCCAGACCATGGTATCTCTCTCATCGGCTTCAGGAATAGCGTGAGCGCGAGTATGATGATGATCGCAAGCGTGAACCAGCCGACGGCCTCTTCGGTCCCAGCTATGAACGCCATGACCAGCATCCCCGCCCCGAGCACGAACGCGAACACGGTCCCGACCTCGTCCCAGTAGCTGTCCTCCCGCTGCCCATAGAGCGCTATCGCTATCGAGAGCAGCCCTCCAACGACCAAAGCGATAGCGGGTACTGGCTCTTCGGCTAGCGGCGAAAGGTCGACCATCGCCGCCCTCAGCACCGTGCGGGTACATTATCCTCTCGGCTGCCACCTGGTACTCGCGCCCGGGTGCGTCCTGTGGTAGAAGTCCACGATTTCCCAGTCCGAGAGCCTGTCGTCCTCCTTATCGGACATGGCAGCGCCCATCCTGCGCGCATAGTCCGCAACCACACTCTCGCAGCCTTCCTGCCCCTGGATGTCCACGAACTCGATCCTTCCCCCGCGGGATATCTTCTCGAAAGACCCTATGAGTTCGACTCCCCTGAAGATCGCATGCCTTCCCGTCTCCGGAAGAAGGTCTCTGCAGCACGCCCGGAGGTACTGCACGAGGTTGTCAGAGGGCGCGATGACCAAAGTGGAGGTGAACTCGGCCTTCCCGAGGCTCGCGAAGACCTTCTTGCTGGCCCAATACAGCGTCCCGGAGCCCTTGAGCATGAAACCCTTCACGAGATGTCCCTCGTCCTCGAGCCTGCGCAGAATGCGCCGGACATTTCGCATCGGTATCTCGTGGCCCAGCATGCTCGCGAGGCCCTCTGCGCTCATCACGCCGTAGACATCGAACATGCGTCTGAATGCGGCGGCCCAGGCGTCATCCTTGGACATCTTGATCCGCTTCGCGGCGACGTAGCACAGATTCCCGTCCAGGTACACGCGGGAGGACGCGTACAGCCCCCTGAGCACATCGAGTGTGCTCTGTCTGCCCAAGGGTGAGAGGTCGACGAGCCTCTCGCGCTTGACCGGCTGCTGGTCCCTGATGATGCGCATTATGAGCTTCTCGTCCTTGTCCAGGTCCTCCAGCCGGGCGGACCTGTAGACCGAGGCGACTCCTGGCGTGCAGAAGCCGACCTTGTCCGGGATGAGCCGCCCTCTGACCACTGCGCCTCTCTTGTGCAGCCTCTGCAGGTTTTCGAACTTCCTGACCCTCAGGAGGGCCTCGCTGTTCTGCCTGAGGCCGCCATACCTCTCCAGGGCCGCGGACATGTCCTTGAGCCTTGTCCGCTCGCCCAGGTTCTGGAGCGAGAACACGCTGCTGAGTATCTCGGGTTGTTCGAAACACTCAATCACCAGCCTTCCCTTTACGAGCATCCCATTTGATTCCGCGAAGCCCCGCCCGAGGAACTCGGCCTTGACATCCTGCGCGAGCATCGACACCTCGGTGCCGAACACGCTTGTGATCCTGAGTATCTCCACACCGAGTGCGTTGTAGAACGGCATCATGGTGTCGAACGCGTCGATCAGTGGCCCGAGCATCTCCGGCTCGTCGAGATGTATCTGCCTGATCTCGACCGAGCCCGCGAGGAGCCACTTCTCAATCATGCCGACTATGCGCCCGTGCCTCACGAGGGGGAATATCCAGCCCTCCCCGAAGCGGGATGTTATCTCTGTCCACTTGTCGCTGAGGTAGGAATCGTAGAGCGACAGTATCCGCAACGCGTCCTGCGACGGTTGGACTTCCTCGAGCGCGCGAAGCTCATCCGGCATCAGGAACATCTCGGTCTGCTCGAGCCCGACTGATATGCTCTCTGCGCCAATGCGATCGAGCATCGGCCTGACCTCCTCTGGTTCGAGGTCCAGATACGCGGCCGCATGTAGCAGCGTGACCGGCCCGAAGCCTCTGAGGTGCCGCCTCAGGACCTTCTCGTAGGGACCGTCGAGGTCCGGCTCGATGTCGCAGACCCTGTAGATGTTCCTCGAGCTCCAGGACTCCGCCTCATCGTACTCCCTCAGCAACCACCCCTTCCTGTCCAGCGAGTCGAAGTGCTCCCTCATGATCTCGGACGGGAAGCCAACGGCCTCCTGGATCTCCTGATACGTCCCCGAGCCGATGCGCTGGACTGCGGCGAGTATCTCGGCCTCGTATTTGTCCAGGCGGTCCCGCCTGAACGCCCCGAGACAGCTGGGCGCATCCTCCGCCAAGACGTACCTGAGCTTTCCCCTTACGAGCCTGCCCAGGAGTATGTCGCCCTTTCTGCGCATCTCCCCGAACTCCTCCATGTCGAAGCCCTCCACCCTCTGGAAGATATCGTATATCATCCCGGCCTCTCCGAACTGTTCGAAGAACTCGCGGATTGAGGACCTAGGCGCGAACTGCTTTGCCTCGCTGTGCGCCCTGATGGTCTCTCTGTCGAAAACGGGTGAGCCCTTCGCCCGGAGGTGAAGGTAGTCCTTGGCCAGCATGAATTGCTGCTGTTCTCCGACCACGAACCGTCCAGACACCGCGACCTCGTCCCTGACGAGTTCTCTGAGGGCTTCCTCCGCGTCAGACTCGGAAACTCCGACCTCGTACGCCAGATCCTCTACGGTTATCGGCGCGTGGTAGGCCATATGCCTCTCAATCGCCTCCTCGAGACAATCCCTGTGCGGCGGGGCCGCTTCCGGCGCCCGGGAGTACCTGAACTGGTCGCCCTTCACCTCCGACCTGAATATCTCGTTGGCCGATTCCAGTCGTCTGAGGGCTTCCCTGAGAGTCCCTCTGTCCGCACGGAGGGCCTCCGCCAGCTCGCCTGAGGTCATCGGATGCCGCGCCACATGCTCCAGGATGGACTCATCCAGGCGAGAGCGGCCTATCCGCCTCCGGTGAAGGCTCACGTAGACCGGGTGGTGTTCTGCGCTGACATACACGTCCTCGCCTATCCACACAGATCTAGCCTTGCCCTCTTTGAGCAGTTCTCCCGCCCAGCGCCTGAGGGTCTCGAAAGGGACGTCGGAGCGACCGAAGATGTTCTCCCCCTTCTCCCTGAAGAGGTTCATGGGGCCGACTGTGCGCAGCGCCTTCAGTATGTCCTGCTTCGTCCTGATCCTCGGGAACTTGGCCTCGAAGTACCGCTCCACATCTTCCGCTTCGAACTGGTATTCACCAACGGCCTCATCGCCCAGGACCCTCGCAAGGACCTTTCTGTGGAGCTCTCGAAGCAGCATGCTCCTGTCCTCCATGAGGACTATGTCCGAGATCCCGACAAGTATGACATTGTGCGCGAACGGAGACGGGACCCCCGAGAATGGGAGGTAGTCAAGTTGCCTCTCGCCGCTCTCTATGCTCCTCAGGACTTCCTCGGCGTGCTCCAGGTCCATGACCTCTGTCATGATCTCCTCGTAGGCCTCTGACATGACAGGGAAGTCCTCGATCTCGTGAAGCGCGTCCAAGAGCCTGCTGGACCTGAGCTGCTGGCGCGCGACGGACAGCTCCCTGCCCTTGTAGTTCCTCAGGACCATGAAGCTCCTCGTTGCGACGTGTCTGAACCGCTGCTGAAACAGCTCGGAACCTCGGACTGCGCTCCTGAGGGTTTGCTCCAGGCTCCCGGAGCTGAGCATGGTGCCTAAGTCCTCGAGCGCGAACCCCTTGGGCGCGGTGAGCATGAAGCTGTCGTCCGTGACCGAGACTGTGACGTTCGCCCTCATCCGCTCGGACAGCCGAGAGGCGTATGCCCTGCTGAGAGCGTCGTTGACCCTGCGGCCGAACGGGAAGTGGAAGATGGCGCTCCTGTTCCCCGAGGCGTCCACGTAGCCTTCGATCAGCAGTCGGGTGTCGGTGGGGATCTCGGCCATCAGCTTCTGCTCCTTGAAGTAGTTGACGATCGTGGTCGCGGACCCCTCGTCCACTCCGAACTCGCCAATCAGCCAGGAAGCTGCCTCCGTATCCGTCGACTTGTCGAGCCGCGCCTCCATCTCCCTCCTGAACCGGGCCACCATGACGGACAGGTCGAAGCTCCGGGGGAGCATCTCCCCGGTCCACGAGGGGACTGTGGGCTTCCTGCCGCTGGCGCTCTTGACGAAGGCCTTGGTTCCCTTCGACTTCAGGAACTCGTAGCTTCTCCCCCCGAGGACGAATATGTCGCCCTGGGACAGCCGCTCGACGAACTTCTCGGAGAGCGAACCGACCGGGGAACCACGCTCGGAATACACTGTGTAGTCGCTCTCCTCAGGTATGGTGCCCTGGTTGAGATAGAATATCATCCTAGAGCCGCGCTTCTTTCCGAATGTACGGGAGTCCTCATCGTACCACAGCTTGGAGTACACTCCCTCGAAAGCGTCCTTCGCCCCGAGATATCTGAGCACACTCTCGAACTTCGACCTGCTCAGGTCCCGATAGCAGTAGGACCGTCTGACGAGTTCATATGCCTCGTCCACCCCCCACTTGCGCTCGATCGACAGCCCGACGAGCACCTGGGCCAGCACATCCAGGGAGTTCGAAGGTATAGTGACCCTATCAATCGCCTTCAAGTGAGCCGCTCGGCAAAGGACGGCGCACTCGATCAGGTCGTCCGGCTCGAAGACCACGATACGCCCCTTGGATGTGCCTCCGTATTGATGGCCTGCGCGGCCTATCCTCTGCAGGCCCTTGGCGACCGATTTGGGCGAGCCTATCTGAAGGACGAGGTCGATCGAGCCTATGTCTATGCCCAACTCGAGCGAGGTCGACGACACAACGGCCTTGAGAAGGCCGTTCCTCAGGTCCCCTTCGACGTCCATTCTCGTCTCCCTGCTTAGGCTCCCGTGGTGTGTGCCGATATCCTCGAGCCCGCGCTCCTTCAGCTTGTAGACCACGCTCTCTGCGCCACTCCTTGTGTTGGTGAAGACCAGCGTTGTCCTGTGCTCTCTGATCATGTCCCTCAGCATGTCGTACATCTTCGAGTTGACTACCTCGAAGGACAGGGCGGTCATGTCCTTGGCCGGGCAGAGCACCTGCAGGTCGAGATCGCGCTGGGCGAAGACCTCCACGATGCTGACGTCCCTCGGCGTATGGTCCCTCTGGCCGACAAGATACTCCGCGACCTCGCCAATCGGCGCAACTGTCGCGGAGAGCCCGATTCGGACGAACTCGCGCGGGCAGAAGCTCTGCAGCCTCTCAATGGCGACGGACAGAGCGACCCCGCGCTTCGAATCGCAGACCTCGTGCACCTCGTCGATGATGACATAGTCGACGCCCGCGAACTTCTTGCTGAAGACCGGGGTCGAGAGCACCAGGGCCAGGGACTCGGGCGTTGTTATGAATATATGTGGCGGCGTACGGGCCTGCCTCTGCCTCTCGCTCTGCAGCGTATCGCCCGTCCTGACGGCGACCCTGACCTCAGGGGGGGACAGCCCACGGGCTCTGAACACTTCGGATATCTCTGCCAAGGGCTTCAGGAGGTTCTCGTTGATGTCGTTGGCCAAAGCCTTCAAAGGGGAGACGTAGACCGCGTAGATCCTGTCCTCGAGCCTGCCCTCCCCTGCGAGGAGTATCAGCTCGTTCAGTATGGACAAGAAGGCGGTCAGAGTCTTCCCTGAGCCCGTGGGGGAGGAGACGAGCACGTTCTTCCGGCCGTGGATGAGGGGGACGGCCATTGCCTGGGCCTCGGTGACCTCGCCGAACTTGTCCCTGAACCACCCTGAGACCACCGGGTGCATCAGGGAGAGTACCTCGTCCGTGGACGCTCTTCTATCAACCTTTGTCATCATCGCAACTGACCGTCGAATCTACTTCGTTATTCTGTGAGCGTATTAATACGTTTTCAGCAGGTCAGTCGAAAATCGGCCGAGCGGGAAACGTATTTATGGACGCGAGGTAATGATGAGCAAAAGCGGATGACCAATGGCCAGACTGATCAAATCGACTGGGCTGTTCGCGGTTCTGACGGTTCTGCTGTTCGCACTCTCGATAATGCATTGGATGACGGATGACGGCGATTCGGCCAGCGAAGGCCTTTCTGCGAACATCTTCCAGACTCCGGGAACAGGGAACGTCAATGTGACTGTCGAGGACGAGATCGGCCGGCCGCTTCAGGGCGTGAAGCTCACACTCGTTGGCTTCGGATCTCCGACTTATACGGACGGCAACGGCTCGGCGGCTTTCTATGATGTTCCTGCCAACTCCACTGGAGTGACCTATGCCCTACACGGGAATCTGACGAGATACGTGGACAGCGCAATCCCGGTCACCGTGGTCGAGAATGAGACGACGGAAGTGCCAATGATACTCGGTGGAGGCCAGATAAGCGGCGTCGTGACGGACAGCGCGGGCAGAGTCATGAACGCAAACGTCTCCGTTGCATCGCCTTTCACTTCCACGAACGTCTCCACAATGGACGGCTCCTACGCTCTGCTGGGCCTGCCTGGAGGAGATCATTCGGTGACCGCGAGGGCATCAGGTTTCGTCCCCCTCACCAAGAGCGTGTACCTCCCCGTGGGAGGCGTCAGGACCCTGAACTTCGTGCTGACTTCGCTGAACGGGTCCATCTCAGGCCATGTGTATCATTCGGCGTTGAGCACGCCCCTATTCAATGCAAGCGTGTCAGTCCAGGTCGGCTCAGTCACTCTCACCGTGGCGACCGACATCGTCGGAAGCTACAACATCACAAACGTCCCTGAGGGCCTGTACACCGTGACGGCCTCCAAGGAAGGCTACAACTCGGACTCCAAGACGGCAGTCGAGGTCACGAGAGGCAACAGAACCGAGGGCGTTGACTTCTACCTCCCCGAGAAACCGACCAGGCTATACGGGGTGGTCAGATCGGGGACGCTGCTGCTGGTGGGAGTGAACGTGTCGGTTGTTGGCACGTCTCTGTACAACATCTCCGGACCTGACGGAAGCTACGAGATAAGGAACATAACGGCCGGGGAGTACACACTCGCCGCCTCCGCCGTCGGTTACCAGACCCTGACCGTCACGAACGTCGTGATATCCTCTGGGGACGAGGTGCAGCAGAACATCAACATGGTCGGGCTCCCAGGGGGCATACTGAGAGGCAAGATACTTCTGGCCGACTCCCAGCAACCCCTAACGAACGTCCAGGTCACGATCGTCAACCTCAGACCGCAGCCGATCTCGAGGGCTACCAACATCAACGGGGAGTTCGAGTTCGCCGGGCTGGCAGAAGGCAACTATACGATTCATCTCGAGAAGAGCGGTTACAGGCCTGTCGAGATAGGCAAGATCCTGGTGACCGAAGAGACCCCGGCGGAGCTCACACTCGAGATGACTCCGCTGCGAGAGGGCTTTGAGGGGTTCGTCTTCGGGTTCGATATGGCCCATTCCATGATGATACTCGCGCTCTTCTTGACCATAGTGATCCTCGCAGTCGCCGTCTACCTCAGAGTCAGGTCGTTCCAGACGCCTGAGACCGCTCCGGCAATCATCGACGAGTTCGAGGAAGAGGCAGGGCCATCCGAGGGGGAGCTGGAGGACCTGGAGACCGATGAAACGGATACGGAATCCAATCGATGAAAATGGCGGGGACGACCCGCCACATCATGGCCTCAGGCAAGACCGAGCTTCGCCCGCGCCTTCTTCTCGTTCTCCTTGATCTTCACGCTCAGATCGGAGAACAGGCTGTTCCCGTGAGCGTCTATTGCCACGGTCACCGGCCCGAAGTTCTCGCAGTTGAGTATCCATATGGCCTCTGGCATGCCGAGCTCGAACCACTCGACGCCGCTGACGCTCCTGATGCCCTTCGCGGCCAGGACGGCAGCGCCGCCGGTGAACGCGAGGTACACGCAGCCGTGCTTCTTCATCGCGTCCACGGTCGCCTGGGACATCCCCCCCTTGCCTACGATCGCGCCCGGCCCGAACGCCTCGATGAACCTGGGCTCGAGCGAGTTCATCCTCGAGGATGTCGTCGGGCCCGCTGCGACCGCCACCCACTTCTCGCCCTCCTTCTTCATGATCGGCCCGCAGTGATAGAGTGCCGCGCCTTTGAACTCGACGGGGGTCTTCTTGCCTTTCTCGTGATACTCCAGAGCGTGTATGTGCACCTCGTCCCTGCCCGTGTACATGACACCGTCGATGTACACCGTCTCGCCCGCCTTCAGCGCCCTGACGTCCTGCTCGCTCAGCGGCGTCTTCAACCTCTTTGCCATTGACATCACCCCTCGTGCGTAAGATAGGCCGTCTTCCCGTCTGGATACATCCTGACGGTCCCGCGCCTGCCGCACCAGCACTGCACATTGATTCCCACTGGCAGGCTGGCAGTGTGGCAGTAAGCGTACTCGATGTTCACTCCTAGGCAGGTGGTCTTGCCGCCCAGACCCATGGGGCCTATCCCCAGCATGTTGATCGCCTCGAGCAGCTCGGTCTCGAGCTTTGCGATCTCCGGGTCCTTATGCCTCTCGTTGATCGGTCGCAGCAGGGCCTCCTTGGCGATCTTCATCGCGATGTCCGAGGAACCGCCTATGCCCACGCCGAGAATCGTCGGAGGGCACGGGTTGCTACCAGCTCTCAAGACTGTGTTCAAGACGAACTCCTTGATGCCCTTGAGGCCTTGGCTCGGGGTCAGCATCGCCAGCTGGCTCATGTTCTCGGAGCCCGCGCCCTTCGTCATGACGGTTATCTCGATGAAGTCCTTGTCGTGCATGTGCCAGGTGATGTAGGGCATCTTCTCTCCAACGTTGTCTCCCGGGTTCTTCCTGGTGATCGGATGAACCGCGTTGGGCCTTAGAGGGACCTCCTTGGTCGCCCTCCTGACGCCCTCCACAATGCCCTTCGCGACATCGACCCTGCAATCCCTCGGGACTGCAACGTAGAATATCGTGACCCCTGTGTCCTGGCACATGGGTGTCGTCGTCTCCATCGCCATGTCTATGTTGTCCACGATGGCCTTCATCTGCATCCTCGGGACCTCGTCCGTCTCCGACGCATATGCCTTCCTTATCGCGTCCTCGACGTCCTTGGGCAGCTTGACGACGGTCTTCCGCAGCAGCTCGACCGTGGCATTCGCGATGTCCCCCTCCGAAAACATGACCGATCAGTCCTCGGCCCTCCGAAGGCCTAGATAGAATTAATGCCTTTTGCTCGAACAGGACAAGGACGCGACGACTACCAGCTGTCGCTCAGGACATAGGCCCCGCGCTTCGTCTTGACCAGCCGTATCTGCTCTCCTTTTCGAGAGAAGGACCCTGGCTTCCTGAGCTCCAGGGGCGAGTTCGTCTCCGGGTCCAGGACCTGTATCTCGCGCTCCGAGTCGACCAGCACCACCGCCTTCGGGATCTGGGCGCGTTCGAGAAGGAGGCGCCACTTCTCTGACTCGCCGGTCTTGATGGCCCTCTCCTCGCCCGTGGCGATATCCACCGCGTGGACGACGCCTCTGGAGAGACCTCTGATGTAGTACTCTCGCCCCCCGTGCTCCGCGACGTCGCCCCTTGAGAACCCGAGGAGACGCACCAGGAAGGTCATCCTGGAGACCTCCTTGCCTCCCTTCCTGCCCCAGAGGCTAGAGGACTCCTTGAACTCGGCGCAGAGTCTGTCCTGGAGCTCGCGCGCCACCGTACGCGCGGCTCCGATGGTGCTGAAGTAGAAGTCGAGCCCGCCCTTGACGCTCTCAATCCTGCTGAGGAAGACCTCCCGGCTGGACTTGCGCATAGCTGCCACCCTGGAGGTCACCATGTCCCGCATCTCGCGCTCGACCTCCCTGGGGAGCTCCCTGCCCTGGCCCCTGACCTGCAGTATGGCCTCGTAGTAGTTCCCCTGCTGCTTGGAGCACTCGGTACAGGAACCCCGCTTCAGCCTCACCATTGTCCGGAGCTCCCTCTCGAACGTGCGCCCGTCCATTGTCGCCACGACGCTTACCGATGCGTGGATGTTCCTCTCGTCGGACTCGACCAGGCGGACGCTGATGTCGGAGATGGAGGCGCCCTTCTCGAGCATCATGGACGCCTCGATGGCGGCCTCGGCTGCCTCCCTCACTGAGCCTATGTCCTCCCAGCCGTGTGCAGTCTGCATGGACGAGCAGTGGGCGCAGAGCGTGAGATCGACATGGTCCGGGAGCGAGGCGACCGGGTGGCGCTTCGAGTAGCACTCGACGCACAGCGAGCCTATGAGGGCGCCCTCGCGCCCGCACTCGACGCAGAACATTCAGATCATCCTCGCCATCTGCGCGTGGGGCACCCCGCCGATCTCGATCACGCACCCATCGTCGACGAAGCCGCGCCTGATCGCGATCTCGAGGGTGCGTCTGCCGGCCAGGTTCGCGACGGTGGCCATCTCGAGCCGGTTCACGAGGATGTCCTCGTCGGCCTTCTCGCCGTCATAGAACCCCTCCGAGATGTGAAGCTTCAGACCGCGGGACTTGAATGTCTTGCCCAAGATGTCGGAGTCGCACGCGGCCACGAGCACCTCGGACCCGTGCCGATAAACCTTGACCCGGATCATGCGATGCGCTCCTCGCTGGCGAGCTTGAAGTAGCCCGGCTGCGGAGAGTAGACCTCGCCCGCGTCGCTGAGCCTCTTCAGGAGCGCTCGGACCCTGTCCTCAGGGATGTTCTCGGCACCCGCCTTCTGGATCAGCTCCTCTGCGCTCACGCCCCTCCGCTCGTCAGAGAGCTGTTGGACTAGGCTCCTCAGGACATATATCTGCTCCCTCTGGCTCCTGCTCGTGCCGGTCGCGATTATGTCTATGTCCCTTCTGCCGCCCTCGCTGGCCACCTTGCCCAGATAGTACTCGACTATCTTGATGGCCCTCTCGGAATCCTCCTTGTTCACGATGTTGCTGAGCCGCGCCCTGGCGCTGGCCTCGGAGAGCCGGATGAGCGCCTCCAGCTGCCTAGCGGTTATGGGGACGGAGGCCTCCTCGCCCTCTCCCAGCTTCCTTATCGACACGTAGTAGCCCTCGAGCGTCGTGACGGCCTCGTCGCTCATGATCGGCGTAATCCGCTTGCTGAAAGCGACGTACTTCCTCAGGAACTCCCGGTCCATGACAGGGACCAGTCCTGTGCTGTCTCTCAGTATCTCGGCGGTGTCGACCTCCGTCACCGTCTCGGGCGACTCGCTGAGTTTCACCTCGCCCCTCCTGTGGGCTCTGAGTATGTGTGCCGCCACCTTCCTGTCCTGCTCCGAGTTCGGCCTGTCGGTCATGGTGAATATGGCATCGAACCTGGACAGGAGCGCGGGGGGCAAGTCGATCTGCTCGGCCACGCTTCTATTGTCGTCGAACCTGCCGTACTTCGGGTTGGCCGCCCCAAGGACGGCACATCTCGATTGCAGCGTTGCCGTTATCCCGGCTTTCGCGACCGATATCGTGCCCTGTTCGAGGCTCTCGTGGATGCTCGACCTGTCCTGGTCGTTCATCTTGTCGAGCTCGTCTATGCAAGCGAGGCCTTTGTCCGCGAGCACGAGCGCGCCCGCTTCCAGGGTCCAGCGGCCCTCCCCGAACTCGTCCTTGACCGCTGCGGCGGTCAAGCCCGCCGCAGAGGAGGACTTCCCAGATGTGTAGATGCCCCTTGGGGCCAGCTGGGCCATGTACCTTAGTATCTGCGATTTGGCGGTGCCGGGGTCGCCTATCAGGGCGATGTGTATGTCCCCCCTGATGCGCGTGCCGTCGTCCATGAGCTTGCTCACGCCTCCGAACAGCTGCAGCGCTAGCGCCTCCTTCTCCTGATCGTAGCCGTAGATAGTCGGCGAGATCGAGGCGATGACCCTGTCGAAGAAGTCCGGGGCCTCTGCGAACTCCACGATCTTGATCTCGTCCTCAGGCGTGATGAGGACCTCCTCGTACTCCTTCTCCTCGTACTCTATCGAGTTGATGTCCAGGTGTATCTCGAACAGGGTGCTCTTGACCTGGGTGCCCTTCTGGGTGCTTCTGAGTATACCGTTCAGCATGACCCTATCGCCCGGGGAGATCCGCCCCGAAAGGTCGTCCTCGATGTAGCCCACTAATCGTTCCGGTTGAGAACCTCCCCTGAGGCCCTCGGGCGGCTCCTGGATCTCTATCTTCTGCGTGTCGACGAACTTCGACGGGTCGGTCAGCAGTCTGAACTTGGTCGAGCCAGTGCCCCGGCCGCAGCCCCCCTCCTCCTTGGGACACTCGAGTGGTTCGTGGAAGAGCATCCCCTCCTGCTCCACAGTGATCCTGTGGAGACACCTGGCGCACTCGAACTCAGCCATGGTCACCCTCGGCCTGACTTCCGTGGCCTTCCTGACCAGGCCCTCGACGGACACGAACGTGCCCAGGTGCTTGGCGCGCAGCTTCCTGATCTCCATCCTCGAGTCGTGCGGCAGGCCCTTGATCCTGAAGTGCAAGAACGGATTCGTGAGCGCATGCGAGACCATGCGCTTGAGGGCGTCCTCGGCGCACCTGACCGAGAGGGTCGGGTTCTGGAGCGTGTAGTTCGCGAGATCGGGGTCGAACTTCTCCACGTCTGCGAAATCGACATACATGCTTCGGACATCAGGGTAAAGGTCCGCGATGGCGGAGACCTGGTGCCTTCGCTCCTGACCTCCCAGGAACTCCTCCCAGACGGCCACCAGATCCTCCGGCGTGTACTCCTTCGGCGTTCAGCTCCCCCCGCAGTTCGTCGTCGATGCCCTTGCCCTTCCCAAAAGGTCGGCAAAAGGGGAAAGGGAATCGCCTATGTGATACATAAGGCTACACGTCCACGGCATCATCATTACTCCTTGCCGCTGCGTGTAGCATACGGGCCTGTGCCCGAACGACCTCGGCGCTGGTCTCCGCGGCCGCATAGGCCTCGAGGCGCTCCCGGTTGATGTCGATGAACGTCCCGCCCCACTTGAACCGGCTCATGATGTGCTCCGCGCGCGCCCTCTCCCCCAGTATGAACGCGGCGGCCGCGAGCGCCTCCGCGCTCGAGAGCTTCTGGGCCTTCCCGAAGTTGGTCGGGTTCGCCGCGACCAGGAAAGGAAGGGCTCTGTGCCTCAGTCCGGACTTGACCTTCGGGAACTTGGAGAGCTTGTTCCAGGAGCAGTCGAGGACAAGGAGACCTCTTGTCTGCGCGGCTCCTAGGTCCTCTCGGGAGAGGGCCTTCTCCGCCTCGGGGTCGAGGACTAGCGCACCGCGTGGAATGTTCCGTGCATCCTTCACCTCTCGCAAGTCGCCCAGACGAACCAGCTTGGCCGCAGTGCACTTCTTGGGGTCGTCCTCGCGCTCCATGAGCGCGAACAGGCCGATCTCTTTCATCACTGACTGAGTGGGGGGTCGTGTATTTAGGCGCTTTGCAGAGGGTCGGCGAACCTGGACGATGGTTCTTAAGCAGGTGCGACGATATGTACGCCGCCACGATGACGAGACCTTCTTTGCTGAACATGTGATGAGAGACGGGCGATCCGAGTGGCGCCCCCTTGCACGGGAAAGTAATATAGACGGGTGAGCCATCCGAGGGCGAAAGGAGTTGGGCATCGATGGTAACCGGTTTCGACTACCTGAGCCGAGACAAGGCCCTCCAGGAGCACTGGCTCCGGAGGCTGGTCGCGGTCTTGATAGACGCCTTCATCATATGGATTCCAGTCTCGGCCTTCTTCGGGCTGATAGGCTACGCATGGCTCGGATTCTTCGTGTTCTCGATCGAGAGCATCGCCTTCTTCTTCTACTGCGCCTTCTTCGATTATGTCATAGGAGGGACGCTCGGCAAGATGCTCCTGCGGCTGAAGGCCGTTGGGATAGCCGGGAAGATGGACATCGCCCAGGCCCTGCTGAGGAACGTATCTAAGGTGTTCGTGCCGCTCCTGCTGATCGACTGGATCCTTGGCATGGCAATTGACACCAACGATCCAAGACAGAAATTCACGGACCAACTGGCCAGGACCTCCGT
>JAFGHM010000106.1 GCA_016930135.1 Thermoplasmatota archaeon | reverse complement strand
GGCCGTGTACATGATGCTCTCGACCGAGGCGATCAGCAGAGCCACGCGCGCGACCCCGAGCTTGGGAGTGGCGACCTTGGCGAATATGCCCGCGGAGCCCCAGAAGAGCGCTGTGATGGCCGAAAGCAGAAACCAGAGTTCCATCCGTACCCGTCCCGGGAGCGAGTGCCCAGAATGCCGGGAAGCGCAGGTCCCACATTAACATTGTGGAATGCAGGCCGTCATTTCGGCCACGTCAGGCGACTTCGCGAGTCGGACGAGTTCTTCCGTGTCACTTCTTTCGGAACTCGGTGTATCCGCACTTCCCGCAGGATACCCTGTTCTGGTGCTCGGCCATGAACACTCCAGGACCGCACTTCGGACAGTGCCTTTTGGTTCTGACGAGCTTCCCCTCCTCGAGCTTGTAGAAATCCTTCTTGGCAATCCTGACAGCCTTCTTCTTCTCGCCCTTCTTCTCGTCCGCCATGTGTCTTCACCACCCGGTCATGCCTTCTTCTCAGCGGCCTTCTTCTCAGCTGCAGGTGCAGGGGCCGGCTTCGCCGCTGGTGCCGCTGCAGGTGCCGCTGCAGGTGCTGCTGCAGGTGCTGCTGCAGGCTTCGCCGCAGGAGCCTTCTTCTCGGCCTTCTTCTTCTCCTTCAGCTTGTTCCTCACGAGGATGGGCTGACGCTCGAACTTCATGGCGGCCTCCTTCGTCTTGTACACCTTCGCGTAGCCGACGGTCTCCGTCCTTCCGAACTCAGACCCCATAGAATCGACAATTACCCGCTCCTTTGCTGCTTTGAGCACTGCCGCGATCTTCTCCCGGACGACGTCCCTCTGGGGGGTGCCCTCCTTCGCGTGCACTGCCTTGAACCTGACCTCTGTCCTCTCCATCAGCTCGTTCTCCTTCTTAGACAGTATCTCGATCTCCATGTTCTCATCCTGCCATTCTCTTGATGGCTGCCACAGCTAGCGACCTTGACCCCTCGTCCACCTTGACGACCATCAGCCCCTTTTTCGGCATCCCGTATATCACATGGGCGCCCTCAGGGGCGGTCGCGATGGCGACGAGGGACGCGAGGTCCTCCTCGCCAGAGACCTCTATCTTTATGCGCTCCTTGGAGTTCACGGCGCTCCTGACGGCGTGCCAGAGAGCCTTCGTGATCCTCCCCGCGGGGTTCTCGACCTTGACCAGCTTCCCGCTCATCTTCCCGATGCGCTCCTTGGCCTTGTAGTCTTCGGCCCTCTGCGTCTTGTAGTCGAAGACGGCCACATCGGGCTCCATCCGCATCTGCAGGAGCGTTATGGTCACGACGTCGCCCACGGATATCGTCCTCGGGCTGCCCTTCAGGTGCTTCGGGAGCGCCCACGCCGACACGAACCTCCCGATGGGCCTAGCCAGCTCCTCCCTGAGTTCGTCCGGGAGCACGAGGTCCTTCTGCGGGAACGACTCATCGAACCCTGAGGGCGAACTTGCCGTTGACATGTATGCCCATTCTCCTCGCGATCTCCGACTTCGTGTGGTCGAGGATCACCACATACCCCTGCCACTCCTTGGAGGTCTCACTGCCGCACGCGGGGCATCTGTCCTCCTCGGTCACGAGGGAGCACTTCTTGCACGCTCTTTCTATCTTCATCTCTTCTCCTTCTCCTCCCTCTTCTTGCGCTCTTCCTCGAGCCACTCGAGCTTGCCCAGTCCCGGCTGGCGCATAGTGAGCCCTATCTTGCTCTCCCTGGGGCTCCTCTCGTTTATGCTGAGAGACACTATGCGCGCCCTGACGCTGTCCCCCAGCCTCAGCTCCCGCTTCGTGTCCTTGCCTATGAGTCTCCTGCCCTCGACATCGATATCTATCCTGTCGTCCATGATCTGGCTGATGTGCAGGAGGCCGTCCAGGGGTCCGAACCTAACGAACGCTCCGAACTTGAGGACCTCGCAGACCGTCCCCTCGACCACTTCGTGGAGGGCCGGTCTGAACATAAGCGCGTCGTACTTGACCTTCTGATACACCGCCCCGTCGCCGTGTATTATCCTTCCGCCGCCGAGCGGGTCTATGTTCTGAACCAGGACCGTGTAGCTCCCGTCCCCCTCCACCTTGTTCTGGAAGGTCTCCTGGGCCAGCTTGACGACGAGCTTCGGGAAATCCTCGCCTAGCATGTTGGGAGGTATCCTGACGACCTCCTCTTTCGATGCCATTACGTACATCTAGACAGTCCTCTAATGGAATGAACCGCGGGCCTCTCGATGCCCGTGGTCATATATATGGTTTGTTGGTCCTCCAGGGCCTTCAGAGCGCCACGAACAGGCCCACGAAGACCAGGGTGACTGTGGACAGCAGCTTCACGAGGACATGTATCGACGGGCCCGCGGTGTCCTTCAGCGGGTCGCCGACCGTGTCCCCCACGACCGCAGCCGCGTGTGCCGGGGTCTTCTTCCCGCCGTAGGCCCCAGCCTCGATGTACTTCTTGCCGTTGTCCCACGCGCCCCCGCCGTTGTTGAACATGTTGGCGACCATGATGCCCGCTATCGTGCCGATCATGAGCAACGCGCCTACCGCCTGAGGCGCATCGTACCCAGCGAGGTTCATGAGTATTCCGAAGCTTACGGGCACCAGCACCGGCAGGAGAGCCGGGAGCACCATCGCTTTCAGCGCGCCCTTCGTGGCGATGTCAACGCATCTGGCGTAGTCCGGCTTCGAGGTCTTTTCCATTATGCCCGGGTCCGCCTTGAACTGTCTCCGGACCTCGTTGATCATCTGGTACGCCGCCTTGCCAACGGCCCTTATGGCCAGGGAGGCGAAGAGGAACACCAGCATGGCGCCCAGAAGACCGCCCACAAACACATCTGGCTGGGCTATGTCAACCTGGAACGCCTCTGCGAGCGTGATGCCCTTCTTGACCGCCACGCGTTCGAAATACGCCCCGAAGAGAAGGAACGCGGCCAGCGCGGCGCTTCCCATCGCATACCCCTTCGTGAGGGCCTTTGTGGTGTTGCCACACGCGTCAAGCCTGTCGGTCCTGCGCCTGATGTCCTCAGGCTGCTTGGACATCTCGATGATGCCACCTGCATTGTCGGTTATGGGCCCGAAGGTGTCAGTTGCCAGTATGAACGCACAAGTGGCCAGCATGCCCATGGTCGCGACAGCTGTCCCGTAGAACCCGAATATGAGCTCATCGGTGACGGTCGCACTGTCGGGGGCAGCCATCTGGCCGAGCGCGAATGCGCCCAGAAGCGAGAATATGATTGCAAGGACCGGAGCGGCGGTCGTCTCCATCGCAATCGAGAGGCCGGTTATGATGTTGGTGGCCGGTCCCGTCGTGGACGACTTCGCAATCTCTCTCACCGGCCTCCATGTCCCGGATGTGTAGTACTGCGTGATGTAGACGATGACTATGCTCAGCACGATCCCGATGACGCCTGCGCCGAAGAAGTAGAGGTAGTTGTCCCCCAGCATGTAGTAGGTGGCCACATAGAAGAAGGCCGCTGCCAGGACGCATGTGATATAGTATCCCGCATTGATGCCCGACATCGGGTCCCTCTGTTCGTTCTTGCCCAGTCTCACGGTCAGGACGCCTGCGAGGGATGCGAAGATCCCGAAAGACCTGGCCACAAGCGGGAAGAATATCCATCCGAGGGCGTCGACGTGGTCCCAGCCCTGGAGCACGAAGAACTCGTACATGGTCAACCCGAGCACCATGGCCCCTATGTTCTCGGCTGCAGTGGACTCGAAGAGGTCAGCTCCTCTGCCAGCGCAGTCTCCCACATTGTCTCCCACGAGGTCCGCAATCACGGCTGGGTTCCTCGGATCGTCCTCGGGGATGCCGGCCTCGATCTTGCCCACGAGGTCCGCGCCAACGTCCGCGGCCTTCGTGTAGATGCCGCCGCCGAGCTGCGCGAAGAGCGCCGAGAAGCTCGCCCCGAATGCGAACCCTATTGCGGCATCCAGGGACAGGGATATCATCTCGTCAGTCGGATAATTGTTGAACACGAAGGTCGAGAAGATGTAGTACACGCCAGCGACGCCTAGAAGGCTGAGCGAGACGACGCCCATGCCCGAGACAGCCCCGCCCCTGAAGGACGTCTTGAGCGCCTCGTCGAGAGAGCGCCTGGCAGCCGAGGCGGTGCGTATGTTGGACCTCACGCTGACATACATCCCCACATACCCGGAAAAGGCGGACGCGGTCGCGCCCACAAGGAAGGAGAGGCCAACCCATGGTTTAGGGTCGATGAGGACTGCTATCAGAACCGCCAGAAGGATGCTTATCACTATGATGGTGGTGTACTGCCTCCTCATGAACGCGGTCGCGCCCTGCCTGATCGCCTCTCCGATCTCCTGCATCTCAGGTGAGCCGAGGTCCTTCCGGAAAACGTACCATGTCAGATACCCCGCGAAAGCGAGACCGACCAGGCCCGCGATCGGGATCACAATCGTTATGTCTACCATCCTGTCCCTCTCCTTGACTGTGCTGTTCCGCGGATTAGGCTACCCGTATAAATCCTTAACCAATCGGAAAGGCTTCTTGTGTTCCGAAATCCATGTCATGCCAGCGCGGTTACCTGTGGAGCCACAATGAGAACCGTGGAAGGAAAGAGGTTTTGGATTGGCGAGTCTGGCCGAGATCCGGCTACCGCTCGATGAGGGTCTCGACGTATCTGACGAAGCCGAGCTTCTGTATCTTATCGGCTATCTGGCCGACCTTCTCCAGGCCGGGCATGTCCACGAATGCGACATAGTCATAGTGGCCGAAAACGGGGTATCCGTCGACGATCCCCTGTATCTTCCTTATCTTGTCTGATTCCTCAACCGTCTGTTGCTGGAGCATGACAAGTATTATTGCTTTCACCATGTGAGCCACCTCACGTGTCCGGATACCCGACCAGGGTCTCCACTATCTCCACGCCTTCCGCTTTGTAGATCGTCATCCCAATCTGCGCGATCTTCTTCAAATCCAGGTCGTCGGTCGCGATGGCGATGTCCCACCGGCCGTGGACAGGGAATGCGTCCTTGACTCCTGACTGCTTCTTCGCCAGGTCGACTATTCTCTTCGTCTTCAACAGCTTGCAGCAAACCAGTATGCAGGCCTTCACCATGCGAACACCTTTGCGTGGAAGCGTACGTTTCGAACACGTATATAATCACAACCTCACCAACCAACGCATGAACGCACTGATGTGGGCTGAGCGCGCGCGCCATGAAGCCGCTCGGATTGGCGTTGCCAGCACGGTGCGCGCAAAGGGCTCGCGCGTTGGTGGAACGAGAGCAAAAGCCTTATCAACCCAGACACGAATCCGAAGACGACAGGTGAGGGACCATGGGTGCCCAGGAGGAACAGGCCAAGAGGCGCGAGTTCCAGAGGAGAACCGACGAGGACATAGACTCGTTCCTTTCCAGGCAGGACAAGTCCAAGACTTCTCAGTCTGAGGCAGCCTCGTCGTCCAAGACCGGTTCGGAGTCGTTCCAGGCCAAGAAGCAGGAGCCGCAGTCCACGCAGGGGAAGCAGGCACCTGTGGAGACACCGGAACCCGACCAGGAGGACCAGATCAGGGCCGCGAGGACCAGCAGAGCCGAGCGTGAGGCGTATCAGGATGTCGCCATTCTAAGGAAGAAGGCGCACGCCTTCGGCCACAAGGCCGCCAAGATGTACCACAAGTACAAGGCGAACGAGGCGAAGGCCCAAAAGTGCTCCGCCAAGGCAGTCGCCTACCGCGAGAAGGCGGCCGAGAGGAAGGAAAAGGCTGCGGGATTCCGTGAGAAGGTCAAGGAGTACCAGGCAGAGCTTTCGGGCGCCGCCCAGGGCAAGACCGAGCTGAGCCCCGAGTCTCTCAGGACCAAGATGGCCCAGATGGAGCGGAAGATGGCCAAGCAGGAGGAGGTCGCGGGCAGGAACGAGGCGAAGGCTGCGGACCAGAGCGCCAGGGCAGCCAAGCTCAAGACGAAAGCGGCCAAGTTCCTGGAGCAGAACAAGCTCTTCGAGAGCGAATCCAAGCTCTACGCGAAGAGAGCTGACAACCTCGAGAAGGCAGGCGTCTAGTTCCTCTCAGCCGTTCGAACAGCGTTTCTTCTCCTTTGTGAGGTCTTCGTCCTCTCCCAATGGAGCATCGTGGCCTCTTCGGTCAGGAGCATCTCGTCGGTCGTCTCCTGTCCGTCGACGTCGATCAAGACCTTCAATCTGCCATCCTCAAGGACGACCTCGGCCTTCTCCACAGAGGACCTGTAGAGCGAGACCATCTTGCCGCCCAATGACTGCACCTTGCCCTCTTCCTTGAGTATCCCTACGTCTTTCAGCGCCCTTATGCGTCTATAGCATGCCGCTATCGGTATGCCGAGAGCATCGCTGAGCTCTAGCGCATTCATCGCCTTGGGAGTGGTCAACTGGAGTATCTGCGCCGAGTACTCGTCCAGTATCATCCGGAAGAGGCCGAACGGGTCTCCTGAGTCCATGTACTCAGCCCTCCATCGATTCGTCCGAACCGATGTCCTTCAGCTGCACAGCCATGTGCTCGAACCCACGGCTCCTGTCGAGCCTCTGCAGGTATTCGACCTGGCCTAGCTCCACGTCCAGATGCACGAAGACCACATTCTCCGAGCTCACGAGCTGACAGGGCTTCTCGTCCGCCCCTGCATCCCCAGGCGAAGCAATCGACGCTCCGCAGGCTGGACATGACCCTTGGACGAGCTCCACGTGCTCTCCGCACTGAGGGCAGTCCATCTCGCAGGCGTCGTCCCAGTCAAGGCTCTTCTCGCTCAGCAAGGCCACTATGCCCGAGTCGCCCTCATCGAAGCGCACGCCACACACCGGGCACCGGTTCGCCTCGAACTGCAGCAGCGTGCCGCATCTGTGGCACTCGCATATCATCTCGGAAGAGCTCTTCTCGTCGTCGATGTAGCTGACCTTGCCGGTTCCTGCGTCGAAGTGGAAGAAATGGACATAGCTCCTCTTGCCGGTTGGCGGTGAGGGCTCGGCGACCTGCGCAGACCCGCCTGCTCCCTGCAGGGAGCGTTCTTGTTCGGTGTGATCGACAGAATCCCGTCTCACCCTGCGCATCTTCTTGGTCTTTTGCTTCGGGCGCTCGGTGTCACCTCGGGCCTCGGGCTTTCTCGCGGACGAGGACGCGGTGGCTCCCGCTGGTTCTTCCCGGCCATCAGCGCAATCCTGGCGATCACCGTCGTTCATCCGAGTCAACTCGCGCAAGACGCCCTTGCTAAGGTTTCTATCGGGAATGAGCGCTTATACTGGTGTCGCCCAGGAAATCGGTCCTGAGAACACGATGTGATAACGGATAGCATACGCTGGCAAGGTGCCGATAGTTGACTGTTTTCTAGTGCGACAGAGGCCGCCTCGCCCCTTGCTGGACGACCATCTGGAGCGACCTGCCAGGACAGAAAGGCATATAAACACGACCCATTATTGTCCTCTCCGCACCCAGACTTGGTCTGTTCTGAAGGCGTTGAGTAGCATGACGGAGCTGATTCCCGACCTCGAAGAGAAGCGCGCAAGGCACAACGCCGAGGCTGAGAGGCAGAAGAGGGAGAGGGACGAGCTCAACGAGAAGACCAAGCAGTGGGCCGAGAAGAGGGACTCCCTGAACTCTCAGGTCCGGGACTTCATAGAGCAGGCCAACGAGAAGCGCGAGCTCAGGGACAAGCTCAACGCCGAGGTGAGGGAGGCCAAGGCGAAGAGGGACGAGTGGAACAGGAAGTTCAACGAGCTCAGCGACAGGGCGATGACCCTCAGGCGAGAGAAGATGCCCAAGAGCGGTCTCTCCATAAGGAAGTTCAAGGCTGAGCTCAGGGCCCTTGAGAAGAAGCACATGACGACGGTGCTGAGCGTGGAGAAGGAGCGCGCCCTGGTCGAGGAGATATCCGCGCTCTCGGCCAAGATACAGGCCATGGAGAGGGAGATCGAGCAGTTCACGGAGGTCAGGCAGGCGGAGACGGACGCCAGGGAGGCGAAAGACAACGCAGAGACCTTCCACAGGAAGGTGTCCGAGGTCGCGGAGAAGGCCCAGACGGAGCACGACGCGATGCTCAAGCTGTACGAGCAGGCCGATGCACTCAGGAAGGAAGCGGATGCGGCCCAGGAGGAGTTCATCAAGACCAAGCTGGCCGCGGACGAGAGGCACAGGGAGCACATCGAGCACATACGGCAGGTGCACGACTTCGACAAACTCATAGCCGGCATACGGGACAGGAGCAGGAAGGCGAGGAAGGAGAAGGATGAGACCTCAGCCAAGAAGGAGGCCGAGGAGATCTACGAGAAGTTCCGGAGCGGTGAGAAGCTCAGCACCGAGGACATCATGGTCCTGCAGAAATCGGGGTACATGTGAGTTGCACTGGAAACAGTCGAACCGGAGGGACTGCGTCAGTATGAGGGAACCGCCCAACGAGGTTATAAGGCCCCGACAGCCTGGACGTGGGTCCTTGGAAGGTCAGGACGTATATAAGGCTGGGCTCGGAACATTCATATAGTGCACCGTCAATATATCATCCGGGAAATTTTGGGCTAGTTGTTAGAGTGCATCCCATCCCTTCTGACAAGGCTAGCCCTTCCCTTCCCTTTTTTTGTCTCTATCAAGTCGTGTGCACAACCTATTTATCCGGCCCGAATGCTAGCCGGGAGCGCGGTCTAGAATGGTACTAGAAGGTCTCGGCCAGTCTCTCAGGAACGCCATCAAGAAGATAGCCAACGCCTCCCACGTCGACCAGAAGCTCGTCAAGGAGGTCGTCAAGGACATCCAGCGAGCGCTTCTCCAGGCGGACGTCAACGTCAAGCTAGTCCTCCAGATGACCAAGGAGCTCGAGGAGCGGGCCCTCACCGAGAAGCCCCCCGCGGGCATGAGCTCCCGGGAGCACGTCATACGGATCGTCTACGAAGAGCTGGTCAAGTTGATCGGGAAGCCGAGGGAGATCCTCGCGAAGCCCCAGAGAATCCTGATGGTCGGGCTGTACGGCCAGGGCAAGACCACGACGGCCGGCAAGCTCGCCAAGGACCTGCACAAGAGGGGCATGAAGGTGGGGCTGGTGGCGGCGGATGTGCACAGACCAGCGGCATACGACCAGCTCCAGCAGATAGGCAAGAAGATCAGCGTGCCCGTGTTCGGCGACCCGAAGGAGAAGGACGCCATCAGGATAGCCAAGAGGGCGATGAGGGAGTTCACAGGCTACGACGTCATCATATTCGACACCTCGGGCAGGCACTCGCTCGAGTCGGACCTCATAGACGAGATCAAAGGGGTCGCGAAGGCGGTCGACGCCGAGAGCAAGCTCCTTGTCCTGGACGCCCAGACGGGCCAGCAGGCCGGCCCCCAGGCGAAGGCGTTCGACGAGGCCGTGGGCCTGACCGGGGTAGTGCTGACGAAGCTGGACGGCACGGCCAAGGGCGGTGGGGCGCTGAGCGCGGTCGCCGAGACTGGCGCCCCCATATGCTACGTGGGTGTCGGGGAGCACCTGGAGGACCTCGAGAGGTTCGACCCTGACAGGTTCATCAGCCGTCTGCTCGGCATGGGGGACATCAAGTCGCTCATAGAGAAGGCCTCGGAGGTCGTCGACGAGGAGAAGGCCGAGGAGATCACCCGGAAGATGATGTCCGGCAAGTTCACGCTCAAGGACATGTACGAGCAGATGGAGATGCTCCAGGGCATGGGCCCGCTCAAGAAGCTCGCCGCGATGCTCCCTGGGCTCGGGGACAAGCTCCAGGAGCAGGACATGGAGAGGACCCAGGAGAGGCTCGCGAAGTGGAGGGTCATCATGGAGTCCATGACCGACTTCGAGCTGGAGAACCCCAAGGAGATAAAGAGCTCGAGGGTGACCAGGATAGCCCGAGGGAGCGGGACGTCTCCGAAGGATGTGCGCGAGCTCCTGAAGCAGTACAACATGTCCAGGAAGGCCATGAAGGGGATGCTGGGCAACCGGAAGATGCGCAGGCAGCTCATGAAGCAGCTCAAGGGCTCGGGATTCGCCGCGGAGGAGTGATGAGATGAGGAGGTTCGTGATCATGGGCCACAGGGCGATAACCTCTGCCGATTTCAAGCTGGACGACCTGTGCGGCTCGACGGGGCGGCTGGACATACTGCTCAGGTGCGTCAACTCGGCCTTCTTCCTGTCCCACGACATAAGGAAGGATGTGGAGATCGTGCTGATGCTCCTTGGCGAGCCGAACCCTCCCAAGACCATAAGGATCAATGGGCGCGAGGTGAAGTACCTCAATCCGGACGAGAGGAGCACGGCCGCGCTGATAAGGAACGCCTTGCTCCAGAAGGGAGAGGGCGAGAGGAGGTGCTCCCCCGGCATATACGTGTCCGAGCGGAGCTACGAGGAGGTCCTCTCAAACCTCTCGAAGGAGTCGAAGATGTACTACCTTCACGAGCAGGGGGAGGATGTCAGGTCCGCCCAGCTGGCTGGAGACCCCACATTCGTCCTGGGCGACGACCAGGACCTGACCGAAGTCGAGGAGGAGATACTCATGCGCTATGACCCCAAGAGGCTCTCGCTCGGGCCGATAAGCTACCACGCTGACCACTGCATCACGCTGGTCAACAACGAATTGGACAGGAGAAGGCAGTAGCGCGGCTCACTGCGCTGTGGTCGGTGGCTCGCTAGCCACAGGGGCGGCGACCTCATCGGAGCCGTTGTTCTCTGGCTCTGTGTCGTACTTCACGACGAACCTGCCGCTCCAGAACCTGATGGTGGCAGACCTGAGCCTGCACTTGTAGAGCCTGACCTTGCGGCCCTTGTAGACCTCCTTCTCGCGGTCTATCCCCAGCAGCCCAGCCTTCTCGAGCTCGTGAATGCGTCTGTAGCAGGCCGCTATGGGTATCTGACAGATCCTGCTCAGCCTCTGGGCTGACATCGGGGTGGCGTACGTGTTCGCCAGTATCTTCTGGGAGTAGTCGTCTGCCAGGAGCCGGGAGACGTCCTTAGCGTTTGACTCCAGGTTCATGCCTCTCGCTTGGAATGAGCACTTGCCGGATTTAAGGCAGTTACCGTCCAGTTATCAGGCCTGATAACGCAGCCGCGGCCCGGAGACCAGCTCCCGCGAAAGCATTAATTCGGGCATCCCCATGTAGTCTGGAGTGATGGCGAATGCCAGTCTGCCCTCTTGACTTCAGGTATGGCCGCCAGGAGATGAAGGCCGTCTGGGACGAGGAGAACCGGCTGCAGAGGCTCTTGGATGTGGAGGCAGCGCTCGCCCAGGCGCACGCCAAAGTCGGCAACATGAAGCAGGACCATGCCGACATCATCAAGAAGACCGCGAGCACACGCTACGTCAAGCTGGAGCATGTGAAGGATATAGACAGGAAGATCAACCACGAGATCACCGCGGTGATACGTGCCCTGACCGAACAGGCCGGCGAGAGCGGGAAGTTCGTGCATATGGGTGCCACCTCGAATGATATACTGGACACGGGCGCCGCACTGCAGATCAGGGACGCACTGAACATAGTCGAGGGCGACCTGGAGGGCCTGAAAAGGGTCTTGGCGAAGAGGGCGAAGGAGCACAGAGACACAATCATGGTCGGCAGGACCCACGGGCAGTTCGCCCTCCCGATAACGTTCGGGCTGAAGCTCGCGAATTACGCGCTCGAGGTCCACAGACATCAGCAGAGGCTGAGAGAGGTCAGGACGCGGATACTTGTTGGCAAGATGAGCGGCGCTGTGGGAACCGGCGCAGGCTTCGGCCCGAAGGCCTTGGAGATCCAGAGGCTGGTCATGGAGCATCTGGAGCTGGGAACCGAGGAGGGCCCGACCCAGATCGTCGCCAGGGACAGGTACGTCGAGCTCATGTCCCTTCTTGCCAACATATCGTGCTCCGTGGAGAAGTTCGCCACGGAGGTCAGGAACCTCCAGAGAGGGGAGATCGCCGAGGTGTCTGAGTTCTTCGACGACAGTGTCCAGGTGGGGAGCTCCACCATGGCCCACAAGAGGAACCCGGTGACGGCCGAGAACGTGTGCGGCCTGGCCAGGGTCGTTCGGGGGTTCATGTCCCCGGCGTACGAAAGCGCGATCATGTGGCACGAGCGCGACCTGACCAATTCCTCTGCTGAGCGAATCTTCGTCCCGCACTCTTTCATACTCCTGGACGACATGATGGCCAAGGTGGACGGGCTCTTCGAGAGCCTCGTCGTGAACTCGGCCCAGATGGAGCGCAACCTCGCTAGGGCAGGCAGCGTCATCATGGCCGAATCGGTGATCCTCGCCCTCGTCTCGAAGGGGATGGGAAGGCAGGAGGCGCACGAGCTGATAAGGAAGTGCAGCATGGACTCGCAGCATGCGTGCGAGGACTTCAAGGCCCATCTGTTGGCCGAGAAGAGGGTCACGGCGCTGCTGTCGGAGAAGGAGATAGATGGTGCGCTCGACCCGAGAGCCTATCTGGGCAGCGCCGGAGAGACGGTCGACCGGATCCTCGTGATTGTTGGGTGAGCAAAGCTAGAAATAGCTGCCGGATTCTCAGCACGCTGGAGAGGGCCCTTAGATCAGTGGAAGATCGCTTCCTTCGCAAGGAAGAGGCCGTGGGTTCAAATCCCACAGGGTCCACTCGGACTACTGGCTTGCTGACAAAAGGCATACTTCTTACCATCCTGCATCTGGGCGGGCACCTGTGCGGAATCGGAACATGAGGGGCGATTGGGAATCGGGACCATGCCAGTGTCATTATCAGAATCGAATACGGCCAGGAAAACCAGATAAACACCAGCGTCAGTTGAGTCCATGTAGATACAGTTGATATGCCCAGGGTGCAAGAGAGAGATACCGGACGATTCGACGTTCTGCAGCTCATGCGGCAGGCCACTTGAAGAGGAGGGCCTCGACATGATCCTTCCCCCAGAAGGGTCCAGGACCGAAGGCCGAGCAATGATGTACCTCATGCTGGCCATCGCTTGCCTGTTCTTCGGCCTGTTTCTGCTCTTCCCGGGCTACTTCGTGGGTTGGGGTCTGATCGTACCCGCAGTCTGTCTCGTCATCATCGGAATCGCTTCCCTGGGCGCCAGATACTACATCCTCAGGCGATACGCAAGGCGTGTGGAGGAGTTCAGGAAGAAAGCTGCAATCAGAGTCAGGTGCAAATACTGCGGAGCTCTGAACCCGGATACGGCAATGAGGTGCGACAGGTGCGGCGCCACCCTCTGAGACGATCCATGCGTCCTGATGAATGACCGAGATCGCTCGCATGGAAGCGTCAGAACGAGACTGCGAATGACGGAGCCGTCCAAAGAGTGTTCCCGAGAATCAGCCAGTCAGCTCCTCCTTGCCCCACGACCTCGATCTGTAGACTGCGATCATGATCATCAGACCAGCTAACGGCAGGGTCAGACCGCCGAGCTCCGGGATAGTGCCGTCGAATATCACCTCGAAAGGCGAGGTCTCGTTCTGGGTCCATTGCCAGCACAACTGGAACTCGTTGGATGCCGAGTATACCGATGTCAGATACATCTTCGTGAAGGCCGTCTGCGCCTCGACGGTCATGTTGTACCATGTGCCTGAGATGCACTTCTTGCCCATAACCGTCTTCGGCGCGAAAGTGGCATCGCTCTGAAGCCACAGCACATAGACATCGTCCGTAGAAGCATCCAGGGAAATGGTAGGGTAGAAGTCACCGATGCCTGCCGGTATGAGGGAGTCCAGGTTGATGCCTGCGGTGAATGTCGTCAGGCCTGTCTCGTTGCGAGAGTATTCGATCGTGGGTATCGAGGTCTGCACTGTCTTACGACCAGTCCCGTAAACGACATGCACAACCCCCTTCCCATCCACGACGACCGAGGGAGGGGAGTTGTCCGTATTGAGCTTGCTCCCCGCCTGGGCGTACACTATTTGGGGTGGCTGCCATGTCCCGTTGTACTTCACGGCCGCAACATTGCCTGCGTAGGCGCTTATCGCCCACACGTCGCTCCCGGATCCCGCTGGCACGATTGAACCCTTAACGTTATCTGTGATCGAAGCGGTCGGAAGCATCTGCCCCGAGAACACCCATGAGGCTGCGCTGTCCGCTTCCGAGCTCATGAAGGCCGAAAGCTGATAGGACTGGACCAGCTGGCTTCGGTTGCTGGAGAGCAGCCAGAGGTAGCCGTTGGCGTCCTTGCTCACGTAGGTGTTCTTGCCCGCTAGTGCATAGCTTGAGGTCTGCAGGCTGAAGTCGCCCGCAGTCCACGAGATCGTGTGGGCGAGAGCATCTACTGTCCCCACCTGAATCGACACATTGGTGGTTTCTGAGGATGTGTCTCCGACCGCATACACCTTGCTTGCAGACGGATCGTACCAGATGGAGGTCTCGTTGACCCCTGGGGTGGTAAACACTGGGCCGGCCAGAGTCCAGGTCCAGCCGTCGTCCACGCTGTACTTGTGGACCGTGTCCGTTCCGTTGAAGAAGAAGCTCCAAAGGTTGACACCATCGTAGAGCATCTTCCTCTGATACGACATCGAGGTGGCATACGCGGAGGTTGTGGGCGAATCAACGGTCCATGACCTGGTTGATGCGCTCATGGAGGAAGGATCGAACACTGCCAGATCGCAACGTCCTTGCCAAGAGGTCGTCTCGACGATGAAGTCTATGTCGACACTCCCTCCGAGGCTCAACGTGCTCACGCTGACCTCAATCCTCCTATCATCCTTCGCGGCATCGACTTGCTCCGCGCTCTCTATCCAGCTGCCAGACGAAGACGAATAGTCGAATTCCTTCATCGAGGTGATCCGGCCGAAGAGGCCCTTCACCTCGATCTTCTGGTCAGCTCCGATCAGCGTTGGCGCGAGCTCGACGACCTCGCCAGTGGAGCTCGACCTGTCGCTGTCGACGTATATGCTCAGGATGTCTTCGGCAGTCCGCCTGGTAGGTAAGACTACACCTCCGCCGGGGACGCCCGAAGGCTTGGCGACGGTGGCAGGAACGAAAGCCCCTCTACAGATCTCCCCCTCCACACTAACGTAGAAGAACGACTTCTGCGAGGTGCTGACGTTGCCGACGGCTCTTATGTCCACATTCCGGCTGATTGTAGGATCCACCTGGTCGAACGACAGTCTGTCTGTCCAGTCCGCAAATGCCCCGTCGACGGCGACGACCGAGGGGGCGGAGCCGGCGTACACGCTCGCGCCGGAGCCCACGATCTCCACGCTGGCGAATGTGGAGACGATGCCAGAAGCGAGCATCTTCGCGGAGACCAGCTGTCCGGTCGTGGTTGTAGATGTGTCCACCATGACGGTTATCTCGCGAGCCTCGCCCATCTCCAGTGAGAAAGGCGACTCCCTGTACGACAGTGGCGCGCCCACAAGCGAGGGATTGATCTGGGTGACCTGACCGCCCTCGCCCTGGCACGTGAAGTTCAGCGTGAGCACCGCGGTTGAAGCTGACCTCTGGATCAGTCCTGCCGCCACCTCCGGCGCGGGCGCCTGGCGCACGACAAGCACTCCGCCGTCCAGCGGAGCTGTGCAACTCACGGAACCGCTTTCCGAAGCGTCCTTGGAGACGAGTATGAACCTAGCCGACTCCTCAAGCACGTCTGGAAGAGTGGCGCCAGCCTCGAGACGTACCAGCTCACGCGAGTATGAGAGAGCGCCTATCGATCCCCAAGCGTTCCAGTTGTGCTGGTCCGAAGAGGAGATGTAGGTGGACAGCGAAGTCGATCTGACCGCAGAATCCCATCCGGTAAGCTGAAGTAGGTGATCCGCTCCAATCGACCCGACAATGTAGCCAGTTGTGTTCAAGCCGTCCGAATCGACGAAGAGGTAGTAGCTCTCAGGGTCCGGAGAACTCATCATGTGCGCCTGAGTTCTGAAGTAGAAGAACAGGTCCGATGACTGAGTGCCCACCGCCCACTCGGTGATGTTCGAGGTGGTGGCGGATGACTGGATCAGTGTTCCGTAGGTCGTCGCCCCTGCCCAATCACTGAAATCGCCGTCTATCGACCATCTGCTATCGTCGTCCGAGCGTGAGAGAACGATGAAGACCGGGATCACGATGAGAACAGCCACTATGACTGCGAGGAGTTGCCATCTAGTAATGAACGCGGTGCGTTTCGCCGATGCCTTTGCTAGCTCTGAGGCGGGGGTCTCGGAAACCCCGGTTCCGTTCACGAATGATTTGCCATTGACTGCTCCAGCGCCCCTGACCTTCACGCCATTTGTGTGGCCGATGCCGTTTGTTCGGCCGCTGGCGTTTGTCAAGGACGCATAAGGACTCGGCGTGCCCTTCACGATCCTAAGTCTGCGTATCTTGACAGATTTCGTCGCTTCCGCCTCGATTTGGTCTGTGACGATTGCAGAGCCCTCAGTGCGCAGAGGCTCCGGAGGTTCGATAGAAGGCGCGGAGGTCTCTTCCCGAGGCCCCATCCCAGTGAAGCTGGTGTTACACAAAGGGCACCTCTCGAAGCTCTCTGGGACGACGGCCCCGCAGAAGGGACAAGGGCGCAACCTTTTGCGCCCTCCAGTACCGACAATCCCAGTGGTTGCGGCTTCGGGTCCGACGCCGGAAGGAGAAGGTGGTTCGGCTTTTGGTCCGACCTTCTCGAGAGATATGCCGCACATGGGGCACTTCGCGAATCCATCGTAGACAGGAGTTCCGCATATCGGGCATTTTGCCTCGGCTTCGTGCGCGAGTGAGTGGCCGCATTTCGGACATTCGGACTCGGTCCCGTCAAGAGCCGACATGCAGACAGGACAGGAGACAGCCCCTTCTTCCCTCCCTCTGTCCAGGGCTTCGAGTTCGACCAGGTCTCGGGCGAGTTCGGTCATCAGCACGTCGGCGGGCCGGGCCTTGGCTTTTTGAGGGACCTCTGAGAGGTCGACTTGGCATGACGGACATCTCCTCGCCCTTCTTGAAACCAGCGCCCCGCAATAAGGACACTTGAACTTGACGCCCTTGCCGAACTCCTTTCCACACTGAGGGCATGCCTCCTCATTGCCTGTAACCCTCATACCACACTCTGGGCAATCTAGTACTCGGTCGACTTTGGGAGGCATGCTATCAGCCGATATCGGGCGGCCTGAGATGAAACCAGTCGGTCGGTCATCGCTCTCAGCAGCCCCTGCAATGGATGTGCATCTATAGTCATATGATGTTCTTTATGTTTGCCACATGAACATCATTCATGAAGTGCGTGCGACGCGGTGCCCAAGAGGCCAGGAGGACATCAATAACCAGGCACATCAAATCCATCATGCGCTTTTGCGGCTCAAGGGCCTGCCGCACGATAGTATACGGACTCTGCATCAGGAGCGCCCAAGAGCGTTCGCTGCAGCAGTCCGATTTGCTCACACAATCCGACGCAATCTCCGCGCTAGTTGCGCCGCGCTCGTTTTCAGGGGCACCCGAACTGTTGACGCGTAATGCTCATATACCCGCGTCTTGCTCCCATCCTGGCCACTTAGCTGTGGAAGAGGAGGATGCAGTGTTAATGAGGGAGAGTGCTAGCGGAGCTTACGCTAGCGGAAATCGTAGATTGAAAAGACTTCGTGTGCTAAGAAATGCGAATGCTTCCAATCGGGGCAAGGCATTCTGGGGGGTGGGGTTCAACAAGGTATCAAGCTTGTTGGTCGTCGCTGTCCTGGTTGCGTCCGCTTTTGGAATAGTGGGCCTTGTCAATGCCGGCGGTGCCGCTGAGCAGTTCGACGGGTACAACAAAGAGTCTGGCAAATGGGTGAATGCCAACCTCGGGAAGGCTTATGTCGAAGGCGACTTCGTGTCTTACCAGTTGAAGCTGCTGTCTTCTAGCAAGATATGGGGAACCGACTTCAACATCAAGTACAACTTCTTCCAGTCGAGCTCAAGCGCGATTTACATAGATGGGTTCGATACGTCGGAGCCGACAGGATTCCAGTACACCTACACAGGAGATACCATTCCCGATGGAATGGAGCTACCACCCGTAGGGTGGGGCGGGATACACATTCCGACCCCTGAGGTCGGAGAGGCTCCGTCCGCAGATGCAAACATCATCAACTACATGGATGCATTCCCTGCGGGATCGAGCGATGGCAGTCCCGCTGGAAGCGCCCCCTCGGAACACCGCTACTTCACCGTCAGCGGCCTACCGTGGGAGGACTTCACGGGCGGATATGTGATCCTGTTCTTCCGGGCCCATCTGGCTCTGACCATCATCTGGTCCAACGGCCTGGAGTCTGATCTTCCGACCGAGCTGGATGGGGACGAGTTCCAGACATGGTCTGCGGCCTGGAACGGCGCATCTGCTGCCACAGGGTCATCGAGGCACTTCTACCTGGAGGTTCCGGGCGTAGGTGCTAAGACGGTTCCCATACCGATCGCAGCATATCCATCGACAATCATCACCGGCCACAAGTACGTCGGAGACACTGCCTTCGATGGTTGGGAAATCGACCTGACAGGCATGCTGACGCTCGGATCGGGATTGCCGGATATTCCGTACAATCCACCGTCCATATACACTGGAATGGGCTCCTACCCCAGCGGCATGCCATGGCCAACTGGGTACTTCGAGTTCGGTGGGCTGGTTTCAGGCGAGTACACTCTGACGGAGGAGGACAGAGAAGGGTTCGGACACGTTGACATAGTGGTCAGCGGCGGAGCAACGAATATCGTCTTGGACATCGCGGCGGGCACGGCCTCGTTCGACCTTGGCAGCGGAATGACCGCCAACGTCGACTTCTACAACAATGCCGCCACGGAGACGACCACCTTGCTCTCGGCCACGACAATCACGCTCGGTCAGTCCGTGACCGACACGGCCACTGTCTCCAGCAGCGCTGGCACTCCGACGGGCAGCGTCGAGTTCCAGGTGAAGACGCCGACGGTTGACTGGACGGCCTTTGGATCCGTCAAGGCACTGGTGGCTGGTCAGGCCGTGTCTGACGCGTACACGCCTCTGAGCACAGGTCAGTACTACTTCAGGGCGCTGTACTCAGGCGGGGGCAACTTCCTGCCGTCTCAGAGCGGGGACGAGGAAGAGCCTCTGAGTGTGGACAAGGCGACGCCGGAAGTGACGACGCTGCTTTCGTCTTCGTCAATCACGCTGGGCGAGTCGGTGACGGACACTGCCTATGTGACCGGACTCATGGCTCCGTTCCCGATGCCGACCGGAGATGTACAGTTCCAGGTGAAGATCGGCGAGGGTGCTTGGACCGACATCGGCTCTCTGGTCCCCTTGGTGGGCGGCGAGGCGACGTCTGGATCATACACTCCGTTGAGTGCTGGACAATACTGGTTCAGGGCCATATACTCTGGTGATCTGAACTACTACGGCGCTCAGAGCGGGGACGAGGAGGAGCCTCTGAGTGTGGACAAGGCGACGCCAGAAGTGACGACGCTGCTCTCTGATACGGAGATCGAGCTGGGCGAGTCCGTGTACGACACGGTCACCGTGACGGGCCTGGGCGGATTGTTCCCAGTTCCGAGCGGCACGGTCCAGTTCCAGGTCAAGTCAGACGGCGGCGCCTGGACAGACTTGGGCACTCCCGTCACCCTGGTGGGCGGTGAGGCCGCATCCGACTGGTACACCCCAGAGAACGCCGGTCAATACTGGTTCAGAGCCATATACTCTGGCGACTCGAACTACTACGGCGCTCAGAGCGGCGAATACGACGAGCCTCTGAATGTGGCGAAGCTGGACCCGATTGTCACCACCATTCTGTCATCGGACTCGATCCCTCTTGGCGAATCCGTGACTGACATGGTCATCGTGACCGGCCCTGGTGGCTTGGACCCGGTACCGACCGGTACGGTCCAGTTCCAGGTGAAGGTCGGCGCCGGACCGTGGATGGACCTCGGGTCTCCGGTCGTCTTGGTGAGCGGGCAGGCCACATCAGATGCGTACACGCCCTTGAGTGCTGGGCAGTACTGGTTCAGGGCCATATACTCGGGCGACGCGAACTACAACGGCGGGCAGAGCGGAGCTGAAGAGGAGCCTCTGAGTGTCGACAAGGCGACGCCAGGAGTGACGACGCTGCTCTCCGAAAGGGAGATCGTGCTGGGCGAGTCCGTCTACGACACGGTCACGGTGACGGGCCTGGGTGCTCCGTTCCCGATGCCGACTGGCACGGTCCAGTTCCAGGTGAAGATAGGCGAGGGGGCGTGGATGGACCTTGGAGCCCCCGTCGCCTTGGTGAACGGTGAGGCCACATCCGACACATATGTGCCTCTGACTGCTGGGCAATACTGGTTCAGGGCGATGTACTCGGGTGACGCGAACTACTACGGCGCGCAGAGCGGAGACGAGGAGGAGCCTCTTTGCGTAGACAAGGCAACTCCGACAGTCACCACCCTTCTGTCGTCGGACCGGATCATGCTCGGCGAATCCGTGACCGACACGGTCACGGTGACCGGATTGGGCGGCCTGTACCCGGTGCCGACTGGCACGGTCCAGTTCCAGGTGAAGGTCGGAGCTGGTGAGTGGATGGACTTCGGATCTCCCGTTGCATTGGTCAACGGCGAGGCCACGTCCGACCCGTACACGCCGGCGAGCGGAGGCAGCTACTGGTTCAGGGCGATATACTCGGGTGACGCGAACTACTACGGCGCCCAGAGCGGAGACGAGGAAGAGCCTCTGAGTGTCGAAGTCCCCTTGGAGTCGAGGACCCAGGGCTATTGGCGGAACCACCCAGGCGCGTGGGTCGGCATATCCCCGAGCGACGTGTTCCCGTGGACAACGGGTGCTGTGGCTGGCAAGACCTACATGCAGATCCTGAAGATGGCGCCCAAGGGAGATGCGACGATAATCCTCGCACACCAGTATATAGCGGCCGTACTGAACATGAACGCCTTCGGTGTGCCGTCGGACGTCGAGGACATGATCGAGCACGCTGAGTATCTGTTCTCGGGCGACTATCCGGTAGGCTCCAACCCGCTGCCGACGGACCCCGTCAGGTGTGAGATCATCAACCTGGCGAGCGACCTGGACGACTACAACAACATGTACGACATGTAGGCCCGGATTGGCCTGCGATTGCGCCGCAGGAAGAGCGGACCTGCGACGCAAACAAACCTCTTATCATTCTTCTCATTATTGATATCGTTGTGACGCTCCGCGATGCGACTGATGCAGGACTCCAGAACGCAGAATCGCGGCTTTCTGGCTGTGAACGGATGATAACTGAGTCCTTCTTGTTATATACGGCCAGTAGCGGTCTCGCCAGCAGAGCGAACCTAGGCGCTCTTGAAACCCACGAAGGTGGGGAGGATAGAGAAGATGAACAAGAAACTGCTCGGAGTAGCAACGTTGGTCGTTGCCACGGTAGTCTTCTCTGCAGGCCTAGTGGTTGCCGCGCAGGATGACTACGAGGACGAGGAAATGACGGGCGCAGGAGGCGGAGGTTGGTGGAAGAGCGATGGAGCGAAGAACACCTTCGGATGCTACCTGAACGCGAGCGACATAGCCATGAGCGAGTTCGTGCTGCAGGCGCGTGACGAGGGCGTAACTGTCCACGCCTACCAGTTCGATGACATCGTGTTCAACTACGATGCAGACCTCGGGACTGGCAGCGCGGAGGCCTGGGGCTACGCATGGGTAGACGGCTTTGATGTGTCGTTCCACCTGATCCTGGAGGACAACGGTCACAGGAGCATGGACCGCTTGATGCTGGAGCTGACCGGTGACTACGGCATGACATGGGACAAGACTGGCCTCGGCGGCGGTCAGATCTGGGTGTACATGGAGGAATAGACACCTGGTACTGGCCTGACACAAACCCCTTCACCCATTGTTTTGTTCTCAACATGCTACTTGGTGATTTCGGCGAAGCTGCAAGAGCAAACAGAAATCATAAGCATGGCTGGAAAGGCACTACCGACATCCCGCCATTCAGGAGGGTCCGAACCCCTCTCCTCCATTCTGGGCCTCTTCTGCCCTATGGCGGATTGCATTGGGCGGCTTATTAAGCTATCATGATGCGGCCGAAATGGCTCGCTCTTCTGTCAGGTATAGTATGAGTTTTTGTAGCATATGTGAATCACGATTCCAGTCGGATGTATTTGTGCCATGGGCTCGACGCCTTAGCATCAGCCAAGCACCTGACGAAGCCAGAGATACGAATTCGCCCCTTCAGTCTCACGCGACACTCTAGGGAGATCATTCGTGGAGGGAACTGGACAGGCAAGTCCATGCAATGTCCATGAAGGGCGTATCGGCGTGAGTATCACAATTGATTGTCATGCGAGAAGGGGGATATATCTACCACGGCTAAGAGGAATTAGGCAGTGCTGGTCGCATCGCCGAAGATCCAAAGCGATGTGGCCAACCTTTGCCTCCGGACGCAGCAGATCATGGGCGCGTTCAACAGAACAGTGTTCGGTTGCCCTTCGTGTGGTGCGAGGGTCTCAGGGTACGAGCTAGCCTGCCCGAGATGCGGAGCAATCTTCACGGAGGAGACCAAGTTCGAGTGCCCTTTCTGTGCCTCTCTGGTTCCGAGGAGTTCGAAGACCTGCCCGTCGTGCCAGATTGAACTGGTTCTCCCCGAACAGAAGCCCCTAGAGGCGACTCTGGATGAGCTCTTCGACCAGATCATGAAGAGCGAGGCTCAAGAGGGCGGCATCAAGCGTAAGCGCTTCGGCTGTCCCAACTGCTCATTCTTGCTGACCGGAGATGAGAAGCAATGCCCCAAATGCTCTTGTGACTTCGTCAAGGCCAACAAGGTCGAGTGCCCCATATGTGGCGCGCTAATCCCATGGACTTCGAAGAGCTGTCCGGAGTGCGACCGCGTGCTGGCGGATCTCAGCGAGCTGGCAGACTTCACCACAGAGGAGGTCCGGGAAGGTGCCAGACGCGCCGACACAGAGATCAGGTTCCCCGAGCTCGAGCAGGTAGGCGCGGGACAAGAGCCCACTGAGCCCACGACGGTGTGTGAGGGCACCGCCGCCGATGCCCAGAGCGTCCTCGAGACGCTATGCCCAGTGTGCGGTCACTATGTCCCTGCCGATGTGTCGAAGTGCCCGCACTGCGGGACCGAATTCGAGCCTTTCGGTGAAGAGCAGCCGAGCAATGACAGCTCCGAATCGATCAATGCTGCAGATGAGGCAGACCAGGCACTTGATGCGCTTCTGAAGACGATGCGTCGCATGGAACAGTCGAAGCCCAAGAAGAAGAGACAACTGAAGGCCGCTACGACCAAGATGCCAGACCTGGTCGGGAAGGAGGGGCCCGGGAGACTGGGCAAAGTGAATGGCACAGGCTTCATCAACGGCAGGCGCGCCGGATATGATTCGGGCGCAACAAATGGGACAGGTCTGGTGAACGGCAGCGGTGCCGTCAACGGCCTCGGAGCAACGAATGGGGTCTCGCTGGTCAATGGCATGGGAATCTCGAATGGCCGCCGGGCGAACGGCCATGTACAACCGAAAGGCGTATCGAGACATGGAATCCTTGACCATTGGCGTATTCTTGCCTTTCTGGTCGCGCTCATGATCGTCATCCCCTCGTTACTGCTGCTGAGTTCGCAGGAGCCCTCAGATTCGTATGTAGTAGACGGGGACTTCGGGGAGTGGGCAGGCGCACAGAGCTACCCGGCCCTGAGGGCGTCCGCATCCGCCACAATCAACTTAGAGGAGTGGTCTGTTGCTTTCTCCGGAGACGATCTGTTCTACTACTTGAAGACAGAATCCAGCGTCATGGCCGGTCCTCGCGTGGAGAACATCTGCATATTCATAGATTCCGACAGCGACTCGACCACAGGGTATGCAGTCGGAAGCATAGGTGCTGATTACCGTGTGATGCTCGAGGGATGGAACGGGAGCGTGCGGTCGTCATCGGTCCATCTCTATGGTTCCGGGAGTGACCAGCACGATTGGAACTCCTGGCTTGAAGCGGGTTCTTCCCAGTGTGTGCTCAGCGGAGCGCAGGTCGAGGGGAGAGCTCGGCTGGGCGAAGTGGCCAGCGCGAACCCCAAGGTACTCATCGTGTCAAAGGACGAGGCGGAGAACCTCTGCTTCAGCGCCCCTGTGCCCGTCGGAGGGCGGCTGCTGATCGTGGGCCAGACCCCCGGACTCGACGTCACAGACTCCGGTATAGTGGGTCTGGGAACCGATATCCAGTTCCTAAGCCTCACTCTCTTGGCCCTTGGGGGTTCGGGAACCGTAAGCGCCTTGACTCCGACCGTATCCGGTTGTGAACCAGTGTCCTCGTTCACGGCCAGAGAGATCAGGATAGGAGTGCCGGCAACATATGATGTGATTGTGGACACATCAGCGCACAGCGAAGGGCAGCTTGTTTACGCGGTCGTATCAGAGGAGGAAGTCGAATCCAATTTCGACTCTGTACTTGTCATTGGTTCAGGCGCGAGAGCCTACCTGACAAGCCCACCTGAAAACGTAGTCATCGACGGTGCGTTCGCTGATTGGCATGGAAGGACCTATCAGGATTCTGACCTAGTCCCCGTCCAGAACGCGAACATCGACATACAGGAGACCGGGGCTAGCAACACATCTCTCAGCGCCTTCTTCTTCGTCTCAGTTCGCGGCGAGATGTGCTCCGGGGCGTACGTCCCGAAGGCATGCGCCAAGCCCATCTCAGGCGGGGGCGGGACCTACATACCCAAGAGGAAGACTGCCGAGGACTTGACAAGGGTGTACGTAGACACTGACTACTCCCAGAACACGGGGCTGGATGTTGCATATTCATCCAAGAGCATAGGCGCCGACATGATGATCGAGGTCAGAGGCCTCTTCGGAAGGATAACGTCCTCGACGATGTTCAAGTATCAGTCAGGCAGCTGGGTCGAATCCGGCGCCCCCGTGGAGGCGGCTAACGATGTCAGGAGACTCGAGGTTGGCATAGCCCTTTCGGACCTAGGCTCTGAGGGCGCCATCGACTTCATATTCGAGACGACTAGCTGGAGCGGCAGGTCGGACTTAGCCGAATTCGTTCCCGGCATTTTGTCAACATATTCGCTGTCCAATGGGATGCTGGGGACGAGGGCGTGGCCCATAGACTCCTCAGTCACACTGACCACGGCCACGGCGATGTCGTACCAGAGGAAGATCTTCCACGACGGCACGAACTTCTGGAGCTTCTACTCGGACGGCAGCGACACGGTCTACAAATACAGCGCTGACAACGGCGCGACATGGACATTTGTCGGGGCGCCCTTCAACACAGCAGGTGTGGACTTGGTTTCTATCTGGTACGATTCGGCGAACAACATCGTGTATGCAGTGGGGGACACCTCTGAGGCAACGATCTACGTAACCTTGCAGAGAGGGACGGTTACACCATCGACACACACGATATCCTGGGCATCTGGTGAAGACGAGACTCTGGCCGTCTCCGACAATCCGAAGTCGCGGAAGCACACTTTCATCTCGAAGGACGCTTCTGGTTATGTATGGGTCATGTCCAGCAATCTCACAGACACCGCCCCGACGCCACTGTACGGCCTGGCCGTATTCCGAAGTACCTCGACGGACAGCATAACCTCGTTCGTGCACAGCGGGAACATGTTGTCCACTTCCGTCACCGGATACAACGTGAAGGGTTCGGTCCTTCCCGCAGGTTCAGGCTCGGATATGTGGGCAGTCTATGGCTATATGGGCAACGTCGCAGCGCGGAAGTACACCGGTGCATGGTCCGCAGAGACCGTGATATACAACATTGGGTCCGGCAATCTGGCCAACACGTATTACGCTCCTCCTTGTGCCCTGGTTGACGGTAACGGTGTGATCCATGTCGTTTACGGGAACGGTCATGAGCAGCCGTCAATCCCGAAGCCGTTCATCTACTACGTGTACAACACGGGCTCATCGTGGTCTGTTCCTTATCGCCTTGACTCTGTAGCCAACCCTTATGGAAACCTCTACCCGACAATATCTCTTGATTCCTCAACGGGCGATGTGTACGCATTTTGGATTGAGACGGGCACAGACGGAGTAGGCACGACTATCATGGGCAAGAAGAACGTGAGTGGGACTTGGTCAGCCCTTACGGTCGACCCTCAGACGACATATCCCAAGCAATTCCTGACCTCAATCTACTCCGCCTCTGACTCGGACTACATCTGCTGGCAGTGGACACAGAACACCTCCTATCCGATTCAAGTGATCTTTGACAAGATCCCGGAGTTCGGGGACGTCCTGATCCCCACCGGATTCATGGTATTCGCAATCGTGTTTATCGCTCGCAGAAGGAGGGGCGTGCGAGAGCATGTGAAGGGCTAGCGAGGACGCACGAGATTCCTTCTCAGAGCCGTGAGGAACGAAAACCTCCCGTGCGCCAACAATCATCTTATCAGCTCTCGGCCTGGGCCATAGCCCCAGCCAGAAGGGCGTCACCAAAACCCTGCCAATGCGAACCGTGGCCCGTGCGTTCTCAAGGAGGCCGACAATCCGCTCCCAGTCGACTATCTCTGTTGTGGCCAGTGCAGTCTGGACGACCCTATCGCGCAAATACTTCCGAGTACTAGAACATGACCCGAGGACATCTTCAAACAGCGCCTGATGCGCATTCAGGTGCAACTTCTTTTATAGTGGCCTCCCTATTGGAACACCGCTAGGCTCGACCGGGACGTTCGGCGTGTCCTTGTACACCAAAACCGTCGTCAGTGGGGGTGACAGCTGGGGACGTCGTAACCGAT